>NZ_JAGDEC010000004.1:0-376643 GCF_040148775.1 Pseudoalteromonas sp. NFXS39 | reverse complement strand
ATTAGAAATTAGAAATTAGAAATTAGAAATTAGAAATTAGAAATTAGAAATTAGAAATTAGAAATTAGAAATTAGAAATTAGAAATTAGAAATTAGAAATTAGAAATTAGAAATTAGAAATTAGAAATTAGAAAGGGAAGTTAGTTGGCTGGGATACCAGGATTTGAACCTGGGAATGGCAGGATCAAAACCTGCTGCCTTACCGCTTGGCGATATCCCAACGCTAAACTTGAAGAGTTTTAGTTCTACTTAAGAACATGGTGCGGAAGGAGAGACTTGAACTCTCACAACCGAAGTTACTGGAACCTAAATCCAGCGCGTCTACCAATTCCGCCACTCCCGCATCAAATAATTTGCTATTTTCAACTCTTAGCTAGAGACATTCTTCAACACTTTCTTGGTAGAGAAAGTGGCTGGGATACCAGGATTTGAACCTGGGAATGGCAGGATCAAAACCTGCTGCCTTACCGCTTGGCGATATCCCAACAAAGAATAATTTGATAGTTTTGGTTCTTATCAAGAACATGGTGCGGAAGGAGAGACTTGAACTCTCACAACCGAAGTTACTGGAACCTAAATCCAGCGCGTCTACCAATTCCGCCACTCCCGCATCAAAAGGGTTGCTACTTTCAACTCTTAGCTAGAGACATTCTTCAACACTCTCTTGGTAGAGAAAGTGGCTGGGATACCAGGATTTGAACCTGGGAATGGCAGGATCAAAACCTGCTGCCTTACCGCTTGGCGATATCCCAACAAAGAATAAGTTGATAGTTTTGGTTCTTATCAAGAACATGGTGCGGAAGGAGAGACTTGAACTCTCACAACCGAAGTTACTGGAACCTAAATCCAGCGCGTCTACCAATTCCGCCACTCCCGCATCATTTGTACTTAAAAGTACTGGTAGTTATTTTAAACTCTTCATTGAGTACAGTTTAAACTCCTGTAGAGCCATTCTAAAGAAAGAATGGTGGCTAAGACGGGATTTGAACCTGTGACCCCATCATTATGAGTGATGTGCTCTAACCAACTGAGCTACTTAGCCATTGTGGCTGGGATACCAGGATTTGAACCTGGGAATGGCAGGATCAAAACCTGCTGCCTTACCGCTTGGCGATATCCCAACAAAAGCTTGATAGTTTTAGTTCTTATCAAGAACATGGTGCGGAAGGAGAGACTTGAACTCTCACAACCGAAGTTACTGGAACCTAAATCCAGCGCGTCTACCAATTCCGCCACTCCCGCATCATTTGTACTTAAAGTACTGGTAGTTATTTTAAACTCTTCATTGAGCAACAAAAAGAATGGTGGCTAAGACGGGATTTGAACCTGTGACCCCATCATTATGAGTGATGTGCTCTAACCAACTGAGCTACTTAGCCATCTTTTTTGTTAGCACTTCATCGCTGAGTGCGGGGCGTATTATGCTGATATGACCTAAATCCGTCAACACCTTTTTTGCAAAAAAACGCTTATCTGTGTTTGTTTGCGCTAAAATTAAGCTAAGTGGCTAAATTTCATTTGAATTGCTGTTTTTTTGACAGCTATTTGCCAATTTAAAACTGCAATCTGCTTTGAGGTTGCTATTACACTGATTTTAATCTGATTGATTTTTAAACAAAAATCAAGTTGCAAAATTAGTTAGTGTGTTCTTTTAGGCTGTTTAATCGCATAAAAGTCAAAGTTAAGGGTTTTCAATAAGCACTTTAGCTAAAAATAGTTTGCACTTTTACCTATTATTGGTTCATTAATTCAGCAATAGGGTAGATTGAATTGATACTGACCTTATTAACTTTCTGGTTAAACTGTTGTTGAGATCAGCTTGCTTAACTCATATGTGTAGAAATACGATTTGTAATCAATACACGTAAATTAAAGAACATTAATCCCCTAAAGTGACAGGCATCTTTAAGACTAGCATTATCTACAAAGCTAGCAAAACTTAGGTAATAAAAAAGGCTCGTAATAACGAGCCTTTTAAAAATAAAACTAGCGAAAATGCTTATACGTTAAATAAGAAGTTCATTACATCACCATCTTTAACGATGTATTCTTTACCTTCTTGGCGCATTTTACCTGCTTCTTTAGCACCACTTTCACCTTTAAACGCAATGTAGTCATCAAATGCGATAGTTTGTGCACGGATAAAGCCACGCTCAAAGTCAGTGTGGATTTTACCCGCAGCTTGTGGCGCAGTTGCACCTACAGGGATTGTCCATGCACGTACTTCTTTTACGCCTGCAGTGAAGTATGTTTGTAATTTAAGTAACTCGTAACCACCGCGGATCACTAAGTTAAGACCTGGCTCTTCTAAACCTAAGTCAGCCATAAATTCTAATTTATCTTCTTCTTCAAGCTCAGATAACTCAGATTCAATAGCAGCACATACTGGAATAACAACGGCATCTTCTGCAGCAGCAATTTCACGTACTTTATCTAGGTAAGGGTTATTTTCAAAACCATCTTCTGCTACGTTAGCAATGTACATAGTTGGTTTAATTGTTAAGAAGTTAAGAGGCTTAATTGCAGCCTGTTCTTCTTTTGTTAGTTCTAAAGAACGTAACGTTAAACCTTCATCTAGATGTACTTTCACTTTTTCTAAAACAGCATTTTGTTCTTTAGCGTCTTTGTCGCCGCCTTTAGCTTTTTTAGCATTACGTAAAATGGCTTTGTCAGCACTGTCCATATCAGCCAGTACTAATTCAGTGTTAATTACATCAATATCATCAGCAGGGTCAATTGTGCCAGCAACGTGAACAATGTTTTCATCTTCAAAACAACGAACAACATGACCAATCGCATCTGTTTCACGAATGTTTGCTAGGAACTGGTTACCTAAACCTTCACCTTTAGATGCACCTTTTACTAGACCGGCAATATCAACGAATTCCATCGTCGTTGGTAAAATACGCTGAGGATTTACGATAGCGGCTAAATCATTTAAGCGCGCATCAGGAACCGGTACCACACCCGTATTTGGTTCGATGGTACAGAAAGGGAAGTTAGCGGCTTCAATACCCGCTTTAGTTAGTGCATTAAATAGTGTTGATTTACCAACGTTTGGCAAACCAACGATGCCACATTTAAAACCCATAGTAAGATACCTTGTGTAATTTCATTAAAACGGATTAAGGTTTAAATGAATGTAGTCTGTTTTGTGCTTTTAACACACCATCTTTTGCAAGTATTTCCATACAACGAACTGCTTCGTCAACGGCGGCGTCCATTTTTTCTTGATCGTCTTTCGCAGCTTTACCTAGCACCCAGCCTGTTACCATTTCTCGGTGACCAGGATGACCAATGCCAATACGAAGACGCATGAAATCTCTTTGGTTTGCCATTTTCGCAATAATATCTTTTAAACCGTTGTGACCGCCGTGGCCACCACCTTTTTTAAGTTTTGCAACCCCTGGTTCTAAGTCCATTTCATCGTGTGCAACGAGAATGTTCTCTACAGGAATTTTAAAGAAATTAGCGAGACTACTCACCGCTTTACCACTTAAATTCATATAAGTCGTAGGGATCAGTAATTTAAATTCTTGGCCTTGAATAATCACTTTGCCAGTGAGGCCGTGATATTTTGGATCATGTTTGAGTGTGCAGTTATAACGTGCAGCCAGTTCTTCGATGAACCAAGCACCTGCATTATGGCGTGTATTTGCGTATTCGGGGCCTGGATTAGCCAGGCCCACAAGCATTTGAATAGAATTCAAGGTGTTTACACCTTAAAAATTATTCTGCAGCGTCTTCTGAAGCTTCGTCTTCAGCAGGAGCTGCTTTGTTAGCTTTGATAGTAACAACTGACTGATCGTGATCAGCGCCTTTAGCTAGCTCAACAGATGAAACACCTGAAGGAAGTTTAAGGTCAGAAAGGTGGATTGAATCACCCGCTACTAGATCAGCAACATCAACTTCTACGAACTCAGGAAGTGACTTAGGAAGACACGTGATTTCGATTTCAGTTAATTGGTGAACAACTGTGTTGCCTGCTTTAGTTACTTTGTCTTCACCGATGAAGTGTACTGGCACTTTAGTGTGAAGTTTGTGAGTAGCATCTACACGTTGGAAGTCTAAGTGAGTGATCTTAGGCTTGAACGGGTGACGTTGAATATCTTTAAGGATAGCTTCAACTGACTCGCCACCGATGTTTAAAGTAAGGATATGCGTGTAGAAACCTTCGTCTTCTTGCGCTTTGATCATATCTTTGTGTGCAAGAACGATTGATGCAGCTTCTTTGTCAGCACCGTAAAGGATTGCAGGAACTTTATCTTCACGGCGTAGGCGGCGGCTCGCACCAGTACCTGTTTCTGTACGTAATTCTGCATTGTATGTGTAAGTTGACATAATGTCTCCAATAATTAATAGTCTTAGGGCCTTTGCGACCAAGGTCCCCAGCCAAAAGGCGCGCTATCATACCACCCCTTTCAGGGAAAATAAATAACGACTACAAAAAAAGCACCTAGGCGGTGCTTTTTATAGTATTTCAGTGACTTTGATTAGTGTTCAAACATCGCTGAAATAGATTCTTCGTTGCTGATACGACGGATTGTTTCAGCAAGCATATCTGCAAGCGTGAGCACTTTGATTTTATCAATTGCTTTAAGCTCATCAGTTAATGTAATTGAGTCAGTTACGATAACTTCGTCAATCACTGAATTACGGATGTTCTCAGCTGCATCACCTGAAAGCACAGGGTGAGTTGCGTAAGCAAATACGCGTTTTGCACCGTGCTCTTTAAGTGCTGCCGCTGCCTTACATAAAGTGCCACCAGTATCGATCATATCATCAACGATGATACAGTCACGACCTTCAACGTCACCAATAATGTGCATTACTTGTGAAACGTTTGCTTGCGGACGACGCTTGTCAATAATAGCAAGGTCTGTGTCGTTTAATAGCTTAGCGATTGCACGAGCACGAACAACACCACCGATGTCAGGAGAAACAACCACAACATCATCGAAGTCGCGTTCTTTCATATCTTCAAGTAGCACTGGGCTACCAAATACGTTATCAACTGGTACGTCGAAGAAACCTTGGATTTGTTCAGCGTGTAAATCAACCGTCAGAACGCGGTCAACCCCAACACTTGAAAGGAAATCTGCAACTACTTTAGCTGTTATTGGAACACGCGCAGAACGCACGCGGCGGTCTTGACGTGAGTAACCAAAATAAGGAATAACTGCGGTAATACGTCCAGCAGATGCACGACGTAGGGCATCAACCATAACGATAAGCTCCATCAGGTTATCGTTAGTGGGGTTACAGGTTGATTGGACAATGAAAACGTCAGAGCCACGAACATTTTCATTAATTTGAACACTGATCTCACCGTCACTAAAACGGCCAACAACAGCATCGCCTAATTCAATATACAAACGTTTTGCAACTTTTTGAGCTAGCTCAGGTGTTGCGTTACCAGCGAAGAGCTTCATGTCAGGCACGGTAGGGTTCCTCAGGCACTGAATTTTGGGACTAACAGGCTATGGTAGGCACCAAAGCAGGTTAACATTTACTTGTACGTTACTTCATTTCAAAGTGAGCATTTAATGCTGTATGAGCAGGTGAAAGTGTAGCACTACTTGCAACAAAACCTGTCCATTTTTCTGGTAATTGAGCTAAAACTTGTTGTGCTTCTGCCTCGGTTGAAAACTCAGCAAAGCAGCAAGCGCCTGTACCAGTCATCTTTGACGGTGCGTATTTTAGCAACCACTGCAGGGCTTTTTCAACCTCGGGGCAGAGCTTTTTAACTAAAGCCTCACAATCGTTGCCTAAATTTTCTATTTGCCAGTCTGCTTTTAGCTTGGGAGTGTCGCGTTTTAAATCAGGGTGAGTAAAAATTTTCGCGGTGCTGACATGTTCCCCTGGATGAATAACACAAAACCAGCTTCGCGGTAATTCAACATTTTCTAACTGCTCGCCAATACCATGAGCAATCGCGCTGTGACCATTAATAAACACCGGAACATCGGCGCCTAATGTTACTCCAAGTTTTGCTAACTCTGCGAGTGATAAATCACAGCCCCATAGCTTATTGAGAGCTAATAGGGTAGTGGCCGCATCGGATGAACCACCACCGACGCCACCGCCCATAGGCAAGCGTTTTAATAATTCTATAGAAACGCCTTGTTGGCAATCACAATGCTGTTGTAATAAACGGGCTGCTTTGTATATAAGATTGTCTGTTAACTCAATGCCGCTGGTATCACCCTTTACATTTATGTCCAGATCATTGGTCACTGTAAATGTTAAGTCATCACCAAATTCTAAAAAGGTAAATAAAGTTTCTAGTTCATGGTAGCCATCTTCACGGCGACCATTTATATGAAGAAATAAATTAAGTTTTGCTGGTGCTATTAAAGTTAGCGGGGCGGTTGAAGCTTGCGTCATTATTAATTTAACTGCCAATCATTAAGTTGAATTTTAATACGAATTTTTTGGTTTTTAAGGCTTAGCTTAACAGGAAGCCAATAGCCATTATGTTTGATGTAATTTGAATAGCTAATCTGCCATTGCTGACCATCTTGAGCTTGCCATATAAGTTTTTTTAAACGACCTTGCTCATCAAAGCTGGCTTGTTCGTTTTCTACAGTTCCTTTTAGCCATTTTGCCGCGTTATCTAATGGGATTGAAAAACCTGTTAGGCGATATAATAACATTGAGGCATCACTATCTGTATAAACATCGCCGTCATATTCAAGTTCAGCACCTTGTGCATTTTGTTTTAAAGATAGGATGCGAGTACCAATAAAACTGGTGAGTACCATTTCACTGTGCTGCTCATCGTGCTGCCAATTTAAATTGGCGGATTGGCGTTGCTCTGTACTAATAAATGCCATTTTGCCTTGTACTTGCCACTGAGCTTGTTGTTCTAATCGGCTTTTCCAGTCGGGATAAATGTAATCAACTGTTGAAATTTTTTGCGCACAGCCACCTATAAATAAAAAAAATATGAATAAAATCAAATATTGTTTAATCAAATGTCGTTCCTTACTTTCCATATTCCGCTGATTTTTGGTAAAATTAACGCCTTTACAGCTGGGCTTAGCAATATTTGGTACATATGACCATCGTAGCACTTGGTATAAATCACAAAACCGCATCCGTAGAATTACGTGAAAAAGTCGCTTTTTCGCCAGAGCAAATGTCTGAGGCGTTGCAGCAATTAAGTGGTCACTCGCATTTTAATGAGGCGGTTATTGTTTCGACCTGCAACCGAACTGAAATCTATTGTAGCCTTGCCGAGCGTAATTCCCAAACCCTGTTGCACTGGTTAGCCAGTTTCCATGGGTTGGATGAACAGGAACTGAGCAATAATGTTTATTATCATGAAGATCATGAAGCAATTAACCATTTAATGCGGGTTTCATGTGGTTTAGATTCGTTAGTACTCGGTGAGCCGCAAATTTTAGGGCAAATAAAGCAAGCTTACCATAATGCGAAAACCCATGATGCGATAGGTGTAACCTTCGACCGTTTATTTCAAAAAACATTTTCAGTTGCAAAACAAGTTCGTACCGAAACTGATATTGGTGCCAGTGCGGTATCTGTTGCTTATGCAGCTGTTAATCTTGCTAAGCACATTTATGGCAAATTAGATAAAACCAATGTATTGCTTATTGGGGCAGGTGAGACGATAGAGCTGGTTGCTAAACACTTATACCAAAATGATCCGCAAAAAATAACAGTTGCTAACCGTACTATTGAACGAGCTAAAACGTTAGCAGATGATGTTAATGCGGATGTCATTGCATTAGCTCAGTTACCTGAGCGTTTACATGATGCAGATATTGTAATTAGTTCAACCGCCAGTACTTTGCCCATCATTGGTAAAGGGGTAGTAGAACAAGCGCTGAAAAAGCGCCGTCACAAACCAATGTTATTTATTGATATTGCAGTACCACGTGATATCGAGAGCCAAGTAGGCGAATTAGATGCGGCCTATTTGTATTCAGTTGATGACTTACAAGCCATAGTAAGCGAGAATATCGCCGCCCGTGAGCAGGCTGCTGAGCAAGCACAAGCTATTATTCGCTCACGTACCGATGAATTTGCTATGTGGTTGCGTTCACTCGATTCGGTGGATTTAATTCGCCATTATCGCAACGATGTACAAGATATAAAGTCAGAACTTGTCGAAAAAGCCTTAGGCCAGCTGCAAGCAGGTAAAGAAGCTGAAAAAGTTATACTCGAGTTGGCAAACAAACTGACCAACCGCTTGATGCACGCACCTACCCGTGCCATTCAAGATGCTGCTAAAAAAGGTGAAGCAGCGGAGTTAAGCCAATTAAAGAAAATGTTAGGTATTGATCAGGAATAGTCGTTAAATGAAAGAGTCTGTTTATAGAAAATTAGAAACCTTAGTTGAGCGTTATGAGGAAGTGCAAGCGCTACTAAGCGACCCCTCTGTGATCAGCGACCAAAATCGCTTTCGTGCCTTATCTAAAGAATACTCAGAATTAGAAGAAATCGTAAAAGCATTTTTAGCTTACCAACAAGCACAAGATGATGTTGCTACTGCTGAAGAAATGTTAAAAGACTCTGATCCTGATATGCGTGAAATGGCGCAAGAAGAATATAAAGAAGCAAAAGCACAAATAATTGCTTTAGAAGACGAAATCCAAATTCTAATGTTACCTAAGGACCCTAAAGACAATAATAACGTCTACCTAGAGGTTCGTGCCGGTACCGGTGGTGATGAAGCTGCTATCTTCGCAGGTGACTTATTCCGTATGTACAGTCGCTACGCTGAAACTAAAAAGTGGAAAGTGGAAGTCGTTAGTACTAATGAAGGTGAGCACGGCGGTTATAAAGAAGTGATTGCACATATCTCAGGTGAAGGTGTTTATGGTCAGCTGAAGTTCGAATCAGGTGCGCACCGTGTACAACGTGTACCAGAGACAGAATCGCAAGGCCGTGTTCATACATCTGCGTGTACTGTAGCAGTCATGGCTGAAATCCCTGAAGCGGAAGCAATTGAGATTAATCCTGCGGATATTAAAGTAGATACTTTCCGTGCATCGGGTGCCGGTGGTCAGCACGTAAATAAAACTGACTCAGCAATCCGTATTACGCATATTCCAACGGGCGTAGTTGTAGAGTGTCAGGATGAACGTTCACAGCATAAAAACCGTGCTAAAGCGATGTCAGTACTTGGTGCGCGCTTACAACAAGCTGAAGATGAAAAGCGTCAAGCGGCTGAAGCATCAGAGCGTCGTAACCTAGTAGGTAGTGGTGACCGTTCTGAGCGTATTCGTACTTATAATTACCCGCAGGGTCGTATCACAGATCACCGTATTAATTTAACGCTTTACCGTTTAAATGAAGTAGTTGCAGGTGATTTGGGCAGTGTTATTGAACCTCTAATGCAAGAACACCAAGCTGATTTACTTGCTGCGATGGGCGATGAATAATCGTGCCGCAAAGCATTGAACAAGCAATTGTTGCTGCAACGGCGTTATTAACGCCTAGCAGCGACAGTGCTAAGCTAGACGCACAAGTCCTCTTATTATCCATTCTTGATAAACCACGCAGTTACTTATTTACCTGGCCAGAAAAACAACTTACCGAACAGCAACAACTTGATTTTGAACAAGCATGTCAGCGCCGTTTAAATGGTGAACCCGTTGCTCACATTGTTGGCTTTCGTGAATTTTGGAGCCTTCCTTTGAAGGTTAACCCAACGACTTTGATCCCAAGACCTGATACCGAAACTTTAGTTGAGTATGCTTTAGGTCTTGAATTACCTGCTGATGCCAAGGTGCTTGATTTAGGCACGGGAACAGGGGCAATTGCCTTAGCATTAGCCAGTGAAATGCCAAATTGGCAGGTGACAGGGGTTGATAGAGTTGCTGATGCAGTTGAGCTTGCCCAAGAGAACAAACAACGACTTAGTATTAACAACGCCACTTTTACGTTGAGCAATTGGTTTAGTGCAGTAAGTACAGAAAAGTTTGACCTAATTGTCAGCAATCCTCCGTATATTGAACATGATGATGAGCACTTAAGCCAAGGTGATGTTCGCTTTGAACCGCTCTCTGCATTAGTTGCAGATGATGACGGTATGGCTGATATTAAACAAATTATTACTAGCGCGCGTGACTATTTAACGACAAATGGCTATCTTTTAATTGAACATGGCTACAAACAAAGTGTGAAGGTACAAGAATTTTTTGCACAAATGTCGTATAGCCATATACTTACAATTAAAGATCTTGGCGGTAATGACCGTGTAACCTTAGCACAATGGCCTAAATAATCATGAAGAGCACTGTGCGTACATAGCCTTTGAGGGTCCCATACAATGGATGATTTTTTGTTTTCGGATGAAGCACTTGATGAAGTTAATGAGGTGGTTCAGGGTAGTTGGAAAGTCATCATCGTCGATGATGAGCCAGAAGTACATGCCGTAACAAAGCTTGCGTTGAGTGACTTTGAATTTCAAGATAAACGCTTAGAGTTTATTAGTGCCTATTCGGGTGAAGAAGCCAAAGAGGTAATTGAGCAGCATCCAGATGCTGCCATCGTATTACTTGATGTGGTAATGGAAACTGACGACGCAGGCCTTAAGGTTGCTAAGTTTATTCGCGAAACTGCAAAAAATAATCACATTCGTATCATTCTTCGTACCGGTCAGCCAGGTCAAGCACCTGAGCGACAAGTGATAGTTAACTACGATATCAATGACTACAAGTCAAAAACTGAGCTAACTGCACAGAAACTTTTTACCGTGGTTATGTCGAGTTTACGTTCTTACCGTGACATTTTATCGATTGAGCAATCTCGTCAAGGCCTTGAAAAAATTATTAAAGCATCACGTGATATTTTCTCAACTCATTCACTTGAGAGCTTTATTGAAGGGGTGATGCAACAACTCACCTCATTACTCGGTACTGTAGATCAAGCAATGTATGCAACAAGCTTAGTTGCCAGTAACCCGCAGGATAATCAAAAGAAGTTAGTGGTATTTTCGGGGCGTGGTGAGTTTGAACGTAGTGAAGGTAAGGCTATCGAAGAAGTCCTAGATAATGAGCAGTTGCAAGCCTGCCAGCAAGCACTGAACGAAAAAACCATCGTCTACCGTGAAAATTATTTATTTGCTTATTGTTGTAGTGAATGTAATCACAACTCGATGTTATTTATTTCCGGTATCCCTAAGCATTTAACAGACACTCAGCGTCATCTGATTGAAATTTTTTCACAAAATGTGCAGTTGGCGTATGAAAATGTACAGTTACAATCTGAAATTGAAGCAACACAGCAAGAGTTAGTATTTAGGCTTAGTGAAGCGTTAGAGCAACGCTCAACGGAAACCGGTAACCATGTAAAACGTGTTTCGCACATTTGCTATGAATTGGCCTTGGGCTATGGTTTACCCAAACGCGAAGCTGAACTTATTCGCTTAGCAGCGCCCCTACATGATGTAGGTAAAGTGGGTATTCCTGATGCAATTTTAAATAAGCCAGGGCCGCTCACCGATGAAGAATGGGCTATCATGCAGCAGCATGCTGAAAAAGGTCATTTAATTTTAAAAGATTCAAATCGTGACATTGTTAATACAGGAGCCATTATTGCTTTATCACATCATGAGCGTTGGGATGGTTCAGGCTATCCGAAAGGTTTAAAAGGTGAGGAAATTCCAATTGCAGGTCGCATTGTAGCATTAGCTGATGTGTTTGATGCGCTACGTCATAAACGCTGTTATAAAGAGCCGTGGTCACTTGAAGATGTAATCAAGGAAATTAACTCGCAACAGGGCAAACAATTTGATCCGAAGTTAATTGAAGTGTTTAATCAGCGGGTTAAAGAAATCGAAGACGTACTTGTACGTTATCCAGATTAATTAAAGCAAAATTAGGGGCATATGGATTATTTAGCAGTAAAACATACTCACATGCTGTTTGCCGTGTTGAGTATTATCTTATTTTACGTTCGTTCGTTTTCACGCTTAAAATCGGGTACTTTGGCAAAAAATAAAGTGGTATTTATTGGTAGTCATAGTATCGACACTTTACTGCTAGTTTCTGCAGTGGTATTGATTGTGATGGCAGGATTTAACCCTTTAGAGCAGTCTTGGTTATTAGAAAAGATAATCTTAGTTATTGCATACATTGTGTTAGGTGTTGTTGCTGCTAAGCAAAATGCAAAAAGTGCGAAGCTCGTATTACTTGTAATCACCACACTCATCTTATTGGCAATTGGCTATTTAGCCTCTGCTAAAACAGCACTTCTTCTTTAAGAATCTCTAAGCGGTATTTGATGGCCTAGGTTGTCATACCGCTTTTTTATATCTCATCGCTCAGTATTGGTAACTTAGGGGAAAAGTAGGTAAACTAGCTGTTCGTTTTTGTAAGAGATGTAGCAGTATAAATGACCACCCCTTGGTTTGAAGATCAAAATGAATCCTATCAAGAAGAGGCCTTTGACGCATTTTCTTCGAAAGTGCTTTATCGTTGTATCGACGCTGAATTGAAGTGGGATCATCAAGCTGATTTAACAGCCTGTTATGACACCCTCAATGAGCTTGAAGACACGGTAACAGCTCTTTGCGCTGAATTAAAAGAGCCACATGAGCGTCTCGATAAGTTACTTGATACCTTTTATCAACAATGGCTATTTAGCTCATCAAGCTTAAAAGTGCCTGAGTATACGTTAAATAGTTTTAGCTACACCATTACCATGCGCAGTGGTACACAAACCACGCTGGCAGTTTTACTTTGTCATTTATTGCAACATGCTGAATTGGACGCGACTGTTACTCTTAGTCAAGGAGACGTGCACGTTCATGTTGGTATGAGTGATGAAGAAGGTTATTTAATTGAGCCCAGCACGGGACAGCAGAGCTGGTATATAACACCAGAGAATGCGTGTGAAGAAAATGGTGATGAACAAGAACCTCTTGAGCTGATTTTTGATGAAGAGCTATATAAATTATATTTAGCTCAGCAAAAATGGTCTTTTATTAGCGAAAGTAAATTTGGTCATGCTTTGCATTGTGTTGAAATGTTGATGGAATTACTTGGTGATGACCCTTATGAGCGTCGTGACCGTGGTTATTTACTTAATCAGCTAGATTGCCCAAAAATGGCCCGCGATGATTTGCAGTACTTTATTAACGAGTGCCCAGATGATCCTGCTATCGAAGTTATTCAGCATCAAATTGCTGAAATAGAAGACAACAATAATACACACCACTAATTTTAAAGGAACATTTATGACTGACGCCCACAGTGCGCTAATTACCAATGACGCAGTCGTACTTGGTTTGCTTGCCGTTATTTTGGGGTTTATTTTTAAAACCTCTCACAGTAATAATGCTGCGTGCCAAAAATTTTATAAATACGTACCGGCATTATTACTTTGCTACTTTTTACCATCATTACTGAATACTTTTGGTATTGTTGATGGTCACTCTTCAAATGTTTATTTTGTTGCATCACGTTATTTACTGCCAGCCTGCTTAATATTGCTGACCATTAGTATTGATTTAAAAGCCATTATTAACCTTGGTCCTAAAGCATTAATAATGTTTTTAACGGGTACCATGGGTATCGTTATTGGTGGACCACTCGCTATCTTAGTAATGAGTGCGGTTTACCCTGAAGCTGTCGGAGGCCATGGCCCTGATGCTGTATGGCGCGGTATGACGACCATTGCTGGTAGCTGGATTGGTGGTGGTGCAAACCAAGCATCAATGAAAGAAATGTTTGAAGTGGGCGGTGATATTTTCTCTGCAATGGTAACTGTTGATGTCATCGTGGCGAACTTATGGATGGCGGTGTTATTATTAATGGCAGCTAATCATAAGGCGATTGATGCCAAAACAGGGGCAGATACTCGTGCAATTGAAGATTTAAAAGAGCGCGTTGAAAAGTATCATGCTGAGCATGCGCGTATGCCAACCTTAAATGATTACATGACGATTATTGCTATTGCCTTTGGTATTACTGGCCTTGCTCATTTTTGTGCAGACTTTTTAGGTCCGTTTTTTGGGGCTAATTTCCCTTGGGCGCAAGAGTATAGTTTAAATAGTAAATTCTTTTGGTTAATTGTTATTTCTACCACCATAGGTATTAGTTTATCATTTACTAAAGTTCGCCATATTGAAGCCTTTGGTGCTTCAAAAGTAGCATCAAGCTTTTTATATATTCTTGTTGCTTCAATTGGTTTACATATGAATATTACCGCGATTTTTGACTCGCCAATGTATTTTGTACTGGGCGCGATTTGGATGATTACTCATGCAAGCTTAATGTTAATCGTCGCGAAACTAATTAAAGCACCACTGTTTTATATGGCAGTAGGCTCTCAAGCGAATGTAGGCGGCGCAGCATCTGCACCTGTTGTTGCATCAGCATTCCACCCGTCTCTCGCGCCAGTAGGTGTTTTACTTGCTGTTTTGGGTTACGGTGTAGGTACTTACATGGCTTATATTTGTGGATTAATGCTTCAAGCTGTTGCACCTTAAGGAATAAAAATGAACAACCAGTTAATTAAAATTAACGACATTGAATTAGCCAACAACAAGCCATTTGTGCTGTTTGGTGGTATGAATGTACTTGAATCACGTGATTTAGCGATGCGTATTGCTGAGCATTACGTAGAAGTAACATCAAAGCTAAACATTCCATATGTGTTTAAAGCATCTTTTGATAAAGCAAACCGCTCTTCAATTAATTCATACCGTGGCCCAGGTATGGAAGAAGGTTTAAAAATATTTGAAGAAATTAAATCTACTTTCAATGTGCCTTTAATCACTGATGTACATGAGCCACATCAAGCCGCACCTGTGGCTGAAGTTGTTGATGTTATTCAATTACCTGCTTTTCTTGCTCGACAAACTGATTTAGTCGTTGCTATGGCAAAAACTGGCGCCATTATCAACGTGAAAAAACCACAGTTTTTAGCGCCACATGAAATGCGCCATATCATTAAAAAGTTTAATGAAGCGGGCAACAACAACGTTGCGCTGTGTGAACGTGGCACAAGCTTTGGTTATAACAACCTAGTGGTTGATATGCTAGGTATGGATGACATGAAGCCTATGGCGCCGGTTATCTTTGATGCAACACACGCATTACAGCGTCCTGGTGGTCGTGCTGACTCTGCGGATGGTCGCCGTGCACAAGCTGCAGAGCTTGCGCGTAGTGGTATGGCATTAGGTATTGCAGGTCTGTTCATTGAAGCACACCCTAATCCTAATGAAGCAAAATGTGATGGTCCTTGTGCACTTGCACTAAGTAAACTAGAAGGTTATTTATCGCAAATGAAAGCGGTTGATGACTTGGTTAAGAGCTTTGCACCACTAGATACTAGCGCTAGTGACTTGTAATCTTGCTATTTAAGTATGAAAAAGGCGACCATGGTCGCCTTTTTTTATTTGTATCGCTATAATCGACGCATAAGAAAAACTAATTCTAAGCTTGGTGATTATGTCTCGTCGTTTACCTCCCTTAAATGCGCTAAAAGCATTCGAAGCTGCGGCTCGTCATTTGAGCTTTACTAAAGCGGCAGAAGAACTGTATGTAACGCAAGCAGCGGTGAGTCACCAAATTAAAACCCTAGAAGAGCATTTAGGTTTAAAACTGTTTTTGCGTAAAAATCGCTCTTTATTGCTGACCGAAGAAGGGCAAGGTTACTTTTTAGATATTAAAGAGATTTTTACCCAGCTGATTGATGCTACAGAAAAGTTGCTTGCACGAGGTGCGAAAGGTTCACTGACAGTGAGCTTAACGCCAAGTTTTGCGATTCAATGGTTAGTGCCCAGACTTAGTTTATTTAATGAATTACACCCTGAGATTGATGTGCGAATTAAAGCGCAAGATCAGGATGAGAATTCACTTTCTGACGATGTCGATATTGCCATTTATTATGGCCGAGGTCACTGGAGTGGGGTGCAAACTTATAAGCTGCACACTGAATATCTGGTGCCTTTATGTAGCCCATTATTATTAACAGGCCCTAAGCCACTCAATCAACCAAGTGATTTGGCGAATCATACGTTATTGCATGATACGACCCGTAAAAATTGGAAAACTTGGATGAAAACGGCTGGTGTGCGTAATGTGCAAGTTAACCAAGGGCCAATTTTTAGTCACTCATCGATGGTATTACAAGCTGCGGTGCATGGTCAGGGTGTTGCTATTGGTAATAGCGTATTAGCTAAACCTGATATTGATGCAGGTCGACTTGTCATACCGTTTAATCACTCATTAGAAAGTAAAAATGCTTACTATTTAGTGATCCGCGAATCGCAAACAGAGCTTGGTAAAATAGTGTCTTTCAAAGACTGGATGCTGAGCTTAGTAGAGCAAGAACAAGAGTATTAACATGTTACAGTGGTTTAAAAGTGCAACAGGCAATGCCCGTGCACAGTTTATATTTGCACACGGCGCAGGTGCGGGCAGCGACTCTGAGTTTATGCAAACAATGGCTAAACTTATTAGTCAGTTCAATATTGATGTGGCGTTGTTTGATTTTCAATATATGCAAATTGCAAAAGAGACAGGCAAGCGAAGACCGCCAGAGCGTGCTCCTAAGTTGCTTGCATACTTTGCAGAGGTGCTGAGAGAGAGACAGCCAGAGCTGCCTTTATTTATCGGTGGTAAATCAATGGGGGGGCGTATGGCTTCTATGCTTTGTACCGAGCAGAGCCTAGCTAAAATAGCCGGAGTTGTGGCTTTTGGTTATCCGTTTCACCCACCAGGAAAACCTGAAAAACTTCGTATAGAGCATTTTGCAGACATACCATGTCCTTTTTTAGTTCTGCAAGGTGAGCGCGATACATTTGGAAATCAGCAAGAGCTCGCTGATCTTAAAATGATTAATCCGCCAGAAATCAAATTTCTCAAAGATGGTGATCATTCACTAAAACCACGTAAAAAAAGTGGAATTACTGAAGAAGAGAATCTACAGCAAGCTGCTGATTATGCAGCAAAGTTTATTATTAATTTAGTGGCAGGAGATGAGCAATGATCAAACTATATTTAATGGTTGGCAGCTTATTCTGCATGTTTTCGGTGATGCTTGGTGCATTTGCCGCTCATGGTTTAAAAAACCGTGTCTCGGAATACGCAATTGGGATTTTTAAAACAGCTGCTGAGTATCAAATGGTGCATGGCCTTGCACTTATAGCTATTGCTATCTTAATTAAGTGGGGCATGAACCTAAGTTGGGCTGGTGGATTTTTTATAGCAGGTACGTTTCTATTTAGTGGTAGTTTGTATTTACTCGCATTAACGGGCATGAAATGGCTTGGGCCTATCACCCCTATTGGCGGCGTTTGTTTTATTATTGGTTGGGCTATTTTGTTAGTTCAAGCCGCACGATATAAGTTTTAAGGGTTATCTATGTCGAGTGTAATTATTTATTGTCGCAGTGGTTTTGAAAATGATGCCGCTGCTGAAATTACCTTTCAAGCTGCTGAACAAGGCTTTGCAGGTTACGTTAAAACAAAACCAAATACAGGTATTGTTGTTTATGAATGTTTTGATGCAAGTCACGGCGATGAAATCATAAAAAAAGTCGACTTCAAAAATATGGTATTTGCGCGTCAATGGTTTACTGGCACTCTAGTGGATAATATGCCACTTGAAGACCGTGTTAGTGCCATTGTTGATGCTGCCGCTGACTTTCCTGAATGTGGTGACTTACGCGTAGAAACGCCCGATACTAACGAAGGTAAAGAGCTGTCTAAGTTCTGCAAAAAGATTTCGACGCCACTGAAAAAGTCGCTTGAAAAGCGCTCGAAGGTAACTCGCGAGCTTGCAGAGAAGAAACCAGTAATGCATGTGTTATTTTTAGCAAATGACAGTGCTTATGTCGGCTATTCGTATACATTTAACAACTCGCCTTTCTTTATGGGTATTCCGCGCTTACGTATGCCTAATGATGCGCCGAGCCGCTCTACCTTAAAACTCGATGAAGCCTTTAACGTGTTTATTCCCCCCCATGAAGCCGAAGAACGTATGCAACCTGGCATGCGAGGCGTTGATTTAGGCGCTTGCCCAGGTGGTTGGACTTATCAGCTAGTGCGCCGTGGAATGTTTGTAAGCGCAATCGATAATGGCCCAATGAATGATGATTTGATGGAAACAGGGCAGGTTAAGCACTTCAGAGTAGATGGTTTTAAATATCGCCCTGAAAAGCGCAATATTCAGTGGTTAGTGTGTGACATGGTAGAGAAGCCGACAAAAGTGACTAATCTTATGATTGATTGGGCAGTTAATGCCTACGCTAAAGAGCTAATCTTTAATCTCAAGTTGCCTATGAAAAAACGTTTTGACAGCGTTTACGAATGTTTGAAAATGATCAAAGAAGAGCTTGATAAATATGGAGTGAGCTACGAGCTGCAAGCCAAGCATTTGTATCACGATCGTGAAGAGGTCACAGTACATTTGAATGTAACTAAGGTTCCACAAAGCCTTTACAGTTAGCATCAATTTGAAAATAAAAAGGCCAATAGCTAAAACTATTGGCCTTTTAATTAGACGATTAAACATCTAATTTAAGTTCGATATTTACTTCGGTAATTATCGACCCATAAACGTGTGCCTCCACATACTGCAACAGGCATGACAATTAAGTTAACAATTGGGATTGCAGTTAAAATCATTACAGCTAAACCAAAACCATAGGACAAGGTTTGCTTTTGCTTTAAGTCACCTTTCATTTCGTTAAAGCTAATTTTATGGTTATCGAAAGCGTAGTCTTCATATTGAACGGCATACATCCAACAGGTGAAAAGCACCCATAAAACTTGCCCGATCACAGGTAAAATCCACAATAAAATAAAAAAGCCAATAGCGCGTGGTAGGTAATAGCAAAGTTTTGTCCACTCTCGTCCTAGCATGCGTGGCACATCTTTCATTGTATCGAAAAGGCTATCATCATTAATTTTTTGCCCAGTTAAGTAAAGCTCAACTTTTTCACTGAGCAGGCCGTTAAATGGGGCTGCTATAAAATTCGTAATAACCGTGAAGAGCATGCTGTAACTAAATAAAATCACCAGCACGGCAATCGGCCACATTAGCCATTCGAGCCAGCTAAGCCATTCTGGTAATAACGAGTTCATGTAAGCAAAGCCATCAGTGAGCCAACCGTACAAAAAGAACAGCGAACTACCAAAAAGCAGGATATTGATTGTTAAAGGAATAAGTACAAAACGTTTCAACCCCTTTTGGCTAATTAACTTAAAGCCAGAAAAGAAGTATTCCATACCTTGAGTGAACTGCACGAGAAAACCTCATCTTTTTTCTTGTTGTTTGCAGTATATGGTTTTAACGATATTTGAACAGCTTTTTTCCGTAACAAAGTGTTTAACTCTTTACATGGACAGTCACTTTAAGCCTAGCTCTCAGCTGTATTCCAAAGGAAGAAATTTAAATAGACAGTCATTACACTTAACTGTTCTTGCAGCGCAAGAGTTTTTGTCTACACTTTAGTTACAGCTAATGCATTTTAAATTATCGGTTCAAGGAGTGGACGATGGCTTTAGCAAGGAAGCGGCAAATCTGTTTGTCGAATACTAAATACTATCACTGTGTATCCCGATGCGTTAGACGCGCCTACCTTTGCGGAGAAGACACTCTCACAGGTAAATCATATGAACATCGCCGAGGGTGGGTTGAAGATCGTCTGCTTGTTCTTGCGAAGGTATTTTGTATTGATGTGTGTGCTTATGCCGTGATGAGTAATCATACTCATATTGTGCTTTATGTAGATGATAAAAAAGCAAATAGGTTAAGCGACAAGGCCGTTCTTCTACGCTGGAATAAGCTCAGTAAAATGACGCCTTTAGGTCAAAACTTCCTCCGTGGTGAGCAATTGAGTGACGTTCAACAGGCCTTTTTAAATAAAGAGGTTGTAGAATACAGAGCGCGCCTTTCTAGTATTAGTTGGTTCATGCGAATGCTTAATGAGTATATTGCCAGGCGTGCAAATAAAGAAGACGAATGTACCGGGCATTTTTGGGAAGGGCGCTTCAAGAGCCAAGCACTACTTGATGAATCTGCTCTTTTAGCGTGCATGGCCTATGTTGATTTAAACCCTGTTCGTGCAGAGGTTGCGAGGACCCCAGAGCAATCTAACTATACAAGTTTTAAAAAGCGAAGCCAAAGTGCGAAGAATTCAAAACAACCTAAGCTACTAGCTCGTTTTGTTGGTGGTATGAACAAGAATAAATCAAAGGGAATACCTTTTGAGTTAAAGTCATACCTGTTACTTGTAGAACAGACAGGGCGTTGTATTAGCACGGATAAACGCGGATATATAGATCATCATTTACCTCCTATCCTTGAGAGGCTTAATCTCGAGCCAACAAATTGGCTAACATTAACAACACAGTTTGAACATTTATTTCACGGTGCTGTAGGTCGAATACAAGCTATTGAAAACTACTGTAGTAAAACTGCTCGAAAGCGGCGAAGTAACAGGACTAATAGTCTATTACTGTTAGCTAGCTAATTCTTTTATGTGATTTTTGTAATATTATTTTTTAAAACCATTACTTTGAAATGGCTAGCGTTTCTCAAATTAATCAAAATCAGTTTTAAGATTAAAGGAAAAGAAAGACCTTTATAGTTAAGCGGGCTTTGCAAGGTCAAGTTTAGAGAGATTGAGAGGAGTTTTAACCTAAGTCTAAGGTTTTTATTTTTAAGTGCCTGTCCATTTTAGTTAAATTAAAAACTAAAGTGACTGTCTTCTTAAAGTTTTCAGTAAAAATCATTAATCTTTAATTGAGCGGTGTAGGTTGGACTTTAATTTTTATCAACTGGGCGTTTTTTCAGTTACATACTGTTGAACTAAGCGATAGTATGGCGGTCTGAACAGTACCTATAAAAATGAATATTGAAAACAACAGTAGAGGATTAAACTAATATCCGATATCATTGTTAACATCATTAACAAAAACGACATATAAAAATGGGAGTTTTATGCAGTTAGTCGATTTAAATCCACATGATCCTGAAGTAGTACACGTGTTTTCTGATATAGACCGACTCATAAACTCATTATATCCTGTTGCCACCGCTCAATCCTTAAGTGTTGAAGAACTTGCTGAACCTAATGTTTATGCCATTGGCTTGAAAAATGAAGATGGTATCGTTGCTTGTGGTGCAATCGTGATGCAAGAAGGTAATCCTCCATATGGTGAGATCCGCCGCCTATATGTAAAACCAAGTTACCGTGGTAAAGGTTTATCACGTCGAATTATGCAAATACTCTTGCATCACGCAGGTGAGCAGCAAATTCCGCTTATTCGATTAGAAACAGGCCCTAAACAAACAGAATCCATTAGCCTATATGAAAACTTAGGCTTCAATCGTTGTGGTCCGTTTGGTAACTATAGCGAAAATCCACAAAGTTTATTTATGGAGTTAGGGCTTAACCAGTAAGTTAGGTATTAAGCCATGTTTTATTGAGGTTATCCTAATTTATAAATATTCCTTACAATTCATATGTTTTGTTACGATTTTTTTGATTACTGCCTGTGGTGATAAGTCACAAGTATCTATTACTTCTAAGAGTAAGCAACCCGACTTTACTATTGATACCACCCAGTTCTACTTAAACTCATGTCACTCCCTAACTGGTGTCTTCAATCATAATGGCACTATAGAATCAAAAGTTATTCTTACATTTCCTTATCGGCCTTTAAGTGTTTGCACTGATAAACAATCACAGCTTAATTTTGATGGTACTTATCTTACTGTAAAAATTTGCCGCACATCTTTTGGTGCAGGAGGGTGTGGGGTTGAAAAGTTTCGGACAAAGGACTTTGAAAATTGGCAAGAGTACATCGGTATTACGTGGCATGATAACGAGCAATATGAGGCATGGAGGCGCTTGGGATCGAACTCAACAAAAGCAGATGAAATCACAAAAGTAGTGCCTGTCCTCTAAAATACTCTAAAATGAAAAACAGTCCACAAATATGTATTCTTGTTTACAGTGCCTGTCCTTAAATAATTTTGAGTATGGGTAGGGAATTATCGATTCGTTTTTCACATTAAAAATCACTCGTTACGAGTAAAAATTCTTGTTGGACTTGAATCACTATTTTTCTTTTAATGCGCGGCAACAACCCTTGCCGTTTTTGGCATTACTAAAATAAAAGAGAAAGATAGATGAAAGAGACAACATCACTAGAACAAGCTCGCACGAGTTACAATGTTCGTCATTGGAGCCAAGGTTTCTTTGGTATTAATGATCAAGGTGATGTGTATGTTGCGCCAAAGGCCCATGCCCCAGAGCAAACCATTGCACTAATCGATATCGCACAGCAATTACAAGACAAAGGCTTAAGCTTGCCTGCGTTGGTTCGTTTTCCACAAATTTTACATCATCGTGTACATAGCTTATGTCAGGCATTTAACACGGCGATTGAAAATTATGGTTATCCGAAAGACTATTTGCTTGTTTATCCAATTAAAGTAAACCAACAACGCGAAGTTGTTGAAGAAATAGTTGCAAGCCAAGCTGATATTAAAAAGAAGCAATTGGGTCTAGAAGCGGGCAGTAAACCTGAGCTATTAACGGTTTTAGCCATGGCTGAAAAAACCAGTGCTGTAATTGTATGTAATGGCTATAAAGACCAAGAATACATTCGTTTAGCACTGATTGGCGAGAAGCTAGGTCACAAGGTTTACATTGTTCTTGAAAAACTGTCTGAGCTAGACATGGTGCTTAGCCAAGCAAAAGAGTTAAACGTAAAGCCACGCATTGGTATTCGTGTACGTTTAGCGTCGCAAGGTAAGGGCAAGTGGCAAGCAAGTGGTGGCGAAAAATCAAAATTTGGTTTGTCGGCATCGCAAGTACTCAGTGTGGTTAATCGTTTAAAAGCATCTGATCAACTTGATCTGATCCAACTTGTACACTTTCACCTTGGCTCGCAAATGGCAAACATCCGCGATGTTCGCTTAGGTGTGAGTGAAGCTGCGCGTTTTTACTGTGAGTTACGCAAATTAGGTGCACAAATTGATTGTTTAGATGTAGGTGGCGGTTTAGCGGTAGATTATGACGGTACACGTAGCCAGTCTCATAACTCAATGAACTACAGCTTAAGTGAATATGCTAATAACATTGTATACACCATTGGTGATACCTGTAAGTTATATGAGCAACCAATGCCGCGCATTATTTCTGAATCAGGTCGTGCGTTAACAGCGCACCATGCTGTATTGATTTCGAATGTTATTGGTACCGAAAGCTATGTACCAGAAGACATTCAAGCGCCAGCCGCTGATGCACCACTATTATTAAAAAACATGTGGACATCATGGCAGCAGTTAAGTGATGACAATGACGACCGTGCATTAATTGAAATTTATCATGATAGCCAAGGTGATTTAGCCGAAGCACATAATCAATTTGCACTTGGCTTATTAGATTTAACAGAGCGAGCATGGGCGGAGCAAGTTAACTTACGTGTATGTTATGAACTTAACAAACATATGGATAACAAAAACCGTTTTCATCGTCCGATTATTGATGAATTAAATGCGCGTTTAGCAGATAAGTTTTTTGTGAACTTTTCATTGTTCCAGTCATTACCGGATGCATGGGGTATTGACCAAGTGTTTCCTGTTTTGCCTTTAAGTGGTTTAACAGAGGCACCACAAAAGCGTGCAGTGTTACTTGATATTACCTGCGACTCAGATGGTGCTATGGAGCACTATGTCGATGGTCAAGGTATTGAAAGCACCTTGCCGGTACCAGCATTTAGCGAAGAAAAACCTTATTTAATGGGCTTTTTCTTAGTGGGTGCTTACCAAGAGATTTTAGGTGATATGCATAATTTATTTGGTGACACGCACAGTGCAATTATAAAAATGGACGAGCAGGGTCAGGCGAAAATCACTGAAGTTAACGAGGGTGATACCGTTGCTGACATGATGCGTTATGTACATTTAGATGTAGAAGGTTTTCAGCAATCTTACGCCCAGCTGGTAGCGGCAAAATTACCAGAATCAGAGCAGCAAAGCGTATTAGATGAGCTGCAAACTGGCTTAAATGGTTACACTTATTTAGAAGAGTTATAAGCAATGTCGACATTGTTTGACCACACAGATCATTCGTTATATTCAAACGGCATGACGTTTCTACGTCAGCCGATGGTGCAAAACATCACTGCAATCGATGCCGATGTAGTGGTGCTAGGTTTACCATTTGACCTGGCGACCTCGGGTCGCCCAGGTGCACGTTTAGGCCCTGATGCAATTCGTCGTGCCTCTGTGCACCTTGCGTGGGAAGAAATTAAGTACCCGTGGACGTTCCCGTTGTTTGAGCGTTTAAAATTAGCTGATGCTGGTGATTTTACCTACCCAGTAGGTGACCCAGAATATTTTACAGCGCAATTAGAATTAGCGGCTGAGCAAATTCTTCGTCAAGGTAAAACATTATTAGGCTTAGGTGGCGACCATTTTGTGACTTTGCCTTTACTGCGCGCCCATGCTAAGCAATACGGTAAGATGGCATTAGTTCATTTTGATGCTCACACAGATACTTACAGCAATGGCTCACGTTATGATCACGGTACCATGTTTTATCATGCGCCGATGGAAGGACTCATTGATGTTGAACACAGTATTCAAATTGGTATTCGTACTGACTTTGATCAGAGCAAACATGAGTTTGCGGTGATTGATGCAATGGCTGCCAATGATTTACCTGCACAAGATATCGCTGAGCAAATCAAAGCACGCGTGGGTGACTTACCTGTGTATCTAACCTTTGATATTGACTGCCTTGACCCTGCATTCGCTCCAGGGACAGGCACACCTGTGTGTGGTGGCTTAACAAGCGATAAAGTGCTTAAGGTGCTTCGTGCATTGAAGGGCATTAATATGGTCGGTATGGATGTGGTTGAAGTATCGCCATCATATGATCAAAGTGAATTAACCGCGATTGCCGCAGCGACCATTGCCAATGAGTTATTACACTTATGGGCTTTAAAGCATAAATACTAAGTGAGAGAGACAAAGAGCGCCTAAAGGCGCTCTTTTTTTAATATAAAATGAAGCCGTTATGCGCTTCGTACATCAACTTTTAACTTAAGCTTTTGCCCAGGCTGAATGTATTTTTGTCCAGCTAATGAGTTCCATTTGATAATATCTTGCACAGAAACATTAAACTTAGCGGCAATTCGCGCTAACGAGTCACCACGACGAACTTTATAGGTAATTGTTCGCTCTTTGGTTTGTGTCGCAGCAAGTTGTGACTTTTCTTCCTTATATACAGTTAGCTTTTGACCAACACGAAGCACTGAATTTTTTTTCAGCTTATTCCATGTTGCTAGTTCTGCAATAGTCACATCGTACTCACGGCTGATATCCCAAAGTGTATCGCCACTGGCGACTTTATGGCTTAGCTTTTTACGTGTTGCTTTATTCGCTGCCATACGTACTGATTTTGGTAAATGCTGGCTATTTATCTCACCATCACTTAGTGGCACAAGTAATTGCTGACCAACACGAATAGTATTCGATGAAAGTTTATTCAGCGTTTTAATGGCATTTGTACTTGTAGAAAACTTCTTCGCAATCACAGATAAGCTGTCACCACGTGCAACCACATATTGCTGCCAGCGCAGTCGGTCTTTTTGCTCTGTTTTTGCTAGTCTCTCAGAAAACGATTCAACTTTATCTGACGGTAATAATAAAAAGTGCGGTCCATTTGGATCAGTCGCCCAGCGATTAAAACCAGGGTTCAAACGATAAAGTTCAGTTAAGCTAATATCTGCCATATCAGCAGCGAGTGCCAAGTCGATTTGGCTTCCTACATTAACCGCTTCAACTACTTGAGCATTAATAATTGGCTGCCACTTCACACCAAACTCGTCACTGCGTTTTACTAGATCAGACAGCGCTAACAGCTTTGGTACGTACGAAGTGGTTTCTTTTGGTAAATCAAGTGACCAAAAATCCGTTGGTAAATGCTTTTTACGGTTCTTTTTAATGGCGCGAAGTAAACGACCTTCACCTGAGTTATAGGCCGCAATGGCATTTAGCCAATCGCCTTCTAAGGTTTTGTGTAAATATGATAAGTAATCAAGGGCTGCACGGGTCGATTGCACAATGTCACGACGACCGTCATACCACCAGTTTTGTTTTAAATCGAAACGCTCACCGGTCTGTGGCATAAATTGCCAGATACCTGAAGCACTGCGGTGCGAATAGCCAAATGGGTCAAATGCACTTTCTACAATGGGTAAAAGGGCAATTTCGATTGGCATTTGACGTTTTTCGACTTCTTCAACAATGAAGTATAGGTATGGCTCAGCTCGCTTCGAGATACGATCTAAATAGGCCTGATGACGCGCATAATAGTTACGCTCAGCAACAACAGGGCGGTTTTGTGGCACATCAATCGAAAGCTGGTAGCGAATACGTTCCCATACATCATCAAATACAGGAGGCGGCTCATCAATATCGGTTAATTGTTGATACTGAGCGTTGATCATCAATGCATCATTGATGTCGCTCGGACTTGCGCCGTCTAATTGTTGCTCAACATTATTGTTCGCAACATCTGTACTTGCTGAGTCAGAGGCTGTTAATTGACAGCCACTTAAAATCAGCGCAAGTGATAAAACTAAAGGAGACTTATACATATATACCCATACATCAGGTAAAAAAACTCGGCGAATATTACCTGCTCTGAGAACATATTGCCACTTTATGACCAGTTTATGTCAGCTTATTATTGCAAGATGCTGATCTAAATATACAAAATTGTAAACACTGGCGTTTACGTTTATTTAAAAGTTATCTTTCCAAGCTCTGAGACCTGAAAAGCGTTGCCAAGGTTCATTCAGATCCAAATTAATTTTTAGCTCATCAGGCAGCTCATCGGTGATAGTTGCTACGTTGCTACGCAAAAATGGATTTATTTGTTTTTCAACGCCTAACTGAGTTGGCAAGCTTATTTCGCCGTTGGCGCGCAGCATATCTACTTTATCACTGTAGTTGAGTAGGTATTCATTATTTGGTTCAACGGCTTTTGCAAAGGCTAAGTTGGCTTGCGTGTATTCATGAGTGCAATAGATTTTACACTCATCTGGCAGGGCTCTTAATTTACATAGTGAGTGCCACATTTGCTCAGCACTGCCTTCAAATAATCGTCCGCAGCCAGCACTAAATAAGGTGTCGCCAGTAAAACTTAATTCGTCATTAATGTAACAAACATGGTCTAGGGTATGACCGGGTGTCGCAAGCACGGTAAAAGTGTAATCATACACAGTGACTTTATCCGCTTCTGATACGCCATGAGTAATGCCTTTAAAAGGGCTGTGTCTTGGCCCATAAACCGGAATATCACGAAATGCCTTAACCAGTGCAGCAACGCCATCGGTATGGTCATAGTGGTGATGGGTAATCAAAATACCGCAAAGTGTTAAGTTTTGCTCGTTTAGGTAGTTTAAAACAGGTTCTGCTTGACCTGGGTCTACAACCCATGCAGTTTGCTCAGCCTCATTGCTGATGCACCAAATGTAATTATCAGAAAAGGCTTTAATTGCTTTAACTTGCACCATGTTTAATTGCTCTATAAAGTGACAGTTAACACACAGTATAACGAGCTCAGAAAATGAAACCAGCCCTTAGTTTTCAAGAAGGTCCTAAGCCATACTCTTGGCAGCAGTTCCCTCATGGTGACTATTTACGTGCTGAAATTGAACGTAAGCTAACGCCATGGCTGCCACGCATGTTTGGCTATCACATGCTCAAACTTGGTAATTTAAGTGGTGAGCTGGCAACCAGTGAAAGTCCTATTAAGCATCAAGTTTGTGTAGCAGAGCAGGGGTTATTTACCGGTGTAATTGCGGATGTAGACGAACTGCCTTTTTATGAGCACAGTGTTGATGCATGTATTTTATCGCATTGCTTAGAATATCATTCTGATCCGCACCACATCTTACGCGAAGCACACCGTACTTTAATTCCCGGTGGCTATCTGGTGATCACGGGCTTTAACCCGTTTAGCTTGTGTGGATTGGCGCAGCTTTTACCTTTTAGTCGCCAAAAGCTTCCTTGGACAGGGCGCTTTTTTACACCGTCGCGAGTAAAAGATTGGCTGAATCTATTGGGTTTTGAGATTATTTCGGATGAGCGATTTATCCATTCATCGCTTGCAAGAGGGAGCCGTTTATCACGCTTTGCTGCTTGGCGTAGTTTTGGTCAACAATATTTAAAGCCAATGGGGAGTGTTTATATGCTGGTGGCTCGAAAACGTGTGGCCCCGCTTACACCAATTAAACCTAAATGGCATGCAAGGCCGCAATTTTCGCCGGTAAAAGGAGCTGGGCTTAGACAAACATCAAAGCAGCACTGTGAGCGGGATAGCTAAATAGTGTTGGTGAGTATCCGTTTTGCTTGGGTATTGGCCTGCACGAATATTTAATTGAATAGAAGGGTGCAGCAGCTTTGGTACAGCTAAGGTTGCATCGCGGTCTTCCCGAGTTGCAATAAAGCTTTGTTTATCGCCTTTTAAATGAATGTTTTGCTCACGCTGCTCTTTCACTGTGGTTTTGTTCGCGAGAGGGCGGCCATCTGGTTGGTAGTCATGACACATCCAAAGTACCGTGTCGTCAGGTAAAGCTAAAATACGTTGTAGTGAATCATATAACTCGGCTGCACTACCGCCAGGGAAGTCACAGCGGGCTGTGCCGCTGTCTGGCATAAAGAAGGTGTCACCTACAAATACATTGCCATCAATGTGGTAACACACACTATCAGGAGTGTGGCCCGGTGTGGCAATCACATCAACCGTGTAATCACCTAACTGAAATTGTGCTTTATTAGCAAATAAAGCATCAAACGGTTCACCATTACATGGCATATCTAGATTATAAAGTTGGCTAAAGTGTTTTTGAACGTGTGTGATCCCTTCGCCTGTACCAAGCTTACAGGGATGTGTGTTTTGTAATTGTTGCTTTATATAACTTGCTGCGGTGATATGGTCAGCATGTGCATGGGTCTCAAGTAGCCATTGTAATGTGAGCTGCTCAGTCTTTATGTAGCTGATGATCTCATTGGCTGTTGTAAAACTTAACTCACCACTTGGCATATCAAAATCAGCGGGTGCATCAATCAGCAAGCAATCTTTAGTGCTTTCACAACTAACTAAATAACAGAGAGTGGCGCTTTGTTGATGATAAAAAGAGTGAATGCGCAGAGCCATAATGAGTCCTTTATAATTCTTTATAGCCAAATCTTATAACATATAACAAAAATATAAAACGGCCTGCGCCAAGTTTATTTCAAGGCACCTTAATTACCGTCGTAACCTGTGTCTTCAAGTAATTTATCGCTGCCAGCAGCTTCGCGAGCAAGATCGTCAACAATTTCATTATATTTATTGCCGCTATGGCCCTTTACCCAGCGCCATTCTACGTCATGCTGTTGGCATGCTGCATCAAGTCGTTTCCATAAATCGACATTCTTGACTGGCTTTTTTGCTGCTGTTTTCCAGCCGCGTTTTTTCCAATTTTCGACCCATGACTCAATCCCTTGTTTCACATATTGGCTATCGGTGGTGAGAATGACGTGACAAGAGCGGGTGAGGGTTTCTAGTGCAACGATAGCTGCGAGCATTTCCATCCGATTATTTGTTGTTAGGGTATAACCTTGACTTAATTGCTTCTCGTGGCCGTTGTATCGCATCACGATGCCATAACCTCCAGGCCCTGGATTACCTAAACATGATCCATCGGTGTAAATCTCTACGGTTTTCTGCACTGTTTTACCTTGATATTGTGTACAATAAAGTGATGATAGAAAGATACCAGAGTCAGGCTTAAGACGATATGGCACATAGACAAATAGTTTTAGATACAGAAACCACGGGTATTGACCCAAAGCAAGGCCACCGCATTATTGAAATCGGTTGTGTTGAACTTGTTAATCGCCGCCTTACTGGCAACAACTTTCATGTGTATATCAATCCACAGCGTGAAATAGAAGAAGAAGCGATAGACGTTCACGGTATAACCAATGAATTTTTGCGTGATAAGCCTTTATACCACCAGATTGCTCATGAATTTTTAGAATATATTCGCGGCGCTGAGCTTGTAATCCACAACGCTGCGTTCGATATCGGTCACATGGACAATGAATTTGCATTGTTAAATCAAGGTTTTCCGAATACTGCCGATGTATGTAGTGTACTTGATACTTTGAAAATGGCGCGTGACTTGCATCCAGGTCAAAAGAATAACCTTGATGCACTTTGTCGTCGTTACGATATTGATAACTCAAAGCGTACCTTACACGGCGCACTGCTGGATTCCGAAATTCTAGCAGATGTTTACCTTTCTATGACGGGTGGACAAGTAAAGCTGAATCTTAATCAAAATAAAGATGAAAGCTCAACACAACAAGCTGGTGGTATTCGCCGACTTAGTGCTGATAGAGCACCGCTTGTCGTATTAAGAGCAACAGAACAAGAGCACGCCGCTCATGAAGAGCGTTTAGACTTGGTCGCTAAAGGTGGTCAATGCTTATGGCGTGCAGAATAGGGTAATAAAATGAGAAAACAACTACTAGCAGGATTAGTGTGTTTAATTCCCTTAACGGGATTTGCCAACGAGCAAGATAAAATAACCCCATTAGAACGTGATGGGGTGCAAAATGAAATTCCCCTGCTAGAAAACCGTTTTCGTATTGACCATAAAATCGATAAAGTTACTTTACTCTTCTTTCGTAAGCGCGGTGCGCCTGCCGTTGTTTTAGTTCGCCCTGATGGTACTAAGTACTATGCTACTGACTCAGTAAAAAATGATGACCTCGACTGGCATGATGAATTGAGCTATGACTTGATCACCATCAGCAACCCAATGCCTGGTCCCTGGCAAGTAGTCGGCAGCATTTTGCCAGATAGCCGTATAATGGTGCTGGGTGAAATTGAGCTAAATGTTGATCCACTCCCGCCTATGCTGTTTCGTGGAGAAACAGTCAAACTGACTGGCCGCGTATTAAATGACGGTGAGCCTATAGAAGTTGGCCAGTTTCGTGATGTAATAAGTCTACACGTTGATTTTGTCAGCACGAATAATAGTGATTTTGCAAACTTTGGTGCAGGTACGCAAAGTGTTACCGATTTTAGAGATGATGGGCGTGGCTTTGATGAGCGTCCTCTTGATGGTGTGTTTACCGGTGAATTTAAGCTGATATTCCCAGCCGGGGAGTGGCAACCCGAGCTTTATATAGAAACCCCTATATTAAAGCGTACCGTGGTACAAAAACCCATTGTCGTGCACGAACCGCCTTTTGCTTACGAAATAGCACTTGCTGAGCAAGATGAAGATGATCACATTTTAACGATCACCTTAAATCCTGAAATCGTCAAACCAGAAACAGTGCTTATTCAAGGAAAAATATATTACCCCAATAATGAAGAGCAAATGTTCTCTTTAGATGCTGATAAATCGCAAACACGTGAGCTTGCCATTAAAAATTATGATTGGGGTCGATACAGTGTCGAGCTTTCTGTATTTGGTAGCAATATAAATGACCGTGAATTTATGGCTACTTTACCTACTTATAAATTTGAAATAGAGCGCCCAATTGAAGCTGTACCAGAAATTGTTCGCCCTGAAATTGATTTAGAAGCGCAAGCGGAGCAACAACGAATTCTTGAAGAAGAACAAAAAACATCCACCATGCTCATGGTGACCTTAATTGTTGTTGGAAATTTAACCGTACTTTTATTGGGTTGGCTAGCAATTAGAATTTTTGTTCAAAAGAAACCGCTTAAATTTAAATTTTCGTTACCGTTTTTAAAGAAAAAAAATCAAACCGAAAATGATGAGCAAGCAACGAATGAAAATGAAGTTGGCAAAAACGGCTCAAAAAATGACAAATCAGGTGAAATTTTAAACCTTTCGATGTCAGATGACTAAAAAACCTGTAAAAATACAAAAAACCCCTTGACGAACCAGAGGGTGATTCGTATTATTCACGCCGCTGTCAGGGGAGACTCAGTCAGCAACGAAAATGTGGAGTGGTAGTTCAGTTGGTTAGAATACCGGCCTGTCACGCCGGGGGTCGCGGGTTCGAGTCCCGTCCACTCCGCCAATTTTCGACAATTTGTAAGTATGCGCTGGAGTGGTAGTTCAGTTGGTTAGAATACCGGCCTGTCACGCCGGGGGTCGCGGGTTCGAGTCCCGTCCACTCCGCCAATTACTTGCACAACTTATGGTTGTAAAACATTTTCCTTTGCGGAGTGGTAGTTCAGTTGGTTAGAATACCGGCCTGTCACGCCGGGGGTCGCGGGTTCGAGTCCCGTCCACTCCGCCAATAGGAAAATAAATAGCATTAGATACTGCGGAGTGGTAGTTCAGTTGGTTAGAATACCGGCCTGTCACGCCGGGGGTCGCGGGTTCGAGTCCCGTCCACTCCGCCACTATTTAAACGCTATTTTATTACAAAATTTGTATCGCGGAGTGGTAGTTCAGTTGGTTAGAATACCGGCCTGTCACGCCGGGGGTCGCGGGTTCGAGTCCCGTCCACTCCGCCAACAAATTAAGTAATAACAATGATATCTCTGCGGAGTGGTAGTTCAGTTGGTTAGAATACCGGCCTGTCACGCCGGGGGTCGCGGGTTCGAGTCCCGTCCACTCCGCCATTTGATATCATAAACAAATTAAGTGCATTACCCCATGCACATACCACTGCGGAGTGGTAGTTCAGTTGGTTAGAATACCGGCCTGTCACGCCGGGGGTCGCGGGTTCGAGTCCCGTCCACTCCGCCATTTGTTTTCCTCAAACAAATGATTAGATAAATCTTTACATTACAGCGTACTTTTCTCTTATACTGACATCGTATCTCGTATCTCGTATCTCGTATCTCGTATCTCGTATCTCGTATCTCGTATATTTCTTCCTATCTTGCTAATATTCTTCATTATTCCTATTTATTCAGCTTCTTATATCTGCATGAATAGCAAAGAATAGTGGCTTCACAACAAAAGGAAATGCGTTATGAGTACATTCGGAACACAACTAAAACACTATCGCTGTGAGCTAAAACTAAGCCAACCAGAATTTGCTGAGCAAATAGGGATAGAGCAAAGTTACCTATCAAAACTTGAGAACGATAAATCAGTGCCTTCAAATGACACATTTCGTTCGATACTAACGGCGCTCAACCTAACAATTTGTGACTTTATGGAGCCATTAAAACACTCGGCAGATAAAGCGAGATTGATTAATGTGCCTGACATTGAAGCTTGGTATAAGCGACAAAGTAATAAACAATTCATTAAACAGCGCTCATTGATATATGTTGCCATACTGTTGAGTGCGCTAGGCTGTGCCATGTTTTATTTAGGGCATCAAGAAAAGCTATTCAATACAATGTTCTATGAGTACAAATCATACGGTGAAGTGAAAGATAATGAACCAGATGGCATTTTTCATGATTGGCGAACGCTACTCGTTGAACAAAGCCGCGAGAAAATAGATGCAAAACGTCGAGAAATGATTAGCAGGCATGATTTTAAATTTATTATCTCAGCTGACTATAAGGGCATCTCGTTTGTAGAGCCTGGCGAGCAAGACAGCAGACGCTTATACAGCCTTACTTCAAAAACACCTATTATCAAGCCGCATAAAGGCCATGTGTGGCTTGAGTTTTTAGGTATCTTATTGCTTGTGGTTGGTGCAGGTCTCATCACATTTGAGAGTAAACTGACAAGACAGCATTAATGAGTTGCAGAACCTGACGCGTGTTAGCTGGCGTCAGGGTCACGAGGAATTAAATGAGCAAACTGTTGCTGGTGGATTTGTTCGTATAAGGTCGCTGCATAGCTTTGCGCATCATGTAATCGGCGAGTACTAATGTGCTTTCTAAGGTCATCAAGTGCTGCCGTTGCAGGCTCATAACCTTGGCTACTTGCCAGACTTAACCACACCGCGCCATGAAAAACACTGTGCGGTACACCTTGCCCTTTGATGAAAAACAGCCCCATATAAAATTGCGCTCTATGGTTGCCCGCCATAGCAGCTAGGCGCATCCATTTGGCTGCAAGGGGAGGCTGTTCATTTTTTAAATAATACAAAGCTTTGTTTAGCACGTTTTCAACAGATTGTGCACTTTTATCTGGCACCGACCCTTTATCGGGTTGGGTAATAAAGGCAAGTACATTATCAAGCTGTTGCTCTAAATCTAAGCCTACTGGCGAATTATCAGACATAGTTTAGTTATTTTCTTGAATTAAAAGACCTTATTAGTTTAGAACATTGCAAGGCAAAATGTCCTCTTATTGAGATAAAATATGATAAAATTAGCCAATTAATCTCAACTTAAAGTTCAACATGTTCGAAAGACTTTTCAAAATCACTGAAAACAACACCTCTGTGCGCCGCGAGACTATTGCTGGCATCACAACATTCATTACCATGGTTTACATTGTATTTGTTAACCCTGCCATGCTAGCAGAAGCGGGAATGGATCAAGGTGCGGCATTCGTAGCAACCTGTATTGCTGCTGCAATTGGCTGTTTTATCATGGGTTTATGGGCAAACTACCCATTAGCACTGGCTCCGGGTATGGGCTTAAACGCCTTCTTCACTTATGGTGTTGTTTTGGGCATGGGCTACACTTGGCAAGCTGCATTAGGTGCAGTTTTTATGTCTGGCTGTATTTTCTTATTCTTAAGCCTATTTAAGGTGAGAGAGTGGATCATTGATGCTATTCCACTGGTATTAAAGCGTGCCATTGCCACAGGTATCGGTGCTTTCTTAGCGCTTATTGCATTGAAAAACGCTGGGATTATCGTAGCAAGCCCTGCAACCTTAGTGCAGTTAGGCGATATCACAGCCCCAGGTCCACTACTTGCGATTTTTAGCTTCTTTGTTATTGCTGCGCTGTTATATCGCGATATGAAAAGCGGCGTGCTTATTAGTATTTTACTAGTAACGGCTATTGCGCTTGGTTTAGACCTTGTGGAATATCAAGGAATTATTTCAATGCCGCCTTCAATTGCACCAACCTTTATGCAATTGGACTTTGCAGCCGCATTCGAAATCTCAATGCTAACAGTGGTTTTTGCGTTCTTATTTGTTGATTTGTTTGATACTTCAGGCACTTTAGTTGCTGTAACGCAAAAAGCAGGTCTTGCTGATGAACAAGGTAAAATGCCTCATTTAGGTCGTGCATTAAGTGCCGACAGCACAGCTACCATTGCAGGCTCAATGCTTGGTACATCAACAACAACGTCTTACATTGAATCAGTAGCAGGTGTGTCAGTGGGCGGCCGTACAGGTCTTACTGCTGTGGTTGTAGGCATTTGTTTTTTGTTAATGATGTTCTTTGCGCCACTTGCTAGTATGATCCCAGCTTATGCAACTGCGGGTGCGATTTTGTATGTTGCTGTTTTAATGATGCAAAACTTAAAGCTGGTAAATTGGGATGATATGACAGATGCAATCCCTGTCAGCGTGGTATTATTAATGACACCGCTCACTTTCTCGATTGCACACGGTATTGCACTTGGTTTTATTTCGTATACTGCGGTGAAGTTGGTATGTGGTAAAAAAGATGAAATCAGTATTAGTGTGTGGGTATTAACAGCGCTGTTTATTGTTAAGTTTGCGTTTTTATCTTAATTAGCACAAAGCAAAGAAAAAGTGGTTTACCACTTTTTCTTTGGTGCGAATAATACATCTAAATCGTCTTGCTCTTGTTCTGCTTTTTTCTTCAGTGACGTTGCATTTGATGCTTTTAATTCAGAACTAATCGTTTCTAGATAATTCTCTACTTCTTGCTTTTTGGTATTAACATAATCATCGCTATAGCTAACTGCGCTGAGAGTCGCAAGTGCCTTTTCAAAATACTGTCTGGCAGAACCCACCATGTTTGCTGAACGGGCAGAGATACCACGCTTAATTTGGCTTTCTACATTGATTCGCAGTTGTAACTTTTCAAGACGTTTATCTTCAGCAACAAATATTTGGCTATCTATTTTACCTTTGCCATGCTCTGAGCGAAGTAAGGCACGTAATTTCTTTATCCCTTGAATTAGGGCAATCAGTTGTTTGTCGTTATCTGGTAGGGCTAATGCATCACTATTATTAGCTTCGATTGGAGAGGCTAAACGTTCTTTTGATTCTTTTAATCTGTTTTTCAATTCTTTTGAGCTTGGAGAGAGCTCTACCATACCTGCTAAAGCATCATAAATACGACGCTGAATAATACGTAGGATATTTTCAGACATTGGGATATTGGCACTGTTAAGCAGTACATCCTCTGCTTCTTCAATGATTTTTTTCTGTTTTGTAAGCTCTTTACGGCGCTCTGCTTCTTGTTTTTCTTTATGTTGTTGCACTGCACTGACCCATAGTGCGATCACAATTAATGCAACAATGAGCATGATGATGATAGAAACAATCATTACTAAATCTCAGTTTTAACTATCTAATTTTTTTATCTTACATTAAAAAGATTAGATCTGAACAGTTTTGCGGTTAGTTATCTCGAATAAACTTCTTACACTTACTACTTTATAATGAGTATAGCCTTAAACTAGCACCTTTATTGAATATTTTGCGAGTAAACACCGCTACCGAGCTGTAATTTAATGTGTTAGCCTTAGAAACAATCGATATAAATGTATAGCGCGATGAAATATCGCTTGGCATTGCGCTTTACAGCCTTTATAAATAAACAATAACAACGTCTACAATGCAGCCATGAAACTACAACAACTCAGATATATAGTCGAAGTCCAAAATCATAAACTGAATGTATCCGCAACAGCAGAAAGTTTATTTACCTCGCAACCGGGGATCTCGAAACAAGTTCGTATGCTTGAAGACGAACTCGGTGTACAGATCTTTGGCCGCAGTGGTAAACACCTTACCCATGTAACCAGTGCAGGTAACGAAATTATTAATATCTCACGGGAAATACTGTCGAAAGTTGAAGGTATTAAAGCGGTTGCCAATGAGCATACCTTACCCGATCAAGGTAAGCTTAATATTGCGACTACTCATACTCAGGCTCGTTATGCATTGCCGAATGTTATTCAAGGTTTTATGAAAAAGTACCCAGCTGTTTCGCTGCACATGCATCAAGGTACGCCGCAACAAATTTCAGATGCTGCAGCACGCGGCGATGCTGACTTTGCCATTGCGACTGAGGCATTGCATTTATATTCTGATTTAGTCATGTTGCCTTGTTATCACTGGAATCGCAGTATTGTTGTGGCAAAAACACATCCGCTCGCGCAAAAGGCTGATAATTTAACGGTTGCCGATGTGGCTAAATACCCACTTATTACTTATGTGTTTGGTTTTACGGGTCGTTCTGAATTAGATAAAGCTTTCAATGCGCATGGGCTTGAGCCGCATATTGTATTTACTGCAACCGACGCTGATGTAATCAAAACCTATGTCCGTTTAGGGCTAGGTGTGGGTGTTGTGGCGTCTATGGCGATTGATCAAATAACTGATTCTGATTTAGTGTGTATTGATGCAAGCCACTTATTTGAAGCGAGCACTACCAAAATTGGTTTTAGAAAAGGCAGCTTTTTACGCAGCTACATGTATGATTTTATTGAGCGTTTTGCACCACACTTAACTAAAGAGTTAGTGGAAAAAGCAAGCTTATTACGTAATCAAGAAGATGTTGATAAGCTCTTCGAAAACATTGAATTACCAGTAAAATAGATATAAAGAAGCCGCGTTAAAGCGGCTTTTTTATTGTGCTCAAAACGTGCTATAAATTAACACTCGATGATATTAACAGCTAAGCCACCGCGCGCGGTTTCTTTGTATTTTGTTTTCATATCATTTCCTGTGTCGAGCATGGTTTTAATGACCTTATCAAGCGTAACCTTTTGCTCGCCAGAACCGCGCATTGCCAAACGTGACGCGTTAATTGCTTTAATTGAACCCATCGCATTACGTTCAATACACGGAACTTGCACAAGACCGCCAACAGGGTCACAAGTTAAACCCAGGTTGTGCTCCATACCGATTTCAGCGGCATTTTCAACTTGCACAACATTACCACCCATTATTTCAGTAAGTGCACCAGCGGCCATTGAACAGGCAACGCCCACTTCACCTTGGCAACCTACTTCAGCACCCGAAATTGAAGCATTCTTTTTATATAAAATACCAATTGCTGCAGCTGTTAATAAATAACGTGTTGCAATATCACGGTCTACTTCTTTAATGAAAGTGTGATAATACATTAATACCGCTGGCAAGATACCCGCAGCACCATTGGTTGGTGCGGTAACAACACGGCCACCTGCTGCATTTTCTTCATTTACTGCAAGAGCAAACAAATCAACCCAGTCCATTGCGCGCAATGGGTCATTATTAACCTCAATATTTAATTTAAGGTGTAAGCTTGGTGCGCGGCGCTTTACTTTTAAACCACCTGGTAAGATACCCTCTGTACGCATACCTCGCTCGATACAGGCTTTCATTACTTGCCAAATATTAAACAGCTCATCTTTAATGTCTTTTTCGCTGCGTAGAGTTTTTTCGTTGTGCATCATAAGCGTTGATACACTAAAACCTGATTCACGGCATAGATCTAATAGCTCTTTTGCAGTATTAAACGGGTAAGGAGCTGGGTTTTCTTCGCGTATCTCGAGCGCTTTTTGTTTTTCGTTCTCGAACTCATCATCGCTTACGATAAAACCACCACCGATTGAGTAATACACCTTACTAAATAATTTTTCGCCATTTTGGCTGGCAATGATTTCCATTGCATTTGAATGTTTTGGTAGTGTTTTACGGCGGTGGAATACAATCGCCCCTTGCTTTGGGAAATTGGCTTTATGGCTTTGGTTTAAATAAATAACCTGTTCTTTTTCGATTTTTGCGAGGATATCGTCTACTAAATCAGCATCAATGGTTTCTGGATCATAACCAGCAAGACCTAATATTACGGCTTTACCAGAGCCGTGGCCAATACCTGTCTGCCCTAATGAGCCAAACAGCTCAACTTTAATATCGGTCACGTTTGCAAGTAAGTTTTTTTCTTCTAATTCGTTTACAAATAAACGCGAAGCGCGCATTGGGCCAACAGTGTGAGATGACGATGGGCCAATACCAATACTAAACATATCGAATGCACTGATCATAATTTGCTACTCATTTTTCTATTAACGGCATACTACCTGCCTTTGAACGGTGCCACATGATAACGTTTAAACGTGTCTGTGTAACCCTAAAAGCAGGATAATTAAACTGGTAGGGCGAGCTGTTTGATAAAGTTATTAATAATGCTGGCTGTTGCCCCCCAAAGCAGACCATGCGGGGTCATTAAGCCTTGTAAAATAATGATTTTACCATTTCGTTCAAAGGGCATGGGCTGCCAATTTTGTTGATTACTCAAATAAGATAAAGGCAGTAAAAAGCTAGCAGCAACTTCGTTGGGATCTGCCTGCCATGTTGTGCCTTCGCTAAGGACACAAACAAATGGCTCAATAGTGAAACCGGTTAGGGTCGCGTATTGGTGTAATTTACCGTGAACCGTCACTTGATGTGTCGCAATATTGAGCTCTTCATTGAGCTCTCGAAGGGCTGTGTGCATCAAAGAGTCATCATGCTTTTCATACTTACCACCTGGTAAGCAAATTTCCCCCGGGTGGTGAAGCAGATAACTTGGTCGTTTACATAGTAATAAATGTGCTTCGTCATTTACATCAAGCAATGGTAGCATCACGGCACTGGCGCGCTTTTCGGCATTAAAGCGAATGGTGGTAGGGCTCTGTGTGGTTTTACTTAAACTAAAACGAGCTATTATTTGCTGACTATTCAAGGTAGTTACTTCAACTTTTACTTTAACAAAGGCAGTATTTTATTTACTTTATCGTAAGTTTCTTGGTACTCCAAGTCGACCTTTGAATCAGCCACAATGCCGCCGCCAGCCCAGCAATAGATAGCACCTTGATGACACACTAAAGTACGAATTGTTATACTGGTATCCATGTTGCCACAGGCACTCAAGTAGCCAATTGAGCCGCAGTACACACTACGGCGATGCGGTTCAAGCTCTTCTATGATTTCCATAGCGCGAATCTTCGGTGCTCCGGTAATTGAACCACCCGGGAAAGCAGCATGAATTTGGTCAACGGCATCTTTGCCATCCGCTAATTCTGCGCGCACAGTACTTACTAAGTGATGTACTGCCGGAAAGCTCTCTATGGCAAATAAGGACGGCACGGTGACACTACCTGGACGGGCAACTTTTCCTAAATCATTACGCAAAAGATCGACAATCATGACATTTTCCGCACGGTCTTTCTCAGATTGTTGTAAGCGAGAAGCTTGCGCTTGGTCTTGTTCATGGTCGGCCAAACGAGGAAGCGTTCCTTTAATTGGTTTGGTTTCTATTTGGCCCTGATTAACTGAAATAAAACGCTCAGGCGAGATTGATAAAATAGCGCCATCAGGGTGGTTTATATAGCTTGAGAATGGTGCTTTATTGGCTTCTCGCAACTGTTTATAGGCTTGCCATGTTGAACCCGAAAATTCAGCTTTAAATCGCTGAGCAAGGTTGATTTGGTAGCAATCACCGCTTTTTAAATAAGCTTGAATTTGTTCAAACTTTTCGCTGTAGCTGGCTTTGGTCATATTTGAGTGCCAGTCACTTGTTAGAGCGAACTCTGCACTTTCTGGTGTTTCGTTTAGCTGCTGTTGATAGAGTGCTAAGCGATTATGATTTGGCTGACAGACGTAAAACCAGCTTTGTTGTTGCTTATCAAAAATAAGGGCATCAGGATAAAGACCTATTGCCATTTGCGGCATATTAATATCGTTTTCGGCAGTAGTCGGCATGCTTTCAATCACGCGACCTAAATCATAACCAAAATAACCAAGCCAACCACCAGTAAAAGGTAGGTTTTTTGAATTTGGTGTGTGATTAAACTCCCTAAGACCAGATTTCATCAAACTAAAGCAATCACTTGATTGTAATTTACCATCTACAAAGCACTGATTGTCGCGCACCTCTAATTGCTTTAATGGCGCAATGGCAATGATATCGAAACGGCTATTCACATGCTCGCTATTAGCTGAATCAAGTAACACGGCGTGGGGCAAATGAGCGAAATGAGTAAATAGCGTGATGCAATCACCGCTTAATTCTAATTTAATGCATAAATTTTCATCGTTTATCATCTACATTGCCCTGAATAACTAGCCCGAAACGGGCGAGGAGGGTATCATAAGTTAAATTTGATTGGCAGCGTTATGATTTCCTTTATAGTGATGCCATGACTAACCCGTAGAGTAAATCTTCGTCACCGGTTTACTCAGGATCACGTACAGCGCTACGCGATAAAAACTTAAGGAACCCGTAATGAGTACAATTCGTCAGCAAGACTTCATTGATAGCATTGAAGATGCATTGCAATACATTTCTTTTTATCACCCTCTCGATTTCGTACAAGCCTTAGAAAAAGCTTACAATAAAGAGCAAAGCAAAGCGGCAAAAGATGCCATTGCGCAAATATTAATTAACTCTCGTATGTCAGCTGAAGGTAAACGTCCACTGTGCCAAGATACAGGTATCATTACTTGTTTCGTAAAAGTAGGTATGGATGTTAAGTGGGATAAAACAGACATGACTGTTCAGCAAATGGTTGATGAAGGTACCCGTCGCGCATACTTAAACCCAGATAACCCATTACGTGCATCAATTGTTGCAGACCCTGCTGGTACGCGTAAAAACACCAAAGACAATACACCATCAGTTGTTCATATCGACTTAGTGCCAGGCGCTGAAGTTGAAGTAATGGTGGCGGCTAAGGGCGGCGGTTCAGAAAATAAAACGAAAATGGTTATGCTTAACCCGTCTGATGATGTGGCTGCATGGGTTGAAAAAACATTACCAACGATGGGGGCGGGTTGGTGTCCACCTGGCATGCTAGGTATAGGTATTGGTGGTACTGCAGAAAAAGCAGCTGTTCTTGCGAAAGAATCTCTAATGGACCCAGTTGATATTCACGAGCTTATTGAGCGTGGTGCAGAAACAACTGAAGAAAAAATGCGTATCGATATCTTCGAACGTGCAAATAAATTAGGTATTGGTGCACAAGGCCTAGGCGGTTTAACAACAGTGGTTGATGTAAAAATCAAAACGGCACCGACTCACGCAGCCTCTAAACCAGTGGTTATGATCCCTAACTGTGCAGCAACTCGTCACGTTCACTTTACGTTAGATGGTTCAGGCCCTGCTGATCTTAAAGCACCGAAACTAGAAGATTGGCCAGAAGTTACGTTTGAAGTTGGCGAAGGTACACGTCGCGTTGATTTAAACACACTGACTAAAGAAGATACGCAAGAATGGAAGATGGGTGAAACTGTACTTCTGTCTGGTACTATCTTAACGGGTCGTGATGCAGCTCATAAGCGTCTACAAGACATGATCCAATCAGGTGAAGGTTTACCAGAAGGCGTTGATTTTGATAACAAGTTTATCTACTACGTTGGCCCTGTAGATGCTGTGGGTGATGAAGCAGTAGGCCCAGCAGGCCCTACAACTGCGACTCGTATGGATAAATTCACCGATATGATGTTAGAAAACACAGGCATCATCGGTATGATTGGTAAAGCTGAGCGTGGTCCTGCTACAGTAGAATCAATCAAAAACAATAAGTCTATCTACTTAATGGCGGTAGGTGGTGCAGCTTACCTTGTTTCTAAAGCAATCAAGAAAGCACGTGTTGTTGCGTTCGAAGATTTAGGTATGGAAGCAATCTACGAGTTTGAAGTAGAAGATATGCCAGTAACCGTTGCTGTTGATAGTGAAGGTGCGAATGCGCATACGCAAGGTCCAGCTATTTGGAAAGCAAAGATCGAAGAACTTGATGGCAAATTAAAATAACCATCTTGTAACTCTTTAAATAAACGGCGCAACAGCGCCGTTTTTTTCAGCTCTGACCAGTCTTAGTTATTTCTTCACCATACCCTTAAAAAGCATATATTTCTTGGCTTTATCGATACAATTTCTTTGTAATATTTTCTTTACGCTATACTTTACCTTTACGTTCACGTAATTAAGTATGCAATGTTAATATTTTGTTTTGAATTAACAATGCTTAAAGCGTGCTTTTTATGGTGTGTTTTTTCTTTAAAGTGTTATTTTTTGAGTTGTTATTTCGGCAGGGGAACTTTGCTTAGTTTTATCATCTCATATAGTGGCAAGGGAGCAAACGAAGTGATAAAGTCTCGGCACTTTCAGCGCTCACACCCCTTAGGGTAAGAAAATTTCGGAGTATTTAACTGTGGCTGTATTTAATAAAGTCGACTTTGATAACCACGAGCAAGTGGTGTTTTGTTCAGATAAAGAATCAGGCCTAAAAGCTATTATCGCGGTTCATAATACCAAGTTAGGTCCAGCGGTTGGTGGTTGCAGAATGTGGGACTACACAACTGATGAAGATGCTGTTACTGATGCACTTCGTTTATCAAAAGGTATGACGTATAAAAATGCTGTGGCACGTTTACCATTTGGTGGCGGTAAGTCAGTGATCATCGGTAATGCTAAAGAAATAAAATCAGAGCAACTTTTCCGTGCATTTGGTCGTCAATTAGAGCGATTAAGCGGTAGCTACTATTCAGCTGAAGACGTGAACATCACCTGTGACGATGTTGCTATTATGAATAAAGAAACTAACTATGTATTAGGTCTTGAAGGTAAAAGTGGTAACCCATCACCTTTCACTGCTTATGGTACATTCTTAGGTATTAAAGCTGCATTACAACATCAACGTGGTCACCAAGACCTAGCAGGTGTTAAAGTAGCAGTTCAAGGTTTAGGTGCGGTGGCGTATGGCCTATGTAAGCATTTACACGAAGCGGGCGCAACGTTATTTGTAACAGATATCAATGAGCAAGCTGTTGAGCGTGTTGTTAATGACTTTAACGCTACGGCTGTGGGTATTGATGAAATCTACGACTTAGATGTCGATGTTTATGCACCGTGTGCACTAGGCGCAACGGTAAACGACACGACTATCCCTCGTTTAAAAGCAACGATTATTGCAGGTTGTGCGAATAACCAATTAGCAGAGTCTCGTCACGGTGAAATTATTCGTGAAAAAGGTATCTTATACGCTCCAGATTACGTAATTAACGCAGGTGGTATCATCAACGTTTACTACGAAACAGCGCCAGAAGGTTATAGTGCAGAAGCATCAACGAAACACGTTGAAGGCATCTTTGATACCCTAACTGAAATCTTTGCTCGTTCAGAAAAAGAGCAAAAGTCGACGCATTTAATTGCAGATGAGCTAGCATTAGAAATCATCGAAAACGGCTTATAATTTAGTAAATTCACTAAATTTACAGTCAAAAAAAGGTGCGCAGGTCGCACCTTTTTTGTATCTGTTATTTATCGCATCAAGGTGACGAAGTTAAGCTTGCTAGGTACACTCAGCTTTTAAATTTCGAGGACACCTAATGAAAGCTCCATCTTGTGAAATCACGCCTATTGATCTAGCGACTTGGCCTCGTAAACAGCATTTTGCTTTTTTCAAAGAATTTTCTCTGCCTTATTTTAATGTGTGTGTTTCGCTCGATATGGCAGCTCTCTACACTAAATGTAAAACAGAGTCTTATTCGTTTTTTCACTGCTATGTCTACCTAACACTTGAAGCATGCCATGATTATGCGCCGATGCGTCAACGTATTATTGATTGTTTGCCAGTACAACTGTCATCGGTAAGAGGCAGTGTTGTAGAGCTTGCTGAAGATGAAACATTCCGCTTTAGTTATTTTGAAAAACAAGCGTCGATGGACGATTTCTCAAAACATGCCATTGCAGAGAGCAAAACAAGTAAAGCAAAGCCATTTTTTTCTGATGCATTTGCTGCAACAGAAGGGCAGCCTGATCTTATTCATATCTCAGTGCTTCCATGGTTAAACTTCACAGGCTTCTCGCATGCCGTGAGTGAGGGGCACGGCCTTGGTATACCTAAGTTTGTGTTTGGTCAATATGACTCGAAAACTGGCAAGATGCCACTCTCAATTGATGTGCATCATGCTTTGATGGATGGCTTACATGTGGCGCGATTTGTGAAAATACTGCAAGATAAAATTACGAATTTTTGTAATTGATTGTTGCTAAATGTCATTAAAGTGAGTAAGAATTGCAACTAATGTAGTATTATCTGAAGTTAGCGATGACTTTGGCTTCACAGAGCTACATCACTGAATAGAACGATAATAAATATCAGGGTTTTAGTTTTATGGTGCGGGTAGTTAGTTGTATTTTACTTTTCTTATGTTTCAGCGCTTTTGCAGACTCTGCACGCCTCTCTCTGAGTGACTACTTTACAGAGACTTGGAGTACTCGCGCCGGACTTCCTCATAATAGTATTAATAGCGTTACGCAAACTAAAGATGGCTACATTTGGATAGCGACTTGGGAAGGCCTTTCTCGCTTTAATGGCCGTGAGTTTAAACTTTTCACTCGCACAGAAATTCCTGGTTTACCAGATTCAGGCTTACGTAGCCTTATTCCCATGGATAATGGAGATTTATATATCGTTGGTGCGCGAGGTGGTATTGCTCTTCGCTCACAAGGTGGGTGGCGCGCATTACCCAGTTCTTCTGCGATGGTAAATCATGCGCTTGTCACTGAACAAGGTGAGCTTTGGTTAGCACTAGAAGGACAAGGCATTACTTATCGTGCTTCTGAAAATGCCACTGAGCAAAAGTTACTTGATAAGCTGAGCGCATATCGTCTTTTACAGGACAAAACTGGGGTGATCTGGGCTGCTACCAGTGATGGACTCTATCAAATTATTAATAATCAAGTTCGTAGAGTAGGTCAAGAATCAGGCCTACCTGACGCCTCTGTCTTTACTTTGTTACTCACTAGTTCAGGTACCTTAATTGTTGGGACCGAAAAGGGAGTATGGAAAAAGCAGCAAGACAAATTCATTTCTGTTGACCCTGTACTGAATAAAGAATCTATTTCTAGCTTACTTGAAGATAGTGAAGGCGATTTGTGGTTTGGTACCATCAATAAAGGGGTGTTCAGACTCAGCAGTGTAGGACTTGAAAACTTGGCCGCCGATGATGGTTTACCCAACAACCGTATTTTATCTTTACTGCAAGATCGCGAAAAAAGTATCTGGGTTGGCACTAATGCTGGTTTATTTCGCCTGCGCGAAGCGCCATTTACAAATTGGAGTCAAAGTCGTGGGCTTGCATCTGACTATGTGCGTACCGTGTTATCGCATTCTGATGGTAGTTTGTGGGTGGGCAGTAGTAATGGTTTAAACCGTATTGAAAATGGCAAGCTCACAACTCTTAGCCAAGCCTATGAAAAAGACCCGCTATCAGTTTTAAGTTTAACCGAAGATAAACAAGGCACAGTGTGGTTAGGCACTTATACTGCAGGTTTAATGAAAGTGGTAAACAAACAAATTTACCCAGTAAGAAATCGCAGTAATGGCTTGATTAGTAATGAAGTTCGCGCTGTGTTGTTCGATAAAATGGATAACTTATGGATTGGCACCGCGGGTGGTTTAACCAAAATAGATCCTGCCGGGCAAACTGAATTATTCACCACAGAAGATGGTTTAATTGGTGATTTCATTATGGCCCTTGTCGAAGATGACCATGGCAGGTTATGGGTTGGTACGGGGGTCGGTGTTTCAATTTATGACCCAGCAACAAAGCAGTTTAAAACGCTAGAGTTTCCAAAGCAGTTCAGTACTGAGTATGCATTTGGCTTTTATTTAGATGACGATACTATGTGGCTTGCTACTGATAGAGGCCTAGTTCGCTACAATCTCAGCACAGATAAAATGAGCTTGTTTGGTCGAGATCATGGTTTACCAGTTGATAAGCTGTTCCAAGTAATTGAGCAAGGTGACTCATTATGGCTGACCAGTAACCGTGGTGTTATTCAAGTCAACAAAGCTCAGTTAGTTGCAATACTAGATAACCCTGAAAAAGTTCAACCAATGAGCATTTCGATGCAGCTTTATGATGAAGGCGATGGCATGTTGAGCGCGCAAGCAAATGGCGGTTCAAACCCTGCAGCTGTTCTTCATTCCGATGGACAAATATGGGTTGCTACTGCTAAAGGTGTCGCTATCGTAACACCAGAGCGCTTAAAAGAAGCTAGTAAACGACGATTATCGACGGTTATTGAAAGCTTTGAAGTCGATGGCAAACCAATGACTTTACCTGTTGGTAATGAAGTTTTGAGTTTACCTGCTGGTGTTTCTCGTGTTTCGTTTAACTATGCAGGGCTTAGTTTTATCATGCCTGGGCGTTTAAACTACCAAACTCAATTAAGTGGTTATAATCAACAATGGGTAGACAGGGGGCGTCTGGCCATTACGGAGTACACCAATTTACCGCCGGGTGAATATACCTTTAAAGTGCGTGCAGGGTATCCTAATAGTGATTGGCAAAATAATGAGCAAGTACTGCGTTTTAAAATCGCCCCTTATTTTTGGCAAAAAACTAGCTTTAAGTTATTTATCTTAATTGCCGTACTTTTTACTGCTTATGTCATTTATAAATACCGCTTATATCATTATAAGCGTATTGAAATTGAGTTAACCGAAAAAGTTGAACAGCAAATGCATGATTTACAAACCCAAGCGGATGCTTTTGCTCATTTAGCGAACCATGATCAGTTAACGCAATTACCGAACAGACGAGCTTTCGATAGCTGGTTATCTGAAAACTTTAATCAATTTCAGCGTGATAATAAAACGCTTAGTATTGCCATTATGGATATTGATCACTTCAAACTTATTAATGACAACTTCTCGCACTTAATTGGCGATAAAGTGATTTGTGAAATTGCTCGTTTGCTGCGCCTGAACTTCCCTGATGAAGGTTATGCCGCTCGTTGGGGCGGTGAAGAGTTTACTCTGCTGTTCCCTTATAAAAATGCTGAAGAAGCTGCAAAAATGTGTGAAATTATCCGTTTAGAAATAGCCGATTACGATTTTTCAGAATTAGCACAAGAGCTCTCAGTGACGGTTAGTTTTGGCGTTGCAGATAATGCAGAAGTTACTGATTATGACCGTTTATTATCACATGCAGATACAGCTCTTTATCACGCTAAAAACAACGGGCGTAATAAAATTTTTATTTATAATCAAGGTTGCACTGCGCTAGATTAGCCAATCTGAAAATAAAAATGTGTGTAAACAATTGATCTTTTTTTGTTTGCACACATTAAAGTATCAAGATTGTTTTTTAGGCGATAGTAATGCTTAACCTGGTTTTGATACTTTTTTTAATAATTTTTGTTGTGTGTTACTGGCGCTGGGACGACATCCGTAATCACTTTTGGCAGAAAAAATACCTCAATAACTCCCTCAATGTTCAGCAAAAAAATCTGCTGTTAAAATATATGCCTATTTACCGAAAGATGACGGATGCCGATCGTGAAAAGCTGGAGCGTCACATCGTTTGGTTTTTAAATGAAAAACGCTTTATTGGTTGTGATGGCCTTGAGCTTAATGATGCAATGAAGCTGATTGTAGCGGCAGATGCCTGTGTTTTAGTGCTTAATAAACCGTGGCCATTGTATCGCAATGTAAAAGAAATCCTACTTTACCCTAGTGCTTATTATGCACCACAAACTTCCCGCGATAATGCTGGGCTTGTCAGTTATCACAATACTGTGCGACAAGGTGAATCATGGCCGGGCGGAACGCTGGTATTGAGCTGGCATGATGTCCTTGAGGGGAATCGCTTGCCAAGTGATGGTCATAATTTGGTGTTTCATGAATTTGCCCATCAGCTCGACCAAGAAACCGGCAAAACTACAGGCACGCCATTGCTTTCGAGTAATGAGGATTACCAAAAGTGGGCAAAAGTATTTAGCCGTGCGTTTAATCAATTAAAAACCCATTTAGCCTATGGCATGCCTCATGTTATTCACAGCTATGGCGCGACCAATGAGGCAGAGTTTTTTGCTGTTATTACTGAAACCTTTTTAGAAAAGCCTGCTGAACTCAGACAGTTTGACCCAGAAATATACCATTTACTGGTTGGCTTTTATCAGTTTGATCCGATTGCGTGGCATTAGTCGACTATTTACGTCTGTTTAACACGAATCACTGGAATCTTGCTATGCTATTTGGTGCAATCCTAAAAGTGTGCATATAAGCAAAACAATAAAAAAGTGAGATTTCAATGAAGAAAATGCTTCATACAGCGCTTGCTGTATCGATTTCACTTGCTTTAACAGGGCAAGTGGCTGCAGCTGAGCAATCAAATGATGACAAATGGCAGGTAGACGCACCAAAAGGCCAATTCTTAGACGCTAAAATTAGTGTTGAGCAAGGCACGTGGATGAATGTTGATATTAGCCCTGATGGTAAAACAGTCGTGTTTGACCTACTCGGCGATATTTATACCATGCCAATGTCTGGTGGTACTGCAACGCAATTAACCAGTGATATAGCATGGCAAATGCAACCGCGCTTTAGCCCTGATGGTAAGCACATTGCATTTACTTCAGACCAAGGTGGTGGCGACAACATTTGGGTTATGGATATAAATGGTGAAAACCAAAAGGCAGTAACGAATGAAACATTTCGTTTATTAAATAGCCCAGCTTGGAGCCCTGATGGAGACTACTTAGTGGCTCGTAAGCACTTTACTGCAAGCCGCTCTTTGGGTGCAGGTGAAGTATGGCTATACCATAAAGCGGGTGGTAAAGGTGTACAGCTAACTGCACGCGAAAACGACCAAAAAGACTTAGGTGAGCCAATGTTCTCGCCAGATGGGCGTTATGTTTATTTCTCTCATGATGCAACGCCGGGTAAAACATTTCATTACTCTAAAGACTCTGTAGCGGGTATTTATAAAATTAAACGCTATGACCGTGAAACTGGCGATATTGAAACAATTATCGATGGCATGGGCGGGGCTATTCGTCCTACACCTTCGCCAGATGGTAAAAAGCTTGCTTACATCAAGCGTGATGATTTTCAAACAAGCTTGTACTTATATGACCTTCACACCGGTGAGCATACTAAGCTGTATGGCGAGCTTGAGCGCGATATGCAAGAGACATGGGCTATTCATGGCGTATATCCAACAATCGCTTGGACACCAGATAACGAACAATTGGTATTTTGGGCTGGTGGTACTATCCATAAGCTAGATGTCGATGATAAGTCTGTTTCGACTATTCCATTTAAAGTTGAAACCAATAAGCAAATTCAAAAAGCAGTGCGTTTTACACAAAACATCGATAGCGATAATTTTGATGTGAAAATGCTGCGCAATGTACAAATTTCACCAGATGGTGAAACGGCTATATTTGAAGCGCTAGGTCATATTTATAAGCGTGATTTAGAGTCTGGCAAAGTGAAGCGCTTAACTAAGCAAGACGATCACTTTGAATTATTCCCACAGTTCTCTCGTGATGGAAAGAAAATTGTTTACACAACATGGGATGATAATGAGCAGGGCTCAGTACGTGTTGTATCTGCGCGTAGTGGTCGTGGCGATACTATTACCAAAGAGCCGGGTAAATATGTAGAGCCAACATTTAGCCCAGATGGCAAAACGGTTGTTTACCGTAAAGCGTCAGGCGGCAGTATTCTTAATCCTACATGGTCATTAGAGCCAGGTATTTACTCAGTAAGTGCTAAAGGCGGTAAAGCAACGCTTATCACTAAATCAGGCTATCAACCACAATTTGGTGCAGCAAACGACCGTATTTATGTGATGAGTCCTTGGCCAAAACCAACATTAAGCGTTGTTGAACTTGAATCAAAACAAATTCGTAAACTTTATGAATCAGAGCATGCAACAGAGTTTAGAGTATCACCAGATGGTAAATACTTAGCGTTTGCAGAGCGATTTAAAGTGTTTGTCACGCCATTTGTTGAACGTGGTAAAACCATTAATATTGGCCCGAAAGATAGCCAATTCCCAATTGAGCAGCTCTCTGTTCGTGCGGGTGAAAATATCAGTTGGAGTGGTACAAGCGATAAACTTTATTGGAGCTTGGGCCCTGAGTTATATCATGCAAGCCTAGCGGGTTTATTTGATATTAACCAAAATGCTGAGACTGATTTTAAAGTTAAAAGTGGCGACAATATCGGTTTTACAAAAACCATGGCGGAGCCTAAATCTGTATTTGCATTAACTGGCGCGCGCATTATTACCATGAATGGTGAGCAGGTCATTGAAAACGGCGTTATTGTTACCGACGGTAAGCATATTAAAGCTGTAGGTAGTAAAGACAGTGTTGATATTCCTAAAGGCGCAGAAGTAATTGATGTGACTGGTAAAACAATTATGCCGGGTATTGTTGATGCGCATGCACATGGCTCGCAAGGTAGCGATGAGATCATTCCACAGCAAAACTGGAAGAACTTAGCTGGATTAGCGTTAGGTGTGACAACGATTCATGATCCATCAAACGACACCACTGAGATTTTTGCTGCAAGTGAAATGCAAAAAGCAGGCATGATTGTCGGCCCTCGTATCTTCTCTACGGGTACCATTTTATATGGTGCGAATATGCCAGGTTATACATCGCACATTGACTCGCTAGAAGATGCTAAGTTCCACCTTGAGCGCTTAAAGAAAGTGGGCGCGTTTAGTGTTAAATCATATAACCAACCGCGTCGTGAACAGCGCCAGCAAGTAATTGAAGCAGGCCGTGAACTTGAAATGATGGTTGTGCCTGAGGGTGGATCATTACTGCAGCACAACTTAACCATGGTGGTTGATGGTCATACGGGTATTGAACACTCAATTCCTGTAGCCAATATATACGATGATATTCGCCAGCTTTGGTCACAAAGCGATGTTGGTTACACGCCGACACTCGGTGTAGCATACGGTGGCATTTGGGGTGAAAATTATTGGTACGATAAGACTGATGTGTGGAATCACCCGCGTTTAAGTAAGTTTGTACCAAAGAATCAGCTTTTACCTCGTTCAATGCGTCGTGTTAAGGCTCCCGATCATCACTATAATCACTTTAACAATGCCCGTGTTGCCAAAGAGCTGCAAGACTTAGGTGTTTTAGTCAATCTGGGAGCACACGGTCAACGTGAAGGTTTAGCTGCACACTGGGAGATTTGGATGTTTGCGCAAGGTGGTATGACACCACTAGAAGCAATTCGTGCAGCAACGTTAGATCCTGCTAAATACATTGGCCTTGATAACAACATCGGTTCTCTTGAGCCGGGTAAACTTGCGGATTTAATCGTTATTGACGGTAACCCGCTAACTAACATTCGTGATACAGATAAAATAGATTACACCATGATTAATGGTCGTCTATTTGATGCTGCAACCATGAACGAAGTGGGTGAGAAAAAACGCGAAAAGTTATATTTTGAAAAAATCTAACATAGCAAAAATCTAAACTGAAAGCGGCCATAGTGCCGCTTTTTTTATGATTTACTTATTGTTTTAAGTGAGGAAACTGTTTAGTTCCTATTAGTTTTGCTTGGCAGATCATGCCTTCAACGAGCGTCATTAAATAGTAGCTTTGCGTGTCCAGCTGCGCACTTTCCATGTTATTACACGATGACAGACGCAGTTTAATTAACTGCTGTATGGCCATTTTATGTTCTTTACAGGCTTGATTTATCGGGCTAGTAGGATCAGGAAACTCGGCTGCAGTGTTAATAAATAAACAGCCATTGAAATCACCTAACTCAGTCACCTCAGAATTAAACCAAGCTTCATGGCAGCTGATCAAAGCTACTTTAAATTCTTCAACAGTGGTTAGCTTGCTGGTGGCATGCGTTAACCAATTTAAGAATCTGTTATGTCGCTCACTAAGGCACGCAAGTAATAATTCATCTTTACTTGTGAAATGGTGGTACATGGTTTTTTTGGCGACACCAGCCACATTAATAATTTCGTTTATTCCCACACTATGAATGCCTTTTTGATAAAAAAGTGACAGGGCAGTCAAAATAATATGTGTTCGTTTATCCATAACAAAGCCTCATTGGGTGACTAATGATAGCTTGACAGAAGTAGACCGAGTTGTCTACCATTTGCGAGGTAGACAACTCGGTCTACTTTTGGAGGTGTTATGGAAAATAAATTTCGTAAAGCTGCTATTGCTGGCATATTTGCTTGTATGGCAATTTTTGTTTTAGCGTATTTGCAGCAATTAGGAAATTATGGTGTTTGGTTGATGGCGCCATTTGGTGCAACTGCGGTGCTGGTGTTTGGTGTACCGCACAGTCCTTTAGCGAAAGCGAAGAATGTCATCGGCGGGCACATTTTGACTGCTTTAATCGGCGTTGTATTTGTAAATTATGTTGGAGTAGGGCCTGTTGAAATTGCTTTAGCCACAGGGTTGGCAATTAGCCTGATGATGTTGACAGATACAATTCATCCCGCAGCAGGCGCTAACCCAATTTTGATTATGCAATCTCTACAAAGTTGGGATTTTTTAGTGATGCCCGTACTGATTGGAACTGTGTTTATTGTGTTATTCGGTTACTTAAGTCAATGGCTATTAAATATTCAGTTGAATGGGCATAAAAAAACCGCTAACGAGTAGCGGTTTTTAAAATTTTTAAGTGTAATTAAATTACACAACACCACGCGGTAAACGACAATCGTGGTCTTTTTCAGCTAGGTTAACAATCCAAAGCTCTTCAGCTTTGTAACCATCATCGTTTGCTGTAACAACAGTGAACGATGCTTTCTTAGCTGTTTTAGCCGGCGCAGCGGTTTTAGTTTTGGTTTTTTTCGCTGGTGCTTTTGGTGCTTCTTCTGCTTTAGGCTCAGCTGTTTTACCAGAAGTGAGCTCTTCAGTCAGCGCTGCAACATCAGCAAGGCGCATATTTTTGCCACCGTCGATGCTATACCAACCAGGTTTTGTTGTGATTTCAGGTTTCTTACCATTCGCTGCTTCGTATGCTGCTTCGAAGGCATTTAACACTTCTGTTTTGTCTAGTTTGCTCATCAGAGACCCTATACGTTGTAAACACAGATTAAGAATATATATTTATACCTATTTTCAGCTTACTTTTCAATTTTTTGCGATTTTCCTTCCATTTTTCACTCATAAACGCCAAAATTTGCACAAAATAGAGGGTTGAAGGACGATTTTTATATGCAACGCAAACAATTTACTCAATTATTAAACGACATTCTTAAACCTGATTCTATCGCTGACTTTTGCCCAAATGGCTTACAAGTTGAAGGTGCGAGCGAAGTAAAAAAAATAGTGACGGGTGTCACAGCAAGTCAAGCATTGATTGATGCTGCTATTACACAAAATGCAGATACTATTTTGGTACACCATGGTTATTTCTGGAAAGGGGAATCACAGCCAATCACGGGCATGAAAAAGCGCCGTATAGCGGCACTTTTAAAAAATGATATTAATTTATATGGCTATCATTTACCGCTAGATATTCACCCCGACATTGGTAATAACGCACAATTGGCAAGGTTACTCGATATTGAGTTCACAGGCGGGCTTGAATCAGGTCCAAATAGTGTGCCAGTAAAGGGACGTTTAAAAACACCGTTAAGCGGTGAAGAGTTTTCCGACAAAATTACTCAAGTACTTAACCGTGCACCATTAACTAGCTTGGTTAGAGAACAGAAAATCGAAACCATCGCTTGGTGCACAGGAGGTGGACAAGGGTATATTGATTTAGCGGCTGCTCAAGGTATTGATGCTTATCTTACTGGTGAAGCCTCTGAGCAGACTATTCATAGTTCACGTGAGCAAGGCATCGACTTTTTTGCAGCAGGACACCATGCTACTGAGCGTTATGGCATTAAAGCCTTAGGCGAACTTTTAGCTGAGCAGCATGGTTTTGATGTAACGTTTATCGATATAGACAATCCAGTCTGATTAAGTCTATAGCGCCTCTGGATCAATCCAGCGGCGCACACTCACCCATGCACTGCCAATTTTCTCATGAGCAACTCTGGTCACTGCAACAAGTACAGCGTCATCAGGTATAAACTGTTTATACGTTGGATACTGACTAAAATCTTGAAAGTCGGTTGCCGCTGGGATCACATCAACACCTTGTGCATTAAATAAGTCTTTCGCTCGCGGCATATGGCTTGCTGAGGTGACTAGGGCAGTTTCTTTATCAACTAAATATATGGCAAGTCGTTTCGCTTCTTCTGCGGTATCCATAGCGAGGGGATTTTGTTTAATTCTTGTTGCAGAAATACCTAACGCTTTTGCTGTTTCAAACATGAGTTGACTATTGGTGGTATTAGCAAAACCGCCCCCTGATACATAGAGGATGGCATTTGGATAATGGTGAGCAAGCTTAACACCTTCAAGTAAGCGAGCAAGCGCACAATCGCCTAACTGGTGGTTTGCTTGAAGGCGCGAGTTGGGCATTATTGAGCAGCCAAGTACCACAATATTATCAAGTTTAGGATATTTTGCTTGGTTAAATTGCCATGCAGGGTTATTGCTTGTAGCTATCAATGACTGGCCAATAAATGGCGTGCTTATCAGCATTAAAGTTAAAATGCTAACAAAGCCAAAATAGAGTGCTCTGCGTTTATGTGTAATGGCTAAAAATACCATCACTAAAGTAAGCAGCCCCAACAACGGCAGGGGCATTAATAATGAGCCAATGATCTTTTTAATTTCAAACATATATCAATGCTATTGTCTGTGACAGATAATGCTATGTTAGTTATTTTGCCTTGCTTTAGCGACCGTTATTTTGCTTACACGTATTTAAAAAGTGGCGATAAACAGGGTTATCTTTCATATTTTTTTTCATCGCTAAATACATAGGGCGTGTAAGACCTAATGCACCTAACGGAATAGACTTAATAAGCCCTTGGCTTTCATAAGGGGTGACTAGCCAATCTGGTAATGCTGCAACTCCCATACCTGCGCTCACTAATTGGAAAATCAATAAGCCTTGGTCAACAGTTTTAAGGGTGCCATCAAATCTTGCATTTTGAATGAAATGTTTAAAGATATCTTGGCGCTCACGCGGAATAGGGTAAGAAATAATTGTTTCGTTCTTTAAATCAAGGGCCGTGACATAGGCTTTTTTTGCCAATTCATGATCCGGTGCAACGATTAGTTTTAATTTAAAATCAAACAGGTGTGCATATTCAAGCTGATCTGGTTCACGGATATCAGAAGTTAAGACAAGATCTAATTCATCATTAATTAAATCTGGGATAGCGTCGTAACTAAAGCCGCGCTCGTAATCAATTTTAATATCAGGCCAAAAGTTATTAAATTCTTTTATGGTTGGTAGCAACCAATGAAAGCAGGCATGACACTCAACACTTAAACGTAAATTTGATATTGGCTGATTCAGGCTTTCCTTTAAGCGACATTTCGTTGCTTCAACTCGAGGTAATACCTCGTTAGCAAGTTCCAGAAGTAACATACCTTGTGGTGTGAAGCGCACAGGCTGTGTCTTACGTTCAAACAGTTGGCAATCTAACTTATTCTCAAGATCTTTAATTTGATGCGATAAAGCCGATTGAGTTAGAAATAACTCACGCGCTGTATTGACCAAAGAGCCTGTTTCTTTAAGGGTCGCTATGGTTTTTAAGTGTTTTATATCAATCATCTTTAAAAAATCTCATGAAAAATGTGAGTCTGACTCAGATTACGAACATACTACGCCTTAGAATTATTTTTTTCAACGTCTAGACGTCTAAAATTGGCGATTAATTTAACCGCTTTTTTACACTACGCCTTCCTATAAATAATTGACAGCGTTGTCATGTAATTTTTTGTATTTTAGTTATGAAATTATATGAATTTACCTCAAGTTGAAACTTGCTATTTTAATAGTGTTATAGCTTGCGAGAACTAACTTGATATTTATTCTCAATTAATAGTAGTAGGGTAGAGCTGTTCGCTAAGGTATTATTTTTTATAATGTTATTATCTAAAACAATGGTAGTTTTATTTTTCATAGGGATGTCTGTGTTGCGTACTGTATTTTTACTCTGTGCTTGTTGGGTTATGCCTGCTTTTGCTGGCACTATTAACAGCCAGTTTCCGACAGAAATTGACCCACATGGTCACTATGTTTTTTATTCACATGGTTTTATTGTAGAAGGGCATAACCCTAAGCCTGTTCACAAAACCTTTGGGATTTATGATTTTGTTGCCGTAAAAGAAGCGCTTGCAGATGAGAGCTATCATTTAATTGCTTACCATAGACCAAAAGGCACAGAACCTTTTGTGTTTGCGAAAAAGCTTGCAGCAGACGTTGAAGCATTAATAACTGCCGGTGTTGCTGAATCAAACATCAGTTTGGTTGGTTTTTCAAGGGGTGGGGCATTGTCGATAATGGCAGCCAATGAACTTAAACGTACAAATATCAACTTAATTATTTTAGCTGGTTGTGCTGGTTTAATTAAAAAGCTCCCATCAGTTAAAGCTTACGGCAAGGTTTACTCTATCTTTGAACGTTCAGATCAGGTTGGCTCTTGCCAATTTTTAATTGATAGGAATGAGGTAACCAAGTTCGAAGAAATAAGCATCAATACAGGGCTTTCACATGGCGCATTTTATAAGCCAAAAGATGAATGGGTGTTACCTATTAAGAAGTGGCTAAAGGATTAACTATGCCTTATATATTGTTATTTTTAGCGATTAGTGTTTTCGGAATAAGCTTTTCAAGCGATGCTGAGCCGTTTACGTTGCCGCGCACTGATACAGTTTTGCTTAAAGATAAACATTCAGACAACGAATACCCAATCACTATTAAACTGCCACCTAGCTACCAAAAGCAAAGTCATAAACGCTACCCTGTGGTGTATCTATTAGATGCAAATTATAGTTTGCCAATTGCCTCTGGTGCTAGTCGCTTTATGATGAATTCGGGGTCCATTGAAGAGGTTATTATCGTTGCTATAGGATACCAAAAAGGCATGTCTGGGCATAATAGCCGTATTTATGACTACACCCTATTTGAAGATAAAAATTGGCAGCGACAGACTGGGGGAGCAAGAAACTACCTCAATTATTTAAAACAATCAGTATTGCCCTATATTGATGCTCACTACAGAACAAGCCAAAAAAACACCTTGGTCGGTAACTCGCTTGGTGGTTTATTTGCAGCCTATACCTTGTTTACTGAGCCTACGCTTTTTTCTAGTTATGTCATAGGTAGCCCTTCAGTGTGGTTTAAGCAGCATGACCTTTTAGCTTTACCTGTGGTGGCCACGAGCAAAACAACTAAAGTGTATATTGGTATCGGAGAACTTGAAGAAAGTGAAGGTGAACAAATGGTTTCGGGCGCAAGGCAATTAGCAGCTAAAATTAATAAACAAAGCGGCGCGCTGGTTACAACAAATTTATTTGTTATCCCTCAGGCACGCCATGCAACAGCATTCCCAACAACGATTACCCAAGCCTTAGACTGGATTTACCAGGTTAATGATAACTAAAGAGCGTGACACTTTTTATATTTTTTGCCGCTACCACAAGGGCATTCATCATTACGGCCAATTTTAATATCTGCAACTGGCGTTATATCACCATCTAGGTAACGCCATAGGCCATCTTCTTTAATAAAACGCGATTTTTCGTGTAACTCACAATACAAGTTTTGGTAAAAGTAATTTGCTTTAAATTCTACAAAACCTTCTTGATCATTATGTTCAGTATCTAAAACACTGAGTTTGGTAAAACGGCAGCTATTAGCAAAATCTTTGATTTCGCGAACCGGGTTAGCGGCTTGCTGGCTTTGTGCATAGGTACTAAATACATATTTAGCATCTTTTAGCGCGTAGGCACTAAAACGAGAACGCATAAGTTGCTCTGGGTTATCAGCTTGGCTTGCACCTGTATGAAAAGGTTGGCAGCAAAGCTCGTAAGTCAATTCGCTGCCACAAGGACAAAGGGAGTGTGTGAGTGATGTCATAACAACTTACCTAAAACTATAAATTGTTATTTTAACAAGCCTATTGTGGCTGCGGTACTAAATTGTTTAATTGGGCGCTTTTTGTAAAACAATAAAACTTAGCAGATGCCTGCTCAAGGTTTAAGTTCATCGAATCAAGTTGATGATTGCTTACAATATCTGTCCATGTGATTACAGCAGCAAAATTACCGTTATGTAATGCTGAGCTAAGTACATACTCAAGGTTAACTAAATGCTTTTGTCTTATCACAAGCAGTTTGCTGGTATCAATCGAACACGAATCTAATAACGCTTTACTAGGAACATGATCAGGAGCAATTAATAGGGTCCATGCATTTTGGCTATTGTAATGATGCAATACCTTTAATAGTTCAAAGGTTGCTGATATTTCATCTTCAATTTGAATTAAGTTAACAGACGCTTTGTCGTTATCTTGTTGGTAGCTTTTAACTGTTCTTAAGGTAATTGGCTGTAACATAACTTTCACTCACTGGTTGTTTATACAGTATGTGTATACAGTAGTTTATACAGTGTTCTTGCGCAAGTGCTTTTTTGCTATTTTTTAACCAATAATTCAGTTTTATTTTAATTAAAATAATTTAGTTGTTATTAAACAATTGGTTATGGTTTTGTTTTGAAGGTTGAAAAAGGTGAGAAATTTACCGCTAAAGCTATACAGTATTTTATACAGTACTATGTAAATAGCTAAGTTTTGCTTCTATACAGGTATTTTGCATAAAAAAGCCGGTATAGAAACCGGCTCTTAATCTTTGTAGTTCTGCTATTTATCTAAGTAGGTATTTAAAAACTCAAGATATGCGTTTGAGGCTTTTATACGGTTTTCCTTTTTAGTAAACCCATGGCCTTCATCATCGAATAATACATATTCGACAGGCACACCATTTGCTTTTACAGCGGCAACGAGCTCATCGCTTTCAACTTGTAAAACGCGAGGGTCGTTAGCACCTTGAATCACCATTAAAGGCTTAGTGATGTTTTTAGCATGAAATAGTGGCGAAATTGCACGGTGACGTTCACCGTCTGTCGCGGGGTCGCCCATTTCGTCATACAGCGCCTTTTTAAAGCTTTCCCACCATGGTGGAATCGAGTTTAAGGTTCTAACCCAATTCGTTACACCAAAAATATTAATGCCGACTTTAAACTCTTCAGGTTCGAAGGCAAGTGCAGCAGCAGTCATAAAACCACCATAGCTGCCCCCTATGATGCCAATTTTATCAGCATCGACCCAATCTAGGCTTTGCAGGTGTTTTTTACCGTAAACGATATCTTGTAAATCGTCAGTGCCATGCTTTTTGTCATCTAAATGGAAGAAGGTTTTACCGTAACCTGAGCTACCTCGGTTATTGACTGCAAAAATGGCATAACCATGATTTACTAGATGTTGCTGCATAGCACTATATCCAGTGCGGCTTTGTCCACCAGGGCCGCCATGCACCCATACTAAAGCAGGTACTTTGTTGTTGCTATTGGCTTGCTTAGGCTTGTATAAAACTCCCGGAATTTCTAAACCATCAAAGCTTTTAAAGCGCACAATGGTGCTTTCAACCAAGTCACTTTGATCAATTGCATCACTTAATGTATTGGTTAATTGTTTAGCTTTCGACTCACCGACTTGCCATACAAATAGGTTGCTTGGAGAGGTGTCTGAATTTAGGTAAAACGCCATGGTTTTTTCATCAGCTGAAAAATTTACACCGCGTAAGTTACCAGCAGGCAGTGATGGCATGGCAATACCTTTACCTGTGGTGGTATCGATTATCGACACCTTAGTGCTTGCATCAGCATTAACACCGCTTACTTGGTAACGGCCAGATTTAGAGAAGTAAATAAAGCTTACATCCCACTCATCTTTGAGGGCAGGGCTGTGCTCACCGGTAGTTAAATCATAACGCCATACTTCTGCAAACTCACCCTTAGCATCAGTTGAGTAGTACAATGATTTACTGTCTCTTGAAAATGTTTCAGGGCCGTATTTAGCGTCGCCGTCATGGCGGGTAATGAGCTCTGGTTTCAGAGTTTTTTTACGAGTATCAAGTATGAATACATCGCTGTCTTTGTTCGAATTGTTTTTCGATAAAGCAATAAAACGGCCATCAGGGCTGATTGCGCCGACATCAAGGCCCATGGTATTTTGATAAACAGGTGTTACTTCATAGCTGTTAGCATCAACACGATATAGGTCCATAAACTTAGCATCACGCTGATTGCTGGTTATAAAAAACTGTTTACCGTCTTCGGTGAAGCCAGCAAACCCTGCTCGGGTTTCTTCACCAGGGGTGAGGTCTTTCACTGTGCCATCTGTTTCGCGAACATAGATGTGATAACGCTCGTTACCGCCTGAGTCTTTAGTAAATAATACGCGCTCATCTTGAGGGAAATAAGCCACTGCATAAGTACTGTCTTCAAAGTCTGTTAAACGGGTTTTTTTGGCAGTTTTTATATCTACTTCATACAGGCTATAAATGCCGCTTTCGTCACTGCTAACGAGTATTTTGTCGCCTTTAGGTGAAAAGCTGCTGCCCATAATTGAGGTTGTATCAAAAAAAGTTTCAGCATCATACTGTTTAACATTTTGGCTTTGTTGCACGCTTTCGGTGATGCTAGTTGATGGGGTTGATTGTGAACATCCTGCAAGTGCAAGGCTAAGCGCACATGCAACTGCTGCTATTTGAAAACTCGGTTTCATTGTAATTATTCCTTGTTAATTTTTCGTTATAAAGTGTTGCCTGTTCATAATCTAAACGCAAGTTTTACCCGTTCGATATTTGTTACAAATCATGTAAATAAATAGGTACATGAGTGTGCTAGAGAGTTTTTAAACGAAAAAACCAGCGCAATTTGCGCTGGTTTGGTTTTTCATAACAATTGGAATTGTTTTGCTAGCTTAAGCGGCGTCTGCTTTTTTATCGCTCTCGCCGCGGGCTACCTTACCGGCAACTAAGTCAGCTGGGTCAAAGTCGTCAACGTTAATAACATCAAGACGGGCTTTTTCAACAGCAGCTAATTTGTCGGCTTCAGCTTGGCTTAAAATACCTGCTTCAAGGCCCATTTGCGCTACTTTATCAAGCTGGAAGAAAGGCAGTTTCACGCCTTTTTCACGGCATACCTTGTCAAACAAAGGCTCAACTTCAAGAATGTCTTTAAGCGTTTGCTCCTGACGACCCACAAGGTTAAGCGGCTCGTTTTTAAGGTAAATGTAGTTAGCTAAACGGTTACGAGTTTCGCTTGGTACTTGTAATAAGTGAGCAAGTTTGTGCTCAAGCTTATCTGTAGGCTTACGAACTGGACGACCGAATGGGAATAACATGATTTTTAGCATCGCACGAAGTGGGGCAGATGGCATGTTGTTAATTAAGTCAGCTAGTGCACGTTGGCAGTGGTAAAGGTGATCTTGGCAGCTCCATTGAACAAGCGCAAAATCTTCTTTTTTACGGCCTTCGTCGTTGTAACGTTTAAGTGTTGCAGATACAAGGTATAAGTAGCTTAGTAAGTCACCTAAACGTGCAGAGATACGCTCTTTACGTTTTAATGAACCACCAAATACCGCCATGCTGATATCTGACATTAATGCTAACGATGCACTGAAACGTGACGCAACACGATAAAACTCAGCGGTTTCATCTTTGTACGGCGTACTCGTAAAACGTGCATTTGTAAATGCTAACCACTTAGTGCGAACAAGGTTCGAAATAGTAAAGCCAACGTGACCCATTAACGCTTTATCGAATACTGCAAGGGCTTCTTCGCGGTCTTCAATTGCACAAGCACCTAGCTCAGTTAACACAAATGGATGACAACGAATTGCACCTTGACCATAGATGATCATGTTACGTGTTAAGATATTTGCACCTTCAACGGTAATCGCAATTGGCGCACCTTGGTAGCCACGACCTAAATAGTTGTTTGGACCAAGCATGATGCCTTTACCACCGTGAACATCCATGCCGTGAATAGTCGCTTCACGCATTTGCTCAGTTAAGTGGTATTTAATAATTGCAGATACAACCGATGGTTTTTCACCAAGGTCAACAGCCCCTGTAGACATACTAACTGCAGCATCAGAGCTATATGCGTAACCTGCAAGTTTTGCCATTGATTCTTCAACACCTTCCATTTGACCAATTGGTAAACGGAATTGACGACGAATACGGCTGTAAGAGCCTGTTGCAAGCGCGATTGTTTTTATGCCACCTGTAGAGTTAGACGGCAATGTGATTGCACGACCAACAGATAAACATTCAACAAGCATACGCCAGCCTTGACCTGCCATTTTCGGGCCACCAATGATGTAATCAAGTGGTACAAAGATATCTTTACCGCGAGTAGGACCATTTTGGAATGGTACGTTTAGCGGGAAGTGACGACGGCCAATTTCTACTCCCGGAGTATCTGTTGGGATCAGCGCACAGGTAATACCAGGTTCTTTGTCATCACCTAGTAAACCGTCAGGATCTTGCAATTTAAATGCAAGGCCAAGTACAGTTGCAACAGGAGCAAGAGTAATATAACGCTTGTTCCATGTTAGGCTAATACCAACAACTTCTTCACCGTTCCATTGACCTTTACAAACAACACCGTAATCAGGAATTGCACTTGCGTCAGAACCTGCTTCTGGTGAGGTTAGCGCAAAACATGGAATTTCTTGACCACTCGCTAAGCGTGGTAAGTAATGATCTTTTTGCTCTTTAGTACCATAGTGCTGAAGTAATTCGCCCGGACCTAATGAGTTAGGTACACCTACGATAGAAGATAGCAACGTTGATTTACTTGTTAGTTTTTGCAGTACACATGATTGTGCATAGGCAGAAAACTCTAAACCGCCGTATTCTTTTTTGATGATCATGGCAAAGAACTTATTATCTTTTAGATATTGCCAAACATCTTGCGGTAAATCAGTTAGTTCGTGAGTTGCGTGCCAGTCATCTAGCATACTACACACTTCTTCAACAGGACCATCAATAAATGCTTGTTCTTCGATAGTCAGTTTAGGAGCTGGGTATTGGTGTAATTTGTTCCAGTCAGGACGACCACAAAACAGATCCGCTTCCCACCACGTAGTACCGGCATCGATTGCTGATTTTTCAGTATCCGACATAGTCGGTGTTACTTTTTTGAAAGCAGCAAAAATAGGTTTAATGATGTATTGTTGACGAACGCCAGTCACAGAAAGTGGCACAGCGATAAGTAAGAATAGTAGCCAACTAATTGCGCCAAACGCGCCAGCAAATGTGCCAACAAGTAAAGTCGCAATGGTAATACCTAAGCAGGTATTCCAGCTTGCTCTGTGGTAACTCGCAATACTAAGCAGCACGAGTAAACCAAGTAAAAATATGAGAGTCATTGATTATTCCTTAATAGAGGTCAGACCACCTCTTTTAGAGTAGCGCTAGAAAAGCGAATTATCAAGAGCAGAACAGAGATTAAAACAGTCTGTTCAGTGAGTTTTATTCATTTAAAAATGACTATCAGTGCAAAAAGATTTACAGCAAATTAGAAATTGTTGAGTAATTACTGATAATCATCGCCGCTAAAACAGCTATTAGTTGTGAATTGCTCAGATAGTTCTGAAAATCTCAGCATAGCAGTTGCCATCTTTAGCGCTATGTTTAACAATGAGCGCAGGCAGGGATCAGCCCATCATGCCTTTCCTTCGATTAGTTTTATAGGTTAAGAGTTCTATGTGTGAGTTGCTTGGCATGTCGGCCAATGTACCAACGGATATTTGTTTCAGTTTTTCAGGATTATTAGAGCGGGGTGGTAATACTGGCCCACATAAAGATGGCTGGGGCATCACCTTTTATGAAGGTAAAGGCTGTCGTACATTTAAAGATCCAGAGCCAAGTTGCCAATCAGAAATTGCTAAACTCGTTAAAGCGTATCCAATAAAAAGTATTTCGGTGATAAGTCATATTCGCCAAGGTAATCGTGGCCGTGTATGTCTTGAAAACACTCATCCATTTACCCGAGAGTTGTGGGGACGCGAAATTACCTATGCTCACAACGGGCAATTATCGAATTATCATGATTTAAAGCCAGATTATTATCGGCCAGTGGGTAATACCGACAGTGAGCTAGCGTTTTGTTGGTTGCTTGATAAAATTCGCGAAAAATACCCTAAGCGCCCATCAAATATGGCATCTGTATTTCGTTATGCTGCTAAGCTTGCTCACACACTGCGTGAAAAAGGCGTATTTAACATGCTACTTACCGATGGTGTTTATGTTTTAGCTTATTGTACCAATAACTTACATTGGATCACTCGTCGAGCACCGTTTGGTAAAGCAACATTAATTGATGCTGATATGGTGGTCGATTTTCAAAAAGAAACCACACCGAATGATGTGGTTACTGTCATTGCGACAAGACCACTCACCAATGACGAGCGTTGGCAAAAAATGGAACCGGGTGAGTTTGCACTGTTTAAAATGGGCGAAAAAATCTAAAAAAGAATGAAGCGCTATTAGGGCGCTTCTTTACTTTCTTCATTTGTTAACGAGACTGGCGTGGTCACAGTGAATGAATTAAGTTGCACTTCAAATTGTTCTACCCCTTTTTCACCTTTCCACATACGAACTAACATGTAATCCATTTCAGGAGCAAACCAAGCTAGCGCTTGACGCTTATCGTTATCGTATAAACGTTTTACTTTAATGGCTTCTACATTACCAATTGGCAGCGAAATCATTTCTGTGCCCACAACTTCAAAGTCGTAATTTCGCAGATTACCTTTTTTATCAATCAATGGATACGATAATTGCGTTTTGCCTTGTTTTAGTTCTTCGCGAACTTGTACTTGATAAGACAGTGAATCTTGAAAATCATCAGACCAATCAATTTTAAGTGGGTATTTACTTTGATTGCTTTGCACTTGCTTTTGAGTTGAATCAAATTTTAAGCTGTATTCTTTATCAGGCCCTGTTCCCGAGCGCTCCATAGTGTAACTTACTGGAGAGATTTTGTGATCATGATAAGTAAACATTGATGTTTCTTTTCGTGAGTCCGAAAAAATCATCCATTCGATTTCACTGTGATAAGTGATCACGTAATTACCGTCTGCGGCTCTTTTAAGCTCGCGGACTGCTTTACCATGGGTTTCGCCTTTACGAAGTACATCGTATTCTGCTTGGTATTGAGTGAGGTCGCCAGCTAAAACACTGGTAGGAAGTAATAAAGTGCCCACACAAGCAAGTAGGGCACTTAGATTTTTATTCTGGGTAGTGCGCGCCGTGTGCAGGAAGTTTCTTTTCGTCAAAAACTGCATAATCTGCTTCCATCTTGAGTCGTTGTTCACTGAACCACTTGACCACCAATGGATAGATTATATGTTCTTGCTGATGAACACGTTGTGCGAGTGTCTCTGCGGTATCGCTTTCGAGTACCGGAACTTTGGCTTGAAGAACAACGGGACCGCCGTCTAGCTCTTCTGTGACAAAGTGAACACTAACACCATGAACGTCATCTTTTGCATCTATCGCTCGTTGGTGGGTATTCAGCCCTTGGTACTTAGGCAACAAAGAAGGGTGAATGTTCAACATTTTTCCCTTAAATTTTTGCACTAAGCTAGGAGTAAGAATACGCATAAAACCAGCTAATACAACTAGATTTGGTTCAAAATTGTCAATAATGTCCATTAACTCAGCATCATAGGCCTCGCGCGAGTCAAAATCTTTATGGCTAAGTACACGAGTTTGTATACCTGCATTTTTTGCTCGCTCAAGGCCATAGGCGTCGGCTTTATTACTAATTACAGCGGCGATTTCGGCCTTAATTTCACCACGCGCACACGCGTCAATGATGGCTTGAAGGTTAGAACCGCTACCAGAAATTAATACAACAAGACGACAAGGGGTCATTAGTCACGACCACCTAAAATTTCTACTTGCTCTTCGCCTGCTTTCGCATCTTGGATCTCACCGATATGCCATGCATTTTCGCCAAGATCTTTAAGAATTGTTAAGCTTTGCTCAAGTTTGTCAGCTGGAACAACTAATACCATGCCTACACCACAGTTGAATGTACGGTACATTTCGTGTGTTGTGATGTTGCCGTTTTCTTGTAACCAGTTGAAAACTACAGGCCATTCCCAGCTGTCGCCTTTGATTACTGCTTTTGCAGACTCAGGAAGTACGCGCGGGATGTTTTCCCAGAAGCCACCACCTGTGATGTGAGATAACGCGTGTACATCAACTTGCTTGAATAGCTCAAGTAATTGTTTAACGTAGATGCGAGTTGGCTCTAAAAGGTGATCGCCAAGTGCTTTGCCTTCAAGTTCAGCGCTTGTGTCTGCGCCAGATACTTCAAGGACTTTACGAATTAATGAGAAACCGTTTGAATGAGGACCACTTGATGCAAGTGCGATTAATTGGTCGCCTGCAGCAACTTTAGTACCGTCGATAATTTTTGATTTTTCTACCACACCAGTACAGAAACCAGCCATGTCATAGTCTTCGCCGTCGTACATACCTGGCATTTCAGCAGTTTCACCACCGATTAATGCACAGCCAGAAAGCTCACAGCCTTTACCAATACCTGTTACAACATCAGCCGCAGTATCTACGTCTAATTTACCAGTTGCATAGTAATCAAGGAAAAATAGTGGCTCTGCACCTTGTACAATAAGGTCGTTTACACACATAGCAACAAGGTCGATACCCACTGTGTCGTGCTTTTTAAGATCGATTGCTAAACGTAGTTTTGTACCAACACCGTCTGTGCCAGCAACCAGTACAGGCTCTTTATAGCCAGTTGGTAGTTCGCAAAGTGCGCCAAAACCACCGATACCGCCCATTACTTCAGGACGTCTGGTTTTTTTAACTACGCCTTTAATACGCTCAACAAGTGCATTACCGGCATCGATATCTACGCCCGCGTCTTTATAGCTAAGAGACTGTTTTTGTTCGCTCACAGGTTTTCCTCAAAAAAGTTGCATGTGGGTTGCTTAGAAACGCGCGTATTTTACAACAATTGCAATGGCGCGGCTAGTTGAAAAATCACTTTAACCGACTTGACAAGGACAGTTGTCCGGTTTTTTTTGCTTTCAAGTTACAAGGCTAAAGTATCAAGCAAATGACCCTTCAGCCTTGTAACTGATATTTGTTAAGCTTTCGCGGTTAAAATAGCGCGAAGAGGGGCTGGGTAACCTTCGATGGTTTTGCTGGTGTCATTTGGGTCTAAAAAGTCGACTAATGATTCGTTTTCCATCCACTGGGTTTTGCGTTGTTCTTCAAGCGTTGTGATTGCGCAGTCTTTTACTTGCACATCTTTAAAACCAACGCGCTCCATCCATAGTTTTAATGCGGCGGTGCTTGGGATAAACCATACATTACGCATTTTCGCATAACGGTCGGTTGGCACTAAAACTGTATGTTCGTCACCTTCAACAACCAAAGTTTCAAGAACTAACTCACCACCTGGACGAAGCTGCGCTTTTAATTGTGCTAAAAAGTCAATAGGTGAACGACGGTGATATAAAACACCCATCGAAAATACTGTATCGAATGCTTTTAGCTCTGGCAGGGCTTCTACACCTAGCGGCAATAAGTGCACGTTGTCATCTTGATGATAGTGTTTAATCGCTTGGAATTGGCATAAGAACAAATCGGATGGATCAATGCCCACTACAAAATTAGCGCCTTCACCGCGCATGCGCCACAAGTGATAACCTGAGCCACAGCCAATATCAAGCACAGTGCGGCCTTTTAACGGTTCGATATGAGGCAGTAAACGATCCCATTTCCAATCACTGCGCCACTCAGTATCAATCTCGATACCGTGTAAGCTGAATGGTCCTTTACGCCATGGCATCATGCGCTTTAATAAATGCGTTAACTGTTTTTGCTGGCCTTCAGATAGCTCATCACCGGTGCCAATTTGTACTTTATCCTGAAGGTTCACATGGTTTGTGCTTACCTCAGGTAAGTTTTTCAGCACTTTTTGCCATTTTGGTAAATCACCGTGGCTAGCTTCTAGTTCCCAGTGCTTTAATTGGCCAGGCAAAGTTTCGAGCCAGTGGCTAAGCGGGCTTTGTGCAATCGCAGCGTAAAATTGGTTAAACCATTGAGACATGAAATACTCTTTATATCGTTGTGATGATTACTTGATTGCAATCATCGAGCAGAAGTTAAAACATTGATACCACACTTGCGTTTGGCTAAAACCAATTTCACTTAATCGGTTTAAGTGGGTAGATAAATGATCAGGGCGCATGACATTTTCGATAGCCGTGCGCTTTTGGCTGATCTCCAGTTCTGAATAGCCGTTGTGACGTTTAAAATCATGGTGCAAATCAATGAGCAAATTATCGCATTGCTCATTTTCACCTCTAATTTTTTCGCTAAGCAGCAAAACGCCGCCAGGTTTTAAATTTGCATAAATCTTTTCAAGCACTGCTTGGCGCTTTTCAGGTGGAATAAACTGTAGTGTAAAGTTCATCGCTACCACAGAAGCATTCTCGATTGCTAAATCGTTTATATCACCCAGCGTGACAGTGACCGGCACGTCAGAGCGAAAACCTTGTAAATGTAATTTACAGCGTTCAACCATCGCTTCTGAGTTATCGACGGCAATAATATTACAGTTATCGGTGCGAATATTACGGCGCATACTTAACGTTACAGCACCAAGTGAACAGCCTAGGTCGTATAGGTTTGAATTACTTTGCGCGTACTCGCCAGCCAGTTTACCTATGGTGCTAACAATGGTTGCGTAACCCGGCACCGAACGCTGGATCATATCAGGGAAAACTTCTACTACATGTTGGTCAAAGCTAAAGTCTTTAACCGCTTGCTCAGTGGCATAAATACTGTCTTTTTGCGTCACGTGAACAGTCTCTTTAAAAAATAATACCGCTATTTTAGCATTTTTAACTGGATAGTCAGTGATAAATTCAGTAGCTTGGCTAGAATTATCAATAACAAGTACAAAAAAGAGAAGTTTAATGACAAAAAGCAAAGTGATCAGTACAGAAGATATCTTATCAACTCTGTGTCATTCAGTGACTGGAGTTCTGTCTTCAGCAAGTGGTAACGGTATTAGTTATTCTGCTATGGTTCAAAAAATCACCCGCACCTGTATGCGCCCAGATATTGGCTGTTTTGTATTGTTCGATGGTGGCTTTACCGGTCTTGTGGTAACAAACTTCACAGCGCAAGCAGCCATGGAAATTTACCATGATTACATGCGTAACATGGGTATGCCAGAAGACGAAATTGCACAAAGCCATTTATCAGATGATGTGGCGAACGTACTCGGAGAGCTGATGAACCAAATCGTTGGTGACTTTACGTCAAAAGTACGTGACCAGCTGCATACTTCTATCACGCAAAACCAACCTAAGATGATGGCAATTAACAAGCAGGTGCAAATCTCTGTTGATACTACCATGGATAGACCGCAAGCACGCCGTGTGACATTCACCACAGCTAAGCAAAATATCTTCTATCTTGAGCTGGCAATGGATAAAACTGAATTCATCAAGCTACATGACTTTGATATTTCAGAAGCCGTTGACCCAGATGACATCATTGAGAACGAAGCTAAACAAAAAGCTGAAAAGCAAAAAGCATCATCACAAGCAGGCGATGCAGATGATGATTTTATGGCAGAACTTGGTTTGTAACCCAAAGACTTGAGCTATCAGCTATCAGCCGTCAGATACAATAGAGGCGCGGGTCAGACCGCGCTTTTTTTGTGTTTAAAATGCTAAACACTCAGTGCTTTATATTAAGCATATTGCAACTGTAAAATTCAATTGAGGGCACTAAACTCGGAGTTTGAAATATGGTTTTGCAGCTTTTATTAAGTTAATGCTTTGGTGCGTTATACATAAATTAAATAACTGAAATAACTCAATAGGCAGTTGAGTAACTAGTCTTGGCTTAAAGCTGAACTTAAAGCTCCATTTAAAGCCTACATTCATCCAATTTATGCTTTACTCATTAAGCCTTAAATGGATTTGATGATTGCATGAATTACTTAAAAAACTTTATAACTAAATTTGTTTTCATGATGCAGAAGCGGCCGGGGTTGATGGCTGTGTTGGCTTTTTGCAGTGGTGTGGCAAGTTTTGTCTTTGTTGAGCGAAAAGAGTCGTTTTCGCAACTTATCTCTATTTTGTTATTAGTTACTTGGTTGTGGTTGTTAATAGATAACTGGCTAAGAGATAAAGTAGAGGAGCGTTTTGGTGTGGCGGTGTCGCCCAACGTGATGCGCTTTGCGCTGCAAGTTGTGCAGCAAGAAAGTTTGTTTTTTGCCTTACCATTTTTCTTGGCGGTGACAACTTGGGACCATGGTCAGGCCGCGTTTACCGCTTTAATTATACTTTGTGCGTTCGTTTCTGTTGTTGATCCCCTCTATTACAAAAAGCTTGCAAGGCACAGTGTCTGGTTTAGTGTGTTTCATAGCTTTTCTTTATTTGTCGTGCTGTCGGTTACCTTACCTATTTTATTAAAGTTAACGACCAGCCAGAGTTTTGAAATTGCGCTGATCACGGCTGTTATTTTAACGATTCCAAGTCTTGGCAATTTGATGCCAAATGCGAAATGGTGGCGTTTCCCACTGTTGGTGTTATTGCTTTGCGCTTTAAGTGCTGGGCTTTGGCAATTACGCAGTTTTGTACCCCCTGCGGCACTGCGTTTAACTGATATGAGCATGTCGTATCAGCTTGATGAACAAGCCCGTAAACCTCTTGCACCAATTACAGAGCTCAATGAGCAGAGCTTGCATGGAAAAGGTTTATATAGTTTTAGTGCGGTAAAAGCCCCTCGAGGTTTAGATGAAAAAATCTTCCATGTATGGGTACATAATCGTAAAGAAGTTGACCGCATAGCCTTGGATATTTCTGGTGGTCGCAAAGAGGGCTATCGTGCCTGGAGTCATAAAACTAATTTCCCTGCAAATGCTGCAGGAAAATGGGTCGTTAAAGTGGTTACCGAGTCAGGTCAGCTGATAGGACAGAGAAGGTTTGAGGTAACTAAAGTCTAGCTTATAGCTTTAGTACGGATTTTTCCCTTCACCTACCAACACACTGAATATTCTCAAATCCAGTTCTAGTTGATGGTATTGCGGTTCCATGTGGCAGCAAAGTTGATAGAAGGCTTTGTTGTGGTCTTTTTCTTTAAAATGAGCCAGCTCGTGTACGACGAGTGCTTTGAGAAGTGGTTCAGGTGCGCGAAGTAGATCGCTATTAATGGCAAGGTCGTGTTTTCGGGTTTTACCTTGCATACGGAAAGTATGGGTGCCTAAGGCATTTGTGACCATATCGCCTTGTTTTTTGAACGCGGCACGGCCAAATGGCAGGGCATTTTTAAGGTAACGCTTTTTCAATTCAGTGGCGTAATTGTATAAAGCTTTATCGCTGGTAATGCTATGCGCATTAGGGTATTTGCCTTTAAGGTATTTTGCGGCTCTGTCACCCTTAAATAACTGTAACACTTGCTCAATGATGTGGGGCGGGTAACCTTGAAAATAACGGCTGTAATCTTTCATATGTTCTCTGACAAATCGGGCTTTATACTGGGCGCTAAAATAAACTGCTTTGGCTTGCTTCGCGTTCACCTATAAACGGCGCAAGCGCGGGGTGATTGTAACCTAAATCTTGGCAAAACTGTCTTGCTAAAAGTGGTGACTGGCGATTATCTGCGGTATGGAAAAACAAATAGGGTGATTTTCCTTCATCAAGCCATTGCTTTACTTTTTTCAGCCATGGCTGGTAATACGACTTGTATTCATGTTCAAGACTGGCAATCACAAAGCGCAGCATTGGCTGATTTCCTGTTGCAATGGCATGCACAGGTAAATAAGGCTTTTTCTTTTGCGCATCAATGAGTGCATCGGTATCGGCGGGAACAGCAAATAAAGCGCGGGTATCCATGCTGATGCGGTCTATATTGTTTTCAATTAATAGCTGATTTAAACGAATTTCAGCATCATCTTTATTAAAAAAGCCTGGATGACGTACTTCTACACCGTAACTAAGTTGCTTGGGGAGTTGTGCAATAAAATTAGCAAGCAGTGGCAGTGCTTCTGGTCCAAAGGCGCGGGGTAGCTGCAACATGACTTGCCCCGTTTTAGCAAAGATTGGCTCAAATAAGTTTAGCCATGTATTAAGTTCATTATTTATATTTGTCAGTTGTAATTCGTGACTAAAACGACGATGAAACTTAAAAGTAAATTTAAAATCTTCGGGTACCGCATCATGCCAGCGCACTAATGACTCATGACTTGGGTCAGCATAAAAACTGGTGTTGCCCTCAACTGAGTTAAAGCATTGCGCATACTCACTGAGCATGTCGGCACTTTTACAGTGGCTAGAGAGCAAATTTCCTTTCCATGCGGTGCTAGACCACTGCGGACAACCTAAGTACAGCATTAAATCAACCAATAAATTTAAGTTATGCCTAGTGTAACAAAAGAAATGTTTGCTCAGAAGTCGGGGTGTATATTTAGCCCCCGACAGGCACTGCTGGCACTCGCATTTTGAGATGGTTTGGGTATAATGCTCTGCCTTAAATGATTACTTTGTATAGTGGCTTTTGCTCTCAAAATAGCGAACTCTTAAGAGCAGGCGGCTATAAGTCTTTAACTGACAGGAATACTATGCGCTCTATATATTGCGGACAGCTAAATAAATCTCACGTAGATCAAGAAGTTGAACTATGTGGTTGGATCAACAAACGCCGTGACCTTGGTGGACTTATCTTCGTCGATTTACGTGACAGAGAAGGTATAGTACAAGTTGTTTTTGATCCTGAAGTAGAAGGATTAATGGATACTGCGAATAAACTACGTCAAGAGTTTTGTGTGCAGTTAAAAGGTGTTGTTCGCGCACGCCCTGATAGCCAAGTAAACAAAGACATGGCAACAGGTGAAGTTGAAATTTTAGGCACAAGCTTAACTATCATCAACCGTTCAGAGCCATTACCACTTGATTTTAATCAGCAAAACTCTGAAGAGCGCCGCTTAAAATACCGTTACCTAGATTTACGTCGTCTTGAAATGAGCGACCGTATCAAACTTCGTGCAAAAGCGAGCAGCTTTGTGCGTCGTTTCTTGGATGACAACGGTTTCTTAGATATCGAAACACCGGTACTAACAAAAGCAACACCAGAGGGTGCGCGTGACTACTTAGTACCTAGCCGTGTTCATAAAGGTAGCTTCTACGCTTTACCTCAGTCGCCACAGTTATTTAAGCAATTATTAATGATGTCGGGCTTTGACCGTTACTATCAAATTGTTAAATGTTTCCGTGACGAAGACTTACGTGCAGACCGTCAGCCAGAATTCACACAAATCGATTTAGAGACGTCATTCATGAGCTCTGATGAAGTGCGTGCAATGACTGAGAAAATGATTACAGAAATGTGGCAATCATTATTAGACGTTGACTTAGGCGACTTCCCAGTGATGCCATACAGCGAAGCAATGCGTTTATATGGTTCTGATAAACCAGACCTACGTAACCCAATGCAGCTTGTTGACGTTGCTGATTTAGTAAAAGACGTTGAGTTTAAAGTATTCTCAGGTCCTGCTAATGACGAAAAAGGCCGTGTTGCAGTATTAACTGTACCAGGCGGTGCTGAGCTTTCTCGTAAACAAATCGACGATTACACTAAATTCATCGGTATCTATGGTGCGAAAGGTCTAGCTTGGATGAAAGTGAACGACCGTGCTGCGGGCGTTGAAGGTGTGCAATCACCAATCGCTAAATTCTTAAACGAAGAGGTGATCAACCAATTACTTGAGCGTACTAATGCGCAATCTGGTGATATCATTTTATTCGGTGCTGATAAGCGCAACGTTGTAAACGAAGCAATGGGTGCACTACGTCTTAAGATTGGTGTTGATTTAGGCATTACTGATCTTGATAGCTGGAAACCTTTATGGGTTGTTGACTTCCCAATGTTCGAAGAAGACGACGAAGGTACATTGCATGCGGTTCACCACCCATTCACTGCACCGAAAGGTATTTCTGCCCAAGAGCTTGAAGCAAACCCAGCTGCAGCATTATCAGATGCATACGACATGGTATTAAATGGCTACGAAGTTGGTGGTGGTTCGGTACGTATTCACAATGCCGATATGCAAGAAACAGCATTCAGAATCTTAGGTATTGATGCACAAGAGCAACAAGACAAGTTTGGTTTCTTACTTGATGCACTTAAGTACGGTACACCTCCGCATGCGGGTCTTGCGTTTGGTCTTGACCGTTTAGTTATGCTGTTATGTGGTACTGACAACATTCGTGACGTGATTGCTTTCCCTAAAACAACGCAAGCATCATGTTTATTAACAGATGCACCAAGCAAAGCAAATGCAGATGCATTAACTGAGCTAGCAATTAATGTTGTAGCGAAAGACGCTGAATAATTCATAATAAACTGAATTATAAGACTTAATGAATAATAACCCTAAGGTATATGCCTTAGGGTTTTTTTGTGCTTAAATGAATATTTAGTATGTTCTTCAAGGAGAGAAAATGAATATCAATGCAACTTTAATCGGCCAAATAATTGTTATTTTAATCCCTGTGTTTGCCGCTATCAGCTATTACTTAGGCAAGCGTAAAACCTCAACACCAATCGTGGTGGCCGTTATTGGTGGATTATTAGCGCTTATTCCCTTGTTTGGTCTTATTTTTATTGCAGTTCTTGCGCTTAAACAAGATATTGAGACCACCGCGTGATCGTAAGCCACTCGCTTTATTTTGAACACACCTTTGAAGTAAACCTAGCAGACCAAACATTTTCGCATTGCGAATTTGAGCAATGTGAATTTATCGACTGTGACTTTAGCAATAGTCAGTTTGAGAACTGCCGGTTTATAGAGTGTGAGTTTAAAAACTGTAATTTAGCTGCGCTTGGGCTTAGATACACCTCACTCGAAGAAGTGAACTTTAAACAGTGTAAATTAACCAGTGTACGCTTTACTGATGTTGATTGGCCGCTACTCGCTAGCCGTGCTCCAGTGAGTTTTATTGGCTGTGAGCTTAGCCACAGCAGCTTTTTTGAGCTTAGCTTAAAAGCTTTAAAAATGCGTAGCTGTTTTGCCAAAGATGTTGATTTTAGACATGCAGATTTATCTTCTGCTGATTTTACTGATACTGATTTTCGTGACAGCTTGTTTCAACAAACCAATCTCAGTAAAGCTAATTTTATAGGTGCTAGTCACTTTGCTATTGATATAACAGCTAACAATATCAGTAAGGCCAAATTTGAACGTTATGCCGCTTTGGATTTATTAGCAGGGCTCGACATCGAGCTGGTGGATTAAAGTTAAGGAAAGTTATGGATTTAAGTCCCATCTTTTTGGAAGGTCAATTTATTAAATTAGTGCCGTTAACGCTTGAGCACCGTGATGCTTTAGTAAGCGCCGCTTCAGATGGAAAGCTTTGGGAGCTTTGGTTTACCTCGGTGCCCAATGAAGAACGTGTTGACGATTATCTAACTATGGCGTTTGAACAACAAGCACTTGGTCGCGCATTACCATTTGCTGTCATCGATAAACACACTGATGAGGTGATAGGCTCAACTCGCTTTTGTAATATTGACAGTAAAAATCGCCGTTTAGAAATTGGCTATACCTGGTATGCCAAGCGTTTTCAGCGTACTGGGGTTAATACTGAATGTAAAAAACTGCTGCTGAGTTATGCATTTGAAACGCTTAATGTGATTGCTGTTGAGTTTCGTACCCATTGGCATAATCAGGCTTCGCGCAATGCCATTGCTCGCTTAGGAGCAAAACAAGATGGGGTTCTTCGTAATCACCAAATAATGGCCGATGGATGTGTACGCGACACCGTGGTGTTTTCAATTATTGATGGTGAGTGGCCGATGGTTAAACGCAGCTTAGAATTCAAATTAGAGCAGTCATAGCATGTTAAATATTAAAAAGGCGGCGCTAATGCTCGCGTTAACCCTTAGCGGGCAGACAGCCTTTGCTAATCAAACAGAGATACTGTTTGATACACAGCGAGCTCGCCATATTCCGGTGACCATTACAGTAGCCGATAGCAAATGCACGATAAAGAAAAAATGCCCAGTGGCGTTTATTGGGGCAGGCTATGGTATGGCGCATACAGACTATCAATTTGCCCAGCAGGCCTTCCATCAGCATGGTTATTTCACGGTTGAAGTTGCTCATGAGTTAAAAGGCGATCCGAGTTTAAACCCTGAGCCACCATACATGACCACACGCATGGAAAACTGGCACCGTGGTGTACAAACCCTTGAGTTTTTAGCCGTTGAACTTGCAAAGCGTTATGCTGAGTATGACTTTAATCAGCTCACTTTATTTGGTCACTCAAATGGGGGTGATATTGCAGCATTATATGCCGCTATTTATCCCGCTAAGGTTTCTAAATTGATCACCCTCGATCATCGTCGTATGCTGACCCCAAGGAACAAAAATATTGCTGTACTGACACTACGTGGTAGCGATTACCCAGCAGATGACAACGTATTGCTTACGCAGCAAGAACTCGCTGTATACCCAGTGACGCAAATTAAGCTTAAAGATTCGCGCCATAACGATATGTATGATGGTGGCCCAGAAGCGCTTGTCGCACGTATGAGTAAAGAACTTAATACGTTTTTGGCACGTTTTTGATGCTCAGTTAAAACTGAGCATCAATATCGCTGCGAAAATTAAAATAGCCCATCTCAACAAGGTTGTTATACACACCCTCAATATTCAGTGGTAGCCATTGCTGGTACATTTTTAAATGGCTGTATTGGGGCAAGCTTATTTCTTTTTGTAAGGTAGCAAGGTTTTTACCTTTTAACATGCCATCGCGAACGGCAGTGTGTAAGTCTTCAATGTAGTGTAAGTAAGAGACAACATCATCGCGGTTGCCTGTATCAGCATGGCCACCTATAAATGCAGCAAACGCAGGTTCATTTAACACGGCTTTGGTTGAATGCAGCATGCCGTTAATATCGTAACCAATCAGGTTTTTATATGGCATGCGGCCAAGTACAATCCAATCAACAACATAAAGTACATTGGCAGGCATAAAGCGCATACTGACATTACCACGGCCATTATTTGGCCCATAGTAATTAAGCTGCACGTAGCTATCACCTAAATCGACTTTGAGTGTATCGGTAAAAGTAAGATCAGGCAGGGCAGTAGGCACTTTATTCAATTTAAGGTCCTCAGCTGCAAACTGATGAGCGACGACAGTTGTGTTGGTATCGATTAGCTCATTACCGCCCATCGCATGGTCAACATGGCTATGGCTGTATAGCATGTATTTGATATCTGCGTTAAAGGTTTTCTTTATATAGCGTTTTAAGTATTTTGCGGCATCGCTATTGATAGGATCCGTTACCAAGGCAAGGTTATCAACAATCATAAAAGCACTATGATAATGGCCGACAGTAAAGCGATATACATTATCTTTAATATTTTCGACTTTATAGTTTGCTTGCACAGCTGAGATGACCGGATTGGTAACGAGTATGAGCGCACTGAAAAGTAAAATTTGCAGCCTTGTGAACATAAGCGATCCTTTCGTGTTGAAACGTGTCTTATTAACCATATCAAAGTTTATGTAATAGTACGCATTATACTACTTAAAGGCTTAGTTGATCTGTATCAAACTTAAGGAGCTAAGCTAGGCAGGGGCGGACATAAGTCCTTATGTTTTTGCTTGTGTTTCTCTATTCTCGCGAAGCGCTATAATGAAGAAATGCTATGCTTAGCACAGACTTCTAGAACCTTATTCACTGGAAAAGACAATGCAACATTTACCTACCGTTGATTATAAAGCGAGCGATGCGGCCGCTCAATTTGTTGAGTCACTAAGAAACACAGGTTTCGGTGTATTAAAAAACCACCCAATACCTCAGTCATTAGTTGAGTCTATTTACAAAAATTGGCAAGAATTCTTTAATTCTGAGCAAAAGCATGAGTTTTTATTTTCAAAAGAAACACAAGATGGTTACTTCCCACCATCAGTGTCAGAAGTTGCAAAAGGCTTTACCGTTAAAGATATTAAAGAGTACTACCACGTTTATCCAAAAGGCCGTGTTCCAGCACAGCTAGAAGAAGAAATCCGTGAGTACTATCGATTAGCCAATGAGTTTGCGGCAACATTATTAAGTTGGGTTCAGGCAGAAGCACCAGAAGAGGTGCGTGCTAAGTTCTCTATCGACCTTAAAGATATGATTGCTGACTCTGAGCAAACACTCCTGCGTATTCTTCACTATCCACCAATGACTGGTGATGAAGAGCCTGGTGCAATCCGTGCGGCAGCACACGGTGACATCAATTTATTAACTGTATTACCAGCGGCGAATGAACCCGGTTTACAAGTACAAAAAACAGATGGTGGTTGGTTAGACGTACCATGTGATTTTGGTAACCTGATCATCAATATTGGTGACATGCTACAAGAAGCGTCAGGTGGTTACTTCCCATCAACTATTCACCGCGTGATCAACCCAACGGGTAAAGCGTCAACGAAATCACGTATTTCGTTACCACTATTCTTACACCCGCGTCCTGATGTTGTGCTTTCTGAGCGCTACACTGCAGACAGCTATTTACAAGAGCGTTTACGCGAACTTGGTGTTAAGTAAAGTTTAGCTATACCCAAACCACCTCAAGGTGGTTTGGGTATATAAGATAAAGCGGCATCAAAGCCGCTTTTTTTATACCTAAAATTATTCTGCTAAATCCACCATTAAGTACTAGTTTGTAAATAATTCCATGCATTATTGACTATCCTAGGTATAATGCGCCCACTTCGCCGTATCGGCTGAATTTTTTAAAGAGAGATAGTATGAGTTTTGATGGGTTAGGTTTATCACCAGCTTTAGTAAATGCAGTTTTAGAAAAGGGCTATGAAGCACCAACGCCTATTCAATCACAAGCTATCCCTGCGATCATTGAAGGTCGCGATGTTATGGCCGCAGCGCAAACTGGCACAGGCAAAACCGCGGGTTTTACGCTGCCGCTAATTGAGCGCTTGTCAAAAGGCCCTAAAGCAGGTGGCAATAAAGTACGTGCATTAGTATTGGCACCAACTCGTGAGCTTGCTTTGCAAGTAAGCGAAAATGTTGAGCAATATGCTAAGCATTCAAATGTCAGCTCATTTGTAGTGTATGGTGGTGTTAAAATTAACCCGCAAATGATGCGCCTTCGCAAAGGTGTTGATATTTTAGTGGCAACACCAGGTCGTTTATTAGACCTACACAATCAAAATGCTCTTAAGTTTGATGATTTAGAAGTACTGATCCTTGATGAAGCCGATCGTATGCTTGATATGGGCTTTATCCATGATATCAAACGTATCATTGCTAAACTGCCAACTAAACGTCAAAACCTGATGTTCTCAGCGACTTTCTCTGATGAAATTCGTGAGCTTGCAAAAGGGCTAATTAACGATCCGGTTGAAATTTCAGTTGCAGCAAAAAACACGACCGCTAAATCGGTTACTCAATCAGTTTATGCACTAGATAAATCGCGCAAAACAGCATTACTTAGCCACTTGATCCGTACTAACGATTGGCAACAAGTATTGGTATTTTGTCGTACCAAACATGGTGCTAACCGTTTAGTTAAGCAGCTTGAACGCGATGATATTGTGGGTGCTGCCATTCACGGAAATAAATCGCAAGGCGCTCGTGTTAAAGCACTCGAAGGCTTTAAATCAGGTGAAGTGCGCGTACTAGTGGCAACCGATATCGTTGCCCGAGGTCTTGATATTGTTGAGCTACCTCACGTTGTTAACTACGATTTACCGAATATTTATGAAGATTACGTACACCGTATCGGCCGTACAGGCCGAGCAGGTGCATCGGGTCATGCTATTTCGTTTGTGACAGCTGAAGATGCAGTTGATCTTTACGGTATCGAACGTTTTATTGGTGAATTGATCCCACGCGCGACTGAAGCAGGTTTTGAACCAAGCAATCCCGTGCCTGAACGAGAGCTTGATGCACGCCCAATTAAACCCAAAAAGCCGAAAAAAGCCAAACAGCCGTTTTCTAAGCCTAAGTCGGATAGTAAAAAACCAAATAGCAATGGCAGTGGCATAGGTCCACGCCGTGGTGGTTCTGGGAAAAAATCTAATGCCAAGAAAGCAAGTGACGAGCAAACACAAAGTCCATGGGCTAAGCGTCAGTCTGTAGGGGGGAATTCTCAGCGCAGACGTCGCCCTAAGAATGATGGCTCAAATAACAGCTAATTTATTGGTTAATTAATATAAAGCGCGCCTGTGTTGGCGCGTTTTTTTATGGGTCTGCAAAGTCACACGGCTTTAAGGTAATTAACGGCTAAACCAATAAATAAAGTCACGCTGACACTGAGTAAGGTACCGAGCATAACGTATTCAGTCAGTTTTTTATCTCTACTGGCACTTAAATCACCAAAGCGGAATACGGATTTTGCCGCAAGTAAAAAGCCAACGCCTGAAAATTGGTCCAGTAAGATAAATGTTAGCATTAATACCCGCTCAAGCATGCCGATACTTTGCCCCGCAGCTGGTAAACTGCCCGTGGTGCTAAAGCCAGATGTGATCCGCTCTAACATCATTCGAATAAACACCGCTGTTGGATTTAAAATTAATAAATAGCCACACAGCACCCATAATGTTGCCGGTTGCATCAGCCATTGCCAGCTATGTGTAAAAAACTCATCGTTTTCGCTTAACCATATAGCCAGTAAGAACAAGATAACTAAATGTGCAAGTTGGTCGACAATAAAAGGAACCACACCTTTACTTGAGTAAGATTTAGCAAGGTCGATTAGATAGTGTGTAACCATAATCACTGCCGTGGCGATAACGACGTTTGAAAGCGCTTGCCAGCCATAATTAAACTCCCAAAATAATAGTACCAAAAATGAGCTAGCACCGTGGATGAGCACGTGCAAGTAAAGTTTACTGGCACGAAAGTGACGCGTATTTCTGTCATGTACCCAGCTCATAGGTTGCCAGTAAAAGTCGGCAATTAAATGCGCTAAAATTAAGCTTACGATAAGTAATGAAAAACTCATGTTGTCATTCCTTTGAGTGTGGTTTGGCTGTACTGTATAAAACGTTCAATTAATTGGTAGTGAGCCAAATTTAATAGCTTTGTGACATTGGCTCGGCTTGTTGCGAGTTCTTTAGCAAGTTCGGCATGGTTGTTGTGTTCTGCTGTTAAATAATAAAACAATGCATTTGCTTGTTTTTGACTCATTTTTTCAAGTAATACTTCTATTAGTTCAATATTGAGTAAAAAACCCTCTTCAAGGGGTTGATTGTCTATTTGTAAAGTGAGCCGTTGATGGCCCATATTATCTAACCCCCGGCCAGATAGAGTATAGGCGCTGCCTGTGGCTGTTTTTATATCGGCACGGGAGTTATCGAGTGAGCCAATAGCCAAACTTTGTCGCAGTTCGTAATTGGCTGCTTTCATTTGCAAATACAACAAAATTGCAGCATGACAGACCTGCTCTGGCTCTGTTAACTGTATTTGCAATGCATCGCCACGATATATGCTAAAACTTGCATTAAAGCGCTTGGCAACAAAGCGTAAGCTTTGATCAAGCTGATACAGCATGGCATCGTATTCTTGTTGTGGAATTTTTTGTGATTTAATTAAATCACCGCTGATCACCGCAATCATTATGATCCCTTAGGTTAAGTAACTTAATTTAGTTACATCGCGTTAAGTAACCAAATTTGGTTACTTTGTTTTATGTAACCAATTTAGGTTACTTTTTCGTAAATATCAACCTAGATATGCTACAGTGAACACAAATCACTAAAAACAGAAAAATTATGTCAGCAGTTGATAAGCCAAGAGTCGGTATCTTTGTAGATGTACAAAATATTTATTACACCTGTAAAGAAAGCTACAAGAAAAACTTTGATTACAATGCCTTTTGGGCACAGATGAGCGAACGCTATGAAATTGATTGCGCCATTGCGTATGCAATTTATCGTGGTGATGAAAAGCAATCGCAGTTTCAAAATATTCTGCGCGCAATTGGCTTTGAGGTAAAACTGAAACCTTTTATTCAGCGCAGAGATGGTAGTGCGAAAGGGGATTGGGATGTTGGCATTACCATTGATATGCTAGAGCATGCCAAGCAGCTCGATAAAATGGTATTACTTTCGGGTGATGGAGATTTTGCGTTATTGCTTGGCCATTTAGCGAATAAGTATCAGCTACCGTGTGATGTCTATGGGGCAGAGCACCTCACTGCCGATATTTTAAAGCAAGCCGCAGCTGAATTTCACTGTATTGACGATTCACTGTTGTTATCAAGGTAGAAAAAAATATTCCATTTTAAATAAAATGTTTAACTAAAGTATTATTTCGGCTAAGCTTGCATTAGTTAAACTTGATGATGAATAAAAGAATAGTCACTCACAATGCGCTAAATTATGCAAAAAAGTATAATTTAAGGTGTTATAGGACATCGTTGATGTGGTTTCTAATTTTCTTTTCTATTAAATAAAGCTATTTAATTCAACAAATTAAAAATAAATATAAAAGTTATACGAAATTTTATAAAAAATATAATGACAACGCTGTCATTTGTTGTGTAACATTAAATCAACAAAGGTTGAGATGATTTCGCATTCAGATAATAAAAATAATGCGATTTAGATAAAAACTAAACGAAGGCTAGGGGTCGTTAAATGATGGCGAAGAGTGTGAATGAGGACCAATTGTTTATTGGTATTGATGGTGGCGGAACGAAATGTCGAGCAACTATCTACTCTGTTAAACAAGGTGTATTAGGAACTGGCCTAGGTGGTCCTGCAAATCCATTACATGGTTTGGAACGTACTCTCGAATCAATTATGGTCTCAACACAATTAGCGCTTCGTGATGCTGGTTTACCACTTGATACAGTTCATCAGCTTTATGCCGGCTTAGGTCTGGCGGGTGTTAACCTACCTAGCTTGTATGACAAGATTATGGAATGGGAACATCCATTCAAACAAATGTTCCTCACGACTGATTTACATACTGCTTGCATTGGTGCACATGAAGGCAGTGATGGTGCGGTGATTATCACTGGCACGGGCTCTTGTGGTTTTTCATGTGTAAATGGTCGTACAACTAACTTTGGTGGTCATGGTTTTGCCCTAGGAGATAAAGGCAGTGGCGCATGGATGGGTCTTGAAGCAATAAAAGCGACCTTGCTAGACCTTGATGGCCTAGGCGAATCAACAAATTTAACTAAAGTGATCACTGAGCATTTTGCTGCTGATAATGCGATGGCAATTGTTGAGCAAATGTCTGGTCAGCCTTCGAGCAGTTTTGCTAAATTAGCCCGTTATGTATTTGAAGCAGCCAATAACAATGACAAAGTTGCCGTTGCGATAGTCAAAGAAGGCGCAGATTACGTGAGCAAATTAGCGCAGCGCTTACTTGAGAATAAGCCTCCACGTTTATCTATGATTGGCGGTTTAGCTGAGCCTCTGAATAAGTGGCTTGCAGAAGATATTGCTAAACGAGTTGAGACACCTATTCAACCACCTGAAATGGGCGCTGTTTATTTTGCTCAGCAATCTGTACTAGAACAAAGTCAAGAGGTAGGTTTGTAATGACGATTTATCATGCGAGTACATTGTTTACCGGTGAAGAATTTTTATCAGATGTGTATTTTAGCGTCGACAATGGTGTCTTTAAACGTGTTGAAGCACATGCTGATGCTGTTGAATTAACAGGTTTAGTTACCCCTGGTTTTATTGATGTTCAAGTTAATGGCGGTGGCGGGGCATTTTTTAATGCAGAACAAACGCCAGATTGCTTAGATAGAATAGCCAAAGCGCATGGTCAGTTTGGTTCAACAGCGATTATGCCAACGCTTATTACCGACAAAGTAGAAGTAATGGCAAAGGCCGCTGATGCAATCGCACAAGCAATTGCTGAAGAGGTTCCGGGCGTTATGGGCGTGCACTTTGAAGGGCCACATCTTTCCTTTCCTAAAAAAGGTACCCACAGCGAGCAATTCATTCGTCCAATCACAGAGCAAGAATTTGCAATTTATGCACGCCAAGATCTAGGCATTAAAATCGTTACCTTGGCTCCTGAGAATGTTAGTGCTGATGATATCGCTCGCTTAGTTGAGTGTGGCGTAAAAGTATCTATTGGCCACACTAATGCGGACCTTGCGACTACCAATGCAGCACTTGCTGCTGGTGCTGATGGATTCACCCACTTATTTAATGCTATGTCAGCATTTACATCACGAGAACCGGGTGTTGTTGGTGCAGCACTTTGGGATGATAACAGCTGGTGCGGCTTAATTGTTGATGGTCATCATGTACACCCATCATCAGCAAAATTAGCAATTCGCACCAAGCAGCGCGGAAAAATTATGTTAGTCACAGATGCAATGCCACCTGTGGGTACTGACGATATGGAGTTTGATTTCTTTGATGGTCGTAAAGTCATTCGTACTGGCGATCGATTAAATTCAACTACCGGTGAATTAGCAGGCAGCGTACTTGATATGGCAAGTGCGGTGCGCAACACAGTGAATACATTGGATGTTAGCCTTGCTGAGAGCTTACGTATGGCATCACTTTATCCTGCACAATATTTAGGTTTACATAAAAAAGGTCGCTTGCTGAGCGGGTTTGATGCTGATTTTGTTGTGCTAGATGATAATCAATATGTAAAAGCGACATATATAGCTGGTAAAGCTTTGTAAGAACTTCCCTGGAAAAATCCCCGCCGAAGTATCGCGGGGCTTTTTGTATTAAAGGTAAACAATGACAACAACACAACCAACAAGAAAACGTTTGGCATCGCTGGATGCATTGCGTGGCATGGATATGTTTTGGATATTAGGCGGACAGTCACTATTCGCAGCGCTATTCGTTTTAACAGGCTGGACTGGCTGGAAAGTTTTTGAAGCACATACAGTACATAGCGTCTGGCATGGCTTCACATTTTACGATCTGATTTTCCCATTATTTATCTTCTTATCGGGTGTGGCGATGGGGCTAGCCCCGAAACGCATTGACCATTTGCCTTTTGAGGAACGCAAAGTTTATTACCGTAAGGCGGGAAAACGCCTTTTACTATTGTGTTTATTAGGTATTTTGTATAACCACGGCTGGGGCACTGGGATGCCAATGGCTTTGGATGAAATTCGCTATGCCAGTGTACTTGGGCGAATCGCCATTGCATGGTTCTTCTGTGCTATGTTGGTTTGGCACACCAGTTTACGAACGCAAATTATAACCGCAGCGACTATTTTAGTGGGCTATTGGTTACTGCTTTGTTTTGTGCCTGTGCCAGGCGGCAGTGCTGGTGACCTTTCAGCAGCAGGGAGTTGGAATGCATGGTTTGATGCACACTTACTGCCAGGTATTAGTTATCAAAACCGTGTGGTAGACCCAGAAGGTGTATTGTCGAATATCCCAGCGATTGTCAATGCTTTAATGGGCGTGTTTGCAGGTCAATTAGTCGCCCGTGCTCAGCAAATTGGCGAGTGGAAAATGACCGCATTATTGTTTGCTGCAGGGATTGTAAGTGTCTGTTTAGGTTGGTTATGGGACTTACAGTTCCCAGTAAATAAAGAGCTTTGGAGCAGTTCATTTGTGCTTGTAACGGTTGGTTGGAGTGCCATGTTGCTAGCCGTATTTTATGCACTGGTTGATATTCTGCCGGGCCAGCGCGCCGCGTATCCTTTTGTGATCATAGGTGCAAACTCAATTATTATTTACTTAGCGTCAAGTCTTGTGAATTGGGGTTATGTAAGCCAAAGCGTTTTTGGTGGTGTGGTTCGAGCTGTGCCAGAGGTATGGCAACCCCTGATGGCGGTGATTGCGTTATTAGCAGTACAAATGCTGGTATTGCATTGGATGTATCGCCGTAAGATCTTTGTTAGTGTTTGATAATTATTAAACACTAACAAAAAGAGTAATTTTTTATTCACTTTTACTTTACAAAGGTAAAACTAGAAGTGATAATGACAGCGTTGTCATAATGGTTATAGCTACTGCATCGTATCCTGGCAGTGGTTTGATCTAAAACCCAGCTCGATTGCACGTGGGGTTGGGTTTTAGGTCCCATTTTTTTCCAACTTATAATTAGAGCTAATCGATATGCAAATAGTGATTCTTGATGATGCAGCCCAAGTTGCAGCTTATGGTGCCAACATCTTTGCTAAACAATTACTAAAAAAACCAGCATCAGTGCTTGGCCTTGCTACAGGTTCAACACCCGTTGCCTTGTATCAACAACTGATCGAAAAAAATAAAGCAGGCGATATTTCGTTTAGCCAAGCGACAACATTTAACTTAGACGAATACTTAGGCTTAACTGGCGAACATCCACAAAGTTACCGCTACTTTATGAATGAGCAGCTGTTTAACCATGTTGATATCGACAAACAGAACACCCATGTACCGCCGGGTGATGCAGTAAACCCGCTTGTTGCTTGTACTGAATACGAACAAAAAATCGCAGCAGCTGGTGGTGTTGATATACAGCTACTTGGTATTGGCCGTAATGGTCATATTGGTTTTAACGAACCATCTTCAGGTTTGACATCACGCACGCGTGTTAAAACACTTACGAAAGCGACAATTGAAGACAATGCACGATTTTTTGCCGAAGGCGAATATCAACCACATTTATCAATCACTATGGGTATTGGCACCATTTTAGAAGCTAAAAAAGTGGTACTTTTAGCAACCGGTGCAAGTAAAGCAGATGCCGTTCACGCCATGGTTGAAGGTCCGTTAATGGCTAAATGCCCAGCCTCAGCACTGCAACTTCATAAAGATGCCGTAATCATCATTGATAAAGCAGCAGCGAGTAAATTAGAAGATTTAGAGTTCTATCGGCATATTGAAGCTGAGAACCAAAAACTACAAGCGCATCTAGCGACCTTGTAAAATTGTGAGAGAGAATAAAAAAGCCCTGTTTGGGCTTTTTTTATGCCTGTAATAAATTGGGTTTATCATCCGCTTATGGTAGTTTTACTAAGTAAACTATTTTCAAGGAACGCCATGCTGAATTACTCTCAAATGCCATTGGATCGTGCATCAAACCGCCGCAAAGATCCTAAGTGGCTAAAGGCTCAAATGAATTCTCAGAGTCGCTGGTTATTAGTCAATAACAATCAAAGTTTATTTGTTAAAGACAGTCCTGAAGTGTGTTATTTACGCTTATCTCAAGTGGATCATCTCGATTTATCAAAAGGCATTTTATTGGGGTTAGACGACGATGATGTGGCTCATTTTGCATTAGATGTCAGCCATGAACCAGACTCACTTATTGAGCCAATGCTCAACGGCGCTGAGTTTGTTGATATTCGCAAGTTGGGCCCACAAGTTGAGCTTAAACAAGGCTCAATTGCAGCACTGGCAAGAGGCTTGTGTTTTTGGCACGCAACGCACCGTTTTTGTGGTCGTTGTGGTCATGAAAATAATATGGTTGAAGCTGGGCATTCGCGTTTATGTGAAAACCAAACTTGTCAGCATCAAACTTTTCCGCGAACCGATCCTGCCGTTATTATGATCGTTACGAAAACTTTTTCAGACGGAATAGAGCGTTGCTTGCTGGGCCGTCAAGCAAGCTGGCCTGAGGGTGTTTTTTCAACACTTGCAGGTTTTGTTGACCCAGGTGAAACACTAGAGCAAGCCGTTGCCCGTGAAGTAATGGAAGAAGCGGGTGTTGCTGTTACAGATATTCAATATATAGCTTCACAGCCCTGGCCATTTCCATCATCAATTATGTTTGGCTTTATGGCCACAGCAGTTTCAGAAGATATTCAGGTAGATAAAGACGAGTTAGACGATGCAAGATGGTTTAGCCGTGCTGAACTTAATGAATTCGGCCAATGGCATGAGCAGGGCAGCCATCTTAAACTAACCCGGCAAGATTCTATTTCTCGATTTTTGGTTGAGCACTGGCGCAACCTGTAAAGCACAGCTTGGACAAATTATGACAAAGACAAATAAAAATACCCAAATCGTCTCTGCAGGGCGTAAAAAAGCGTATACACAAGGGGTTGTGAACCCTGTCGTACAACGTGCATCAACTGTGGTATTTGACTCAGTTGCCGACTTAAAAGCTGCGGCTAAGAAACGTGGCGATAAAACTTTATTTTATGGCCGTCGCGGTACGACGACGCATTTTGCTCTGCAAGAAGCAATTGCAGAGCTTGAAGGTGGTGAGGGTTGTGCGCTTTACCCATCAGGTGCGGCTGCAATCAGTAATGCCTTGCTATCGTTTGTGAAAACGGGTGATCATATTTTAATGGTGGATACAGCTTATGAACCTACCCGTGATTTTTGTGACAAAATACTTGCTGGCTTAGGGATTGAAACAACCTATTACCCGCCGGGGATCGGCGCAGGGATTAGTGAGCTTATTAAAGATAACACCCGTGTATTGTTTTTAGAATCACCTGGCTCAATCACCATGGAAGTGCAAGATGTCCCAGCGATGGTTGCTAAAGCAAATGAGTGCGGTGTTATGACCATGCTAGATAACACTTGGGGTAATGGTCTGCATTTTAGACCGCTCGAGCATGGCGTTGATATTAGTATTCAAGCGGCTACAAAATACATTGTTGGTCACTCAGATGTGATGATGGGTGTTGCTGTTGCCAACAAAAAGTATTGGCCAACACTTCGAGAAAATTCATACCTACTTGGTCAATGTACCTCTGCAGATGATGCCTATTTAGCGCTACGTGGTCTGCGTACTATGGCTGTGCGTTTAAAACAACATGAACAAGCAGCCATAGAAGTGGCTAAATGGCTTGAAACACACCCTTTGGTTGATCATATTCGCCATCCAGCCTTTGCAACGTGCCCTGGTCATGAGTTCTTCAAACGAGACTTTGATGGCAGTAACGGCTTATTTTCATTTGTAATGAAGCAGGGTAATCAACAAGCGATTGATGCCTTTTTAGATAGCCTGCACCATTTTAAAATGGGCTTTTCATGGGGCGGTTATGAGAGCTTAGTCACGGCAAACTTGAGCATGAAAGGTCTTCGCTCTGAAACTGGTTGGTCGCAGGGCCCAGTGATAAGGCTACACATTGGTCTTGAAGATGTGGCTGATTTACTAGCCGACCTTGATCAAGCACTGGCTGTGTACGAAAGCCACCTCTAGGTTAAAGTTTATACTTTGTTACATAAGACCTGCTAGTCGGGTCTTTTTTTTCTGGTAATTCAAGCTGTTTCAACTTAGTGTAATTCTAATAATAAAATTCATTAAGGATTATGAGTGACGCAGTTACATCCTAAACGTCTTGCACAAATTGCCCAATTTGAGCTGGTACGACTATTTTTGACCAAGCGTGGTTTGTTGGCGGTTGCCGCTTTTGCCATTTGTTGGCTACTTATTTTACGCTATCCCATTGCCCAATCTGTGACCTTGATTAGCTCACCTGATTTTGCCGACTTTGCTAGGCAGGCATTTGGCGCCATTGGCATCAGTAAATTACTTGATTGGCCTGAATCTGAACTGGCCGTTTATTGGCTGATTGCTTTATTTAGTTTCCCAAGCTTTTGTTTGTTTTTATGTAGTGACCAGACAGTGGGCGACAGACAACGAGGTACGTTACGCTTTTTATCACTTAGAGCCACTCGCTCAGAAATTATCATTGGCCGCTTTTTAGGACAGCTATTAATTTTAGCGGCACTGTTGTTTGTTACTTTGATGGCAACGGTTGCAATGCTCGGTTATCGTGAGCCAAGTTTGCTGCTTTCTGGCTTATCGCGAAGCTTTATGTTGTTATTTTATTTGCTTGTTGCGGTTATGCCTTTTATTGCCCTAATGAGCTTTTTGAATACCTTTGCTCGTTCATCGCGTCTTGCATTTGTATTGGCTATTTTGTTCTTTGCTGGCGGTAATATTGTGATTGGCTTACTAACATGGCAATGGCCTGCATTTGAGGTTTTAAATTACATATTTCCGGGCTATCAACTTGATTTAATGGCTGGTCAACGTGCCGGCGTAACACTTGCTCTTGGTTTACCACTCTTACAAACTGCAGTGTTATTGATTGCTGGTGAACGAATTTTTTCGAGGAGCTCACTATGACCGTTTTAATTCAAGCACAAGGTTTGTCAAAAAACTATGGGGCTAAACGAGCGCTAGATAACGTCAGCTTTGAAATAAATAAAGGGGCTCCAGTGGCGCTGGTTGGTCCAAATGGTGCGGGTAAAACGACCTTATTTAGCTTGTTATGCGGCTATATTTTACCTAGTTCAGGAAAATTATCGGTAATGGGACATACCCCAGGGAGTGCGGAGTTATTTGGTAAGCTAACGGCATTACCACAAGATGCACAGCTTGATCCTCGCTTTAGTATTGCGCATCAACTTAACTTTTATGGTCAATTACAAGGGCTAAGTGGTGCGGCTCGTAAAAAAGAAACGGCTCGTGTTTTAGAGCTCGTTGGTTTGTCAGAGGTGGCTAAGCAGCGACCAGATGACCTTTCTCATGGTATGCGTAAGCGAGTGACGATTGCACAAGCCTTGATTGGTTCACCAGAAATAGTGATGCTTGATGAAGCAACTGCGGGCCTTGACCCAATTCATGCTCGTGAGGTGAGAGAGCTGGTAAGTTCTTTAAGTAACGAAGCAACATTTATTTTAAGCTCCCATGACTTGACTGAGCTTGAGCGTTTATGTTCTCAGGTGTTACACCTTGATAAAGGTATTTTAAGTGAACATCAAGCCCGTTCAAGCACTCAAGATAACAAACACTTTATTACGCTACAGTTGAATCAACAATATGATGATGTAGAAGCAAAGCTTGCTGGCCTTGCCCACGTACATCATGTTTATATGAGCCAAGCAAAAGAATATGTGATCGAGTTTGAGAAAACAGCCGAGCCTTTTGATATCAATCTTCTACACTTTTGTTATCAACAAGGTTGGCAGTATCGTCAACTGGTGAATGGTCACACACTCGAAAACCAAATCTTTCATAAGGAGAGCTAGTTATGGGGCTATTAAGTGGATTAATGGGTAACGCAAGTGAAGTTGATAACGACGATTTAGAAGAACTGCTTGCCAATACCCTGATTGATGGTGAAACAGTACAAAGAGCCTATAAAGTCATTCGTGATATGTTCATCTTTACAAATAAAAGATTGATTATCATTGATAAACAAGGTGTTACTGGTTCAAAAGTTGAAATGTTGAGCATTGCTTACTCAAAAATTACTAAGTTTAGTAAAGAAAGTGCCGGGCATTTTGACCTAGATGCTGAACTGAAAATTTGGGTTGGTTCAGATCCAACACCAATTAGTAAAGACTTTAAAGCAGGAGATAACATTAATGAGGTTTATAGAATTATAAGCCAGTTTGCTTTATAAGGTACTGACACACTTTATTTTTTCTTTGAAAGTTGGCTCAGAGGCGAAAGTTTCGGCCAACTTTTTCTTTACATTTGCCGACACTTTATTACAATTAATCAAGTAAAAACAAATGCTTAGTTAAGTTCTCATTCAGTTTTCTCACGTTAGCATGTGCCCAACTTAGCCATCAGGCTAGTTTTCAACAGCAATGAAACAATGTTAATAGGGAAATCTGTTTATGAAAAAGTTAGCAGTTATTATTTCGAGTATGCTTCTGTCAACTGCCGCGACTGCTGCGGATAGTTACCAATCAATCAGCCATTTAGGGTACATGGACACCGATGGCAACGACACAGTAAGTGTTGATTCAACATATTACTTCGCACCAAAGAAAACAATGGGTCCATACGACCAGTTTGAATACATCAACAGAACAACCAACGTGTTTGGTTCGTACGCTGATGATGACTTTGGTGATGTGACTAACATCGGTGGTGAATACTTCGTAAAAGATTTCGTAATCGGTGCAGGTTACAGCAACTACGATTACGGTTCAGATACTGATTTATTCAACGTGTCTGCAGGTTACTTCTTTAATCCTAACCTTCTTCTTAAAGCGACATTTATTGACGTAGAAGACGGTGATAACACAGTAATGTTTGACCTTAAGTACAATCATCAGCTTAACAGCACTGATTACTTAGGTTTTACTTTCACAGCTGACGACGAGTTTGATTACCGTGCAGTAAATGCGAAATACTTCATGGATCTTAAACAAGGTAACTACCTAACAATTGAAGGTACAATCTTAGATACAGACGATAGCGGTAGCTCTTGGGAACTAGGTTCAAACTACTACTTCTCTAAAGCAACATCAGCTTTTGTAACCTTTAATAAAGAAGATGACTACAGCTTTGGTGCACAGCACTTCTTTAACAAAAACGTTGGCTTAAAAGCAGGTTATGCAAACAACTGGGATGACTCAGATTACGATGCATACTTTGCAAACGTAAGCTTACAGTTTTAATCATTAATTTGATGACATAAAAAAGCCCGCATTATGCGGGCTTTTTCGTTTTTATCATTACCAACCGCACTGGCGGCCTTCATTTTGCTCATCAAGGTATTTTTGTAACGGTGCAAAGTAATCTAAGATTGCTGTTGCATCCATTTCTTCTTTACCAGTGATCGTCGCAAGAGCTTCTTGCCATGGGCGGCTTGAACCCATTTCTAACATCGCATTTAGTTTTTCACCCGCCTCAGCAGAGTTGTAAACTGAGCAGCGGTGTATCGCTTCTTTGTTACCAGCAATTTCACATAAACTTCTGTGGAAGTCGAATTGTAAAATGTGTGCTAAGAAATAACGCGTGTAAGGCGTGTTACCTGGTACGTGATATTTTGCACCCGGATCGAAGTCTGCTTCGCTACGTGCGATAGGCGCTTGTACACCTTGGTATTTTTCACGTAATTCCCACCACGCTTTGTTGTAGTTCTCTGGCGTTACTTCACCTGAGAAAACTTTCCAGCGCCATTGGTCTACTAATAAACCAAATGGGATAAATGCTACTTTGTCTAATGCCATTTTCATTAGTAGGCCAATATCTTTTGACTCATCAGGCACTTCGTCTAATAAACCAATTTCTTTTAAATAACCCGGTGTAACCGAAAGCGCAATGGTGTCACCAATCGCTTCGTGGAAACCATCGTTCGCACTCTCTTGATAGTAAACAGGCTGATTTTTGTATGCACGTTGATAGAAGTTATGGCCTAGCTCGTGGTGAATAACAGAGAATTCTTCACCTGTACGTTGAATACACATCTTAATACGCAGGTCATCTTTGCTATCAATATCCCATGCTGAAGCATGACACTGCACGTCACGGTCTTGTGGTTTAGTAAACAGTGAGCGTTCATAGAAAGTATCTGGCAGTGGCGCAAAGCCCATCGATGTAAAGAACTTCTCAGCACCACGTACCATTTTAAGTTCGTCGTAATCGTGCTCAGCTAATAGCTCTGTTACGTCATAACCAGGATCGGCATTTTCAGGTGCGACAACATCGTAAATGTTACCCCAAGTCTGTGCCCACATATTACCTAAAAGGTGTGCTGGGATAGGTTGGTCTTGAGGTACTTTATCTTCTCCATACTTTTCACCTAGCTTGGCACGAACATGACAATGTAATGAGTCATAAAGCGGTTTAACTTGGCCCCAAATACGGTCAAGCTCTTTTGCAAAATCATCTGCTGGCATGTCGTATTTACTACGCCACATAGCACCTGTATCCGCATAACCTAGCTCTTTTGCGCCTTCATTGGTTAAAGCAACTTGTTGTTCATATAGTGGGCGCATTGGTTTTGAAACCTGACGCCAACCTTGCCATAAATCAAGCAATTCATTGTAATCACGGCTCGTTGCCATTTTAGCGGTCATTTCGCCAAGGCTTAAACAGCTACCATCTTCTTTACAGTATTTACCTTTACCATATATACCACCTAACTCAGCAACTAACTGCGAGAGTTTTGCTGTTTTTTCAGCATCTTGTGGTGCAGGTAAAGTGAGCGCTAGTTTTAGCTTATCAAGTTTACGGCGTGCATCGTAATCAAGTTCTAAACTATCAAATTTTGCAGCTTCATTAGCAAGGCGTACAACGGCTTCGGTCATTTTGCGATTAACTTCAGCAGATAGCTCAGCAGTATCATAGGTGATGAAGTTGGCATAAATCCACTCAGCGCGGCTTGCTTCTAAATAAAGCGCACTTAATTCTTTTTCAGTATCGGCGATAAATTTAGCGGCATCTTGTGCGGTTACTTGACTTGTTTGGACTTCAGTCGTTGTCGTTTTAGTACTCGCAGCGTCATCATTACAGCCAGTAAGTGCAAGAGCACTCGCTACCATAAGTGCGCTCATACTGAGCTTAAATGGAGTCTTTTTCATAACGTTCCCTAGAAGTTTATTGTTATTTATTGCACATGCATAATAGCAGTGTCTTAGTAAACAACAAACAGCATCGCTAAAAACAACCTTAGTAAGAGCTGCTTACGTTGTATTTATGGCACGATCAGTCATACTTGAAGCAGTTAAATAAAATAAAAGGATTGCACAATGACGACCGTAATTATTCTGTTACTAGTTGCTGTGATTGTAATTTTTGCTGTGAAAGACATTCGCATCAATCTTGTTACACGACCTACGTTTAGTATGTTTAAAAAAGTTTTGCCGCCATTATCGCAAACAGAGCGTGAAGCCATGGAAGCAGGTGATGTTTGGTGGGATGGTGAATTATTCAGCGGTAACCCTGATTGGCAAAAGCTGCATCGTTTCCCTAAACCCGAACTTAGCGAAAAAGAACGCGCATTTATGAGCGAGCAAGTCGAAACCTTGTTAGCTATGCTTGATGACTATCAAATCGTGCAAAAAGATAAAGACCTACCAAAAGAAGTGTGGGGCTACCTAAAAAAAGAAGGTTTCTTTGCGTTAATTATTCCTGAAAAATTTGGTGGCCGTGAGTTTTCAGCCATAGCTAATTCAACCATCGTATCGAAAATTGCCACTAAGAGCTTAACCGCTGCGGTCACCGTCATGGTGCCAAATAGCTTAGGCCCAGGCGAATTACTGCTTCATTATGGTACTACCGAGCAACAAGAGCGTTGGTTACCAAGCCTAGCGAAAGGTGATGATGTGCCTTGTTTTGCTTTAACGGGCCCTGAGGCGGGTTCTGATGCGGGTAGTATTCCAGATACTGGTGTAGTTTGTAAGGGCATGCATAACGGTGAAGAAGTGATTGGCTTAAAACTTAACTGGTCAAAACGCTATATCACTCTTGCACCAATTGCTACAGTGCTGGGTCTTGCATTTAAAATGTACGATCCTGACGGCTTATTAGGTGATAAAACAGAGCTTGGCATTACATGTGCGCTAATTCCTACTGATCACGAAGGTGTACAGACAGGTGAGCGTCATTACCCGTTGAATATGGCATTTATGAATGGCACAACTTACGGTAAAGATGTGTTTATTCCACTTGATTGGATCATTGGTGGCGAAAAAGGCGCAGGTAGAGGTTGGCGCATGTTAGTTGAGTGTTTAAGTGCAGGCCGAGGTATTTCGTTACCTGCGCTTAGTACAGCAACAGGCCATTTGGCTTCAAGAATGACATCAGCCTATGCAACTGTGCGTCAACAATTTGGTGTTTCAATTGGACAATTCGAAGGAGTGCAAGAGGCTCTTGCGCGCATAGGTGGTTTAACTTACACCTTAGAGTCTGCAAGACTAATGACTGCAGGCGCGATTGATATGAAGTTGAGTCCGTCTGTGGTTACTGCAATTGCAAAATATCATATGACAGAAATGGGTCGTACTGTTATGAATGACGCTATGGATATTCACTCAGGTAAAGGGATCCAAGTGGGCCCAAATAACTATTTAGCTCATGGCTATATGGGGATCCCGGTGTCTATTACTGTAGAAGGTGCAAACATCCTCACTCGTAATTTGATGATTTTTGGTCAAGGTGCTACGCGTTGCCATCCTTTTGTTCTTAAAGAAATGGAAGCGGCTGCAATGGAAGATCATGATGTTGCTTTAAAAGAGTTTGACTCATTACTACTGCAACATATTTTGTTTGCTGGTAGCAACGCAGGTATGGCGTTTGTACACGGGTTAACACGTAGTTACTTCGCAAAAGCGCCGGTATCTGGTGCAACAGCTGTGTATTACAAACAATTAAGCCGCATGAGTCGTGGCTTAGCGTTTTGTACTGATGTTGCTATGCTGGTTTTAGGCGGTGAGTTAAAACGTAAAGAGATGATTTCGGCGCGCCTAGGTGATGTGCTTAGTCACTTATATTTAGCTTCATGTGTACTGAAACGCTACGAAGATGAAGGCCGTCAACAAGCTGATTTATCATTTGTACAATATGCTGTTGAGCATTCGTTATTTTGCATAGGTCAGGCATTCGATGGTTTCTTTAAAAACTTCTCTAATCCTGTTATTAATTTCTTACTGAAACGCATTGTGTTCCCGGTAGGTAATCATTATCACCGCCCAAGTGACGAGTTAGCACAAACTATGTGTGAGCACATGAGCAAGCCAGGTGTCTTCAGAGACAGATTAACTCACCTTTGTTATGTTGATGAAAATGCCGGTACAGGGGTGATGGAAAATGCCTTTCTAGCCATGATTGATACCCACGATGACTTTAAGCAGCTTCGTAAATGGCAAAAAGAAGGCACTATTGCTAAAAACCTTGAACTTGAGGATGCAATAGTCGTAGCGGCAGAGAAAAACTTGATTAACGAAACCGTTGCTGAGCGAATGAACAAAGCCAATGAGCTGCGCAAAAAAGCGATAGCTGTGGATAACTTCGCTCCTGGGGAGCTGTAAACGTTCCTAATATTTAATAGAGCCAAGCCTTGCATTCGCAAGGCTTTTTTATACTTAGTTACAGGCCGTTTGCTATCACTTTTTCTGCTTCACTAGCGGGCATAGGCTTTGCTTTTAAAAAGCCTTGGCCAAATTTACATTGAGTTTGCTTTAAAATAGCCAATTGTTTTTCCGTTTCAATTCCTTCTGCGACTACATCGAGCTTTAATGATTGCGCTAACGATAAAATAGCATCGACTAAGGGGTTGTGCGCTTTGTTTAAATGGTCAATGAAACTTTTATCAATTTTCATTATATGAATCGGTAATTGGTGTAAATACCCAAGCGCGGAATAGCCTGTACCAAAGTCATCTAAACACAGTTTCACTTCAAGAGGCTCAAGACCCTTGATGATTTTTGTCGCCAGCTCTAGATTACCGATAAGTCCAGATTCGGTTATTTCTAAGCATAGTGAGCCAAGAGGTAACTTATATTGCTTATATAAGGCATGTATTTGTTCCACAAAATCGAGGCTAGCAAAGTGACGCGATGACACATTTACGGTAATTCGGCCAAATGCTTTTCCTTCACTCGTCCACTTTGCAATTTGCTTTGCAGCAAGCTGAAGTAAATGTAAATCTAGGTTGATAATTTGACCTGTGTCTTCTGCTACCGGAATAAAATCATTTGGCGAGACAAAGCCTTTGCTTGGGTGATGCCAGCGCACAAGGGCCTCAAAACCAACAACTCTTGTGTCTTGAATAGTAAAAATTGGCTGGTAGTAAAGTTCAAAGTCGTCATGCTCAATGCCATGCTGTAAATCATTTTCTATATCGGCATGATTTTTAAGTTTTTTACGCATTGTATTGTTGAAAAACTTAACTTTACCACGGCCAGATGATTTCGCCTCGTACATTGCTGCATCAGCATGCTGCAATAGCTTATACGCTTGATCGCGACTACTTTCACAAAAAGCAACACCTATACTAGTCGATGCTTGTAGAAGGTGTCCATCAATATCAAGGGGCTGTGCGAGCACATGCTGGATCCGTTCAAGGGCATCATTTATTTGTTGTTTATCGGTAATGTTTTCCATAAAAATGGCAAACTCATCGCCTCCTAAGCGGGCGAAGGTGTCGGTGTTACGAATAGTGCTTAAGATCAATTCACAAATTTTAACTAAAAAATGGTCACCAACTTCATGGCCTAACGAATCATTGATACTTTTAAAGCGGTCAAAGTCTAAATAGAGTAGGGCATGCTTATGTTGCTTATTTGCTCTTGCAAGGCGAAGTATTGCATGTTTAATTCGCTCAATCAGTAAAGAACGATTAGCAAGTCCTGTTAATTCATCGTGAAGAGCTCGATGCTCAAGCTCTTGCCTTGATAATTGACGGTCTATTGCCATGCTGATTTGACGGCTAACATAAGTGAGTAAGGCACGATCATGCTCGTCATAATGGTAACTTTTACTGTAGCTTTGTACGGCAATGACACCGCTAATACGCTCATTCACTTTAAACGGTACACCTAGCCAAGACTCAGCCTGACGACCGACCATTTTAAAATGCCCAGCATCAATGTGCTGCTGAAATTCTTCTTTAGTAAAAAGAAGTGACTGATCTATATTTAGTAAGTAATAAGACGCAGTGTCTTTTAGTTGTTCTTTCGATATTTTTTTATGAGCATTTGAGCGCACGCCTTCTTCAATAATATAAACTAAATCAAGCACATCGAGCTGCTTGTCATAAAGGCCAATGAAGAAATTATCTGCCCTGAGTAAAGAAGTAATAATGCCGTGTAATGACTCAAAAAAACTATCTAGTTCACTTGATTGATACGTCAAATTGGCGATTTGCAGCATCGATCGTTCTAGCTTTTGCGCATCGTTTAACTGCATGACGGTTTGCTGTAAGTTTTCTATGGTGCGAACCTGATTGATCTTGGCACTTAATAAATGCGCGACAGTTGATAAAATCTCTAAATGCGCGTCATTGTAGTAATCTTTTTGCGGATGCTCACAGTCAATCACACCCAGTATTTTTTCTTTGTAAACTAATGGTACGCAAAGCTCAGAAAGAGCTGGGCGAGAATCTGCGATGTAACGTGGATCTTGGCTAACATCAGCAATCATCAAAGGTTTACCAGTACTTGCGACATAACCCGTAATGCCTTGATCAAAGCTGATTTCTGTACGGTCAATATGGTAAGTATCATGGCTGCCAGCTGTGCCTATAGAAGCCATTTCTTTTAGGGTGCGAGTTTTATCATCTGCGAGGTAAATTACACATTCAATAAAGCCTAGGCGGCTAACCACTTCAGACGTAACATATTCTAATAATTCTTCAACTGTGTCTAATTGCATTACAGATGATGAAAATTGATTAATTATATGTAGTTGGTCTGTTTTGACCTCAAGTGCAAAAGCAGTGTCTAAACTCTTAGGCATAGAATAAAAGGTAACCGAAATGTTGTATTAATTTATTACGTTAACCTACTATCAAACTATCCACAAAGTTATTTTCAAAAAAAACTGGAACTGGTGTAAACTAGGCACCTGAATATGAACTTGGGTAATTTAGCAAGGTTATTTGCTCAAAGTTTACGCTATCCCCCTAACTTTAGCCGTGGAAACAAGCAATGTCAGATTTAAATTCGATGCAAACTCTAACAATTACACGCCCTGATGATTGGCACATTCATTTACGTGATGGTGAGCAACTCGTTGATACCGTTCGTGACGCAAGCCGTTACATGGGTCGCGCAATTATCATGCCTAATCTTGTTCCACCGGCAACTTGTACAGAAACTGCGTTATCTTACTATGAGCGAATTAAAGCTGCCGGCCCACAGGGTAACTTTGAACCGTTAATGGTGCTTTATCTGACAGATAAAACTACGCCAGAAGAAATCAAAAAAGCGAAAGCAACGGGTAAAATTGTTGCAGCTAAGTTGTACCCAGCTGGTGCGACTACAAACTCAGATTCAGGGGTTACTTCAATCAAAAACATCTACCCAGTACTTGAAGCAATGCAAGAAGTGGGTATGTTGTTGCTTGTTCATGGTGAAGTGACAGATTCATCTATTGATATTTTTGATCGTGAGAAGGTGTTCCTAGAAACAATTTTAGCGGACGTAGTGAACGATTTCCCTAACTTAAAAATTGTGCTTGAGCACATCACAACAAAAGATGCGGTAGAGTTTGTTAATAGTGCACCTGAAAATGTAGCAGCAACAATTACTGCTCATCACTTACTTTATAATCGTAATCACATGTTAGCGGGTGGAATTCGCCCTCATTATTACTGCTTACCTATTTTGAAGCGTAATATCCATCAACAAGCGTTGATTGCTGCTGCAACAAGTGGTAGTAAAAAGTTCTTCTTAGGTACTGATTCTGCTCCGCACTACAAAGATAAAAAAGAAGCAGCTTGCGGATGTGCAGGTGCTTACACAGCACATGCTGCGATTGAGTTATATGCTGAAGCATTTGAAGAAGCGGGGGCTTTAGATAAACTAGAAGGTTTTGCAAGCCACTTTGGTCCAGACTTCTATGGTATGCCTCGTAACCAAGATACTATTACACTATTTAAAGAAAGCTGGACGGTACCAGCAAGCTATAAACTAGGTGATTCAGAAGTGGTGCCAATCAAAGCTGAAGCGAAAATGGATTGGCAAGTAAAATAATCTAAAGCAATAGCACTCTTTTCTTGAAAATTAGAAGCCCATCATTTTGATGGGCTTTTTTCATTTATTATTAATTGTTTATAAATAATACTGTCATATATTTTTGTTTCGGCAGTTGACCTTAAAATTATTTTCGATTAATAGAGCTAAAAACTATTTAATGTGTTAGTCTTAAATTGCTTTGAGTTTTTGCGTATTGAATTTACGGATAATGTGCGGCTGTACGGTTACCGGTTAGGTTATTGGTTCTTCCTGTACTTTACCCCAAGTTTATTGGGCATTCACTCAGGGAGGATAGAGCCATTATGGCTGAATTTTAATAATTGACTTACAGGAAAATTTGGTATGTCAAACACGGTTACTGGTAAAGTTAAGTTCTTCAACGAAGCTAAAGGCTTCGGTTTTATTGAACAAGAAAATGGCCCTGATGTATTCGTACACTTCAGTGCTATCACAGGTACAGGCTTCCGCACTCTTAGCGAAGGTCAACAAGTATCTTTCGGCATCAAACAAGGTCAAAAAGGCCCTGAAGCTGAGAACGTAGAAGTAGCATAATTTATTATGTGAACCTCTCATTTTGGTGGAACAGTTTCTGTTTCACCAAAATTCATCATTACCTCACAAAAAATCGCAACACTCATATCTCACCAAACATTAATTAGCTGTACCGAAATTATATTCCTCCAAAGGCATTGAAAGCGACTAATTTAATCAGACGATAAGCTAGAACTTCACGATCTATGCTCTAAAAGCTACTCTCCATAACTAAAGTATTATATGCTGTAACGATGTAATTTATTAAACATAACAGCGTCTGTTATGTTAGTTAGTAGTTTTGATTGAACTCGAAAGTTAGCAGCAAAATGTTTACAGTTATTTTTCACCAAACTAGAAATAACCCGCTAAACTTAACTTATCCACATGTGGAAATAATGCTGAGTAACTTATACTTGTTTGATGAAATATAATGAAGGTTTGCTAATCGATGAGCATAGGAAACAATATACTTTTGGTAGACGACCACCCAATGGTGGCAACAGCAATTAAAATGGCACTTGCCAAGTCTACACTAGTAAACGAAGTACAAGCTGTTGCAAGTCAAAAAGAAGCGTTGCAGTTTTTAAAAAGTAATAATGTAGCGCTAGCGATTTTAGACATCGAGTTAGAAGACTCCGATGGCTTTAGTTTATATAAGCGCGCCGTCAGTAGTGGTTTTACTGGTAAAGTGTTGTTTCTATCAGCTAAGCAAGACAAGCATATTATCCGTACAGCTGCAAAACTTGGTGCGCAGGGGTTTGTAAACAAAGCAGAGAGCCTTGAAGATATCTCTTCAGCCGTTGAAATGATTTTGCGTGGTTATACATTCTTCCCGCAAGAGCACTTAATCGCTTCGGAAAAAGACATTGACGAGTTACTAACTGAACGTGAGCTTGCGGTGATGAATTATTTACTACAAGGCTTATCGAACAAAGATATCGGTGAAAAGCTCTTTATTAGTAACAAAACAGTAAGTACATACAAAGCGAAAATATTTGAAAAGCTTGAAGTTGATTCAATTATTTCACTTGCCAAGCTTGTAAAAGACCGCGCAATATTTTAACTCTCTCACCCATAGCGGTGAGAGATTTCAACTCTCTCATTCTTGTGTTTAGTGCCTGATTTGGCTGCTTATTGAGCGGTTACACGTGGAGAGTGCATAAAAATTCTTCAAAATAGATTTTTTAGATGAATAAACGGAATTTTTTTTTCATTTTTCTTCAGCATTTTCAGATTTCATAAAATGTTACATTTATGTTTAAGGTTGAACCTAATATGAATGCAATGTTCGCCAGCAAAGGGCTATAGAAGTATCATATGAACACCTCTGTTATATTTTTGTTAATTCGTTGTTTTGGTTCTTTTCCTTTCAACGACGAGTCACCAAATTTTTCCGACGAAAGCCGAACATCAAGTTGACAGACTCTGATGCATTTAGCATTATTGGAGGGTTGATATCTATTAAAAGATATCAGGGTTGTCCTCTTCGGGGGGTAATTAAATTATAAAAGTAACATTACTTAATTGGTTGGGAACTATGTCTGTTAAAATCAGAAAGAGTCTTGTAGCATCAGCGTTGGTTGGCGCTTTTGCATTTGCAAGCAGCAATGTGATTGCAGATCCTTTGAAAGATGTGCAAGATGCAGGTCAACAAATTCAAAAGGCTGCTGTTAAGTCTCAAACTAAAATTGACAATGTATATGGTCAAACTCAAGAGCTAATCGCTGAGTACCGTAGCGTTGTTGACGAAACTGAGCTAATGAAGGTTTATAACGATCACGTAGCACGTTTGGTCGCTGACCAAAATGCTTCAATCGAGTCGTTTGACCGTCAAATCGCAACTATCGATAACACGAAACAAAACGTTGTGCCTTTGATGTATCGCATGATCGATACGCTTGAGCAATTCATCAAAGCGGACGTTCCGTTCAATCTTGAAAACCGTCTAGCACGTGTTGAAAGACTTCGTGACATCATGGCGTCAGCATCAGTTACTACATCTGAAAAATTCCGCCAAGTTCTTGAAGCTTACACTGTTGAAACTGCATACAGCTCAGCTGTAACTGCTTCACAAGGTACTCTTGAGATCGACGGTAAGAGCATCAACGTTGACTTCGGTCGTTTAGGTCGTATCACTTACGTTGCTCAGTCTTTTGACCTTAAGCACGCGTGGGTGTGGGATAACAACACTAAACAGTGGAAAGAATTAGGTGAAGAATACCTAAAACCTGTTAAAGAAGTTATTCGTATGGCGCGTAAACAAGCGACATTAGAACTTGTTAAACTACCAATCTTTGGCGCGGAGTAATCAATAATGAAGAAACTATTTAAAGGTTTTGCTGTTGCAGCAGTACTATCTGTTTCTGCAGGTACCGCGCTTAATGCACATGCAAACACTGATGCTTTAGACAAAATTCTTGAGCAAGTTAAGCAAGAACGTATCTCTGAAGGCAAATTAAATAAGCAACGTGAACAAGAGTTCCTTTCAGCTCGTGCTGATAAGCAAGCGTTACTTAACAAAGCTAAAAGTGACCTAGCTGCTGAAAAAGCTCGTGGTGATCGTTTAGCTAAAGAATATGCACAAAACGAAAATACTTTAGCTGAGAAAGAGCAAGCTCTTTTAAACGCTCAAGGTACGTTAGGTGAGATGTTCGGTGTTGTACGTCGTGCAGCTGCTGATGCAATCGGTTCAATCGAAGCATCACTTGTTTCTGCTGAAAAACCAGGACGTGCTGAAGTACTTCGCTCACTAGCTGCTGCGAAAGAACTTCCAACTGTACGTGAACTTGAAGAGCTTTGGATTTCTCTTCAAACTGAAATGACTGAGTCAGCTAAAGTTTCAACTTTTGAAACTGAAGTTGCGGGTCTTGACGGTTCATCTTCTGTGAAGAAAGTAACGCGTATCGGTAACTTCAACTTAGTAACTGACGATGGTTATTTAATCTACTCACCAGAAACTAAAGCAATCCAACCACTAGGTAAGCAACCTGATAGCTACATCCTAGCTGGTATCAGCGATTTAGAAAATACTTCTTCTGACAACTATGCTGGCGTATACATCGACCCGACTCGTGGCGCGATCTTACGTATCAACACGCAGAAGAAATCGTTAATGGAATACTACGAGCAAGGTGCTGAAGTAGGTTACATCATCACAGTATTACTTGTTGTTGGTCTACTTATCTTCATCGTTCGTTTCATTGATCTTGCGCTTACTAGCACTAAGATTAAGAGCCAGCTTAAAAACCTTTCTACTCCGAATACAAACAACCCACTGGGTCGTATTCTTAAGGTTTATGCTGACAACAAGAATCAAGACGTTGAAAACCTTGAGCTTAAACTTGACGAAGCAATCTTACGTGAAACGCCTCGCATTGAAGCTGGTATCAACATCATCAAGATCTTGGCAGCAATCGCTCCATTACTAGGTCTACTAGGTACGGTAATCGGTATGATCCTTACGTTCCAAACAATCACATTGTTCGGTACAGGTGATCCGAAGATCATGGCTGGTAATATCTCTCTAGCACTTGTTACTACAGCGTTAGGTCTAATTGCAGCTCTACCACTTATTCTACTTCACTCAATTGTTGCGGGTCGTAGTAAGTCGGTTCTACATGTCCTTGATGAGCAAAGCGCAGGTATCATCGCTGCTCACGCGGAGAAGGAGAAAGCCTAATGCTAGTCCTGATGGAGATCTGGGAATCTATCAGGGATTTTGTTGGCACAGGCGGCCAGGTTTTATACGTGGTCGCGATAGCACTCTTTCTTATGTGGGTTTTAATGATTGAGCGCTATTGGTTCCTACTAGCTGAGTTTCCTCGTATGACGAAGAACATTGTAGCTCAGTGGGATGCCCGCCAAGACACTACGTCTTGGTACGCACACAGAATCCGTGAAGCATGGATTTCTGAAGCGTCTGAAAAATTAGATCAGCGTATGTTGTTGATTAAGACATTGGTAGCTATTTGTCCTTTAATAGGCTTACTAGGTACTGTAACGGGTATGATCGCGGTTTTCGAAACCATGGCTACTCAAGGTACAGGTAACGCACGTTTAATGGCATCAGGTATTTCAATGGCAACAATCCCAACAATGGCTGGAATGGTTGCGGCACTATCTGGAGTATTCTTTAGCTCACGTCTAGAAGCGAGAGCGAGAATGGCGAAAGCTAAACTTGTAGATAGCATGCCTCATCACTAGAGAGAGAATTAAATATGGCACGTAAACAACGTTTTCGTGAAGAAGAAGAAGCAGCGGTTGACATGACGCCAATGCTTGACATCGTATTTATCATGCTTATTTTCTTTATCGTAACTACATCGTTCGTTAAAGAGGCTGGTATCGAAGTCAATAAACCTAAAGCAGCTGCAGCTACGAAGCAAAAAAATGCAAACATTTTTGTTGCTATCCGTGCTGACGGTGCGATCTGGATTGATAAACAACAAGTAGACGTTGAGCGTGTATCAGCTAAACTTGAAAGTTTATTAGCAGAACAACCTACTGAAGTTGTGATTTTGCAAGCTGATAAAGAAGCAAAACACGGCGTAGTGGTTAAAGTTATGGACCAGATCAAAGCGACGGGTGATAACCTTAAAATTTCAATAGCTGGAGATCAGTAATGATTCGTTTTCTGTTTTCACTGATTGCAGGTGGGGCAGTTACTTTCGGCTTGTTCTACTTCATGGCGTACCTCATCTCCGGTGGAGCTGATCGTGCGACTGAACAAAAAGAACAGATCGTAGTCGAAATTATGACGAATCCGCCTGAATCTAAGGTGCAGGAGAGGAAGCGTGTTCCGCCTCCGCCTCCGCCACCGCCAAAGCAGCCGCCTAAGCCGCAGCCGCCTCAGCCGGAAAACAGCAACCCGAACACTGGTGGTTTGTCATTTAATATGCCAAGCATCGATGTGGGTAGCACAGCTGGTGGCCTAAGTGGTCCAGGTGCATTTGGACGTGATGGTGATGCGACACCTATCGTTCGTATTGAACCAAAATACCCTACGCAAGCAGCGCGTGATGGTAAGGAAGGTTGGGTACAACTTTCATTCACTATCAATGAAGTTGGTGGTGTAGAAGATGTTGAAGTGATCGACGCCGATCCAAAACGTATCTTCGACCGCGAAGCTAAACGTGCGCTACGTAAGTGGAAGTACCGTCCGAAAATCATCGATGGTAAACCACAGAAGCAATTTGGTCTTCAAGTACAATTAGACTTTAAACTTAACCAAGGCAACTAAGGAGGCGAGTAATGAGAAATTTATCTAAAGTAACTGCACTTGCGCTTCTTATGTCTCTATCAGGTGTAGCTTTCACTGCACCTGCTTTAGCAGCGCCAGATTACGCGAAGATTGAAGCGCGTAAAAAAGCAAAAACTAAAGTTATGGGCGAGCGCGTTGGTAAGAAAGTTATTAAAGCGTTTGACTTGTACAATGAAGATAAGCTTGATGAAGCGATTGCACTACTTAAAGAAATCGATCCTTCGGATGACTTCGATAAGGCAACAGTTGATCGTTACTTAGGTCAGATGTACGCTCAAAAAGAGCAGTACCAATTGGCTATTAAGCACATCTCAGCGGCAGTTAAGCCTGACGTTTTAAACTTTGCTGACCAAGAGCAAGGCCTAAAACTTCTAGGTGATATGTACGCGGGTACTGAGCAATATGCAAAAGCGAAAGAAGCTTATGCAGCTTGGATGGACTTCACAGGTGAGGAAGACGACAAAGTTTATACACGTATTGCGCAAGCAAACTACGAGTTAAAACTTTACAAAGACGTTCTTCCTGCTGCAGACAAAGCAATTGAATTGGCAAAAGAACCTGCAAAAGCTTCTTACCAATTAAAGCTAGCTGCCTATTTTGAACTTAAACAGTACAAAAACATGGTAGAAGTAGCTGAAGAGATTGTTCGTGTTTGGCCTGAAGACAAAAAAGCCTGGGTTGGTTTAGGTAAATACTACCTACAAACCGAAGACTTCAAAAAAGGTCTAGCGACCATGGAAGTTGCCTACAAAAATGGCTATTTTGAAAACGAAGTTGAATACAAAGTACTTTCTAACTTCTATTCGTTAAATGATATTCCTTACAAAGCAGCAGTCGTGCTTGAAAAGGCAATCAACGAAGAAAAAGTTAAGCGTAACAAGCAAAATATCAGCGCAGTGGCATCTAATTACCACCGTTCTAAAGATATTGAAAAAGCAGCTAAATACTATGAAGAAGCGGCTAAATTTGATGACGATGCAGAGCTTTACCGCAAAGCAGGTTCATTACTTTTACAATCGCAAAATTATAGTGCAGCCGTTGTTCGTTTGAACAAGGCATTAGAGTTAGGTTCTGATAAAAAAGGAACTATCTATTCTGATTTAGCTGAAGCTTACTACTACCAAGAGAAGTACAAGCAAGCTTACAACGCTATCACTAAGGCAATGGATGATCCGCGCACGCGTCGTTTCGCGAAGAGCTGGTCAGCCTTCATCAAAGATAAAGCCGCTCGTAACGGTGTAAAAATCTAATTGATGTTGTTTTAAATTAAAAAGCCCCTCTGGGGCTTTTTTTATGGAATTTTAAAATGCTAAGACAGATCGTATTATTACTTGTCGCAAGTGTGATGCTGATAGCTTGCTCTGAGCAATCTTCAGGTTTCAAGACTTTTAGGGAAGGGCAGCAAGCGCTGCAAAGAATTAATAATTTATTATCTAATCAAGAACTGCAAACTGAAGCTACTAGCTGGCCTTTCTCTGAAAGTTATTTGCAAGCACGTCACCAAGCTTATCAAAAGCTAAAAGCGACGTCTTTAGATGAGTCACAACAGGCGCAATTAAATTATTTAATTATTGCCGAGCGTTATCCTGAACGTTATTTTGTCTGGCCTGTACAACGTGATGTTATTAGTCAAGCTCGTTCACAGGATAACTATTCAGCAAATGCACTAGCTAATTGGTTAGAGTTAGTTGAAATGCAGTTAATTGCTGCTGAACAAAGCAACCTTAAATTAAATAAAATTGAGTTAACGTTATTGCATAATATGGTTAAATCGCATCTGGATAACAGCGATGACAGTGTCCAAGCAGCGCTTTATAAACTCAATCAATACTTAACTCAATATAAACCTCGTACAAAGCTTGGTTTAGTTGGTTTAGCGAACGGTAAAGACTGGTACCAAAGTAAACTTAATTACTTCAGTGGTGAGACTAAGTCTCCTTTAAACTGGCTTAGTGAGGTCCAAAGTTCACTTAAGCAGTTACAAAGAGCAGATTTTGTATTACCTGTATCAGATTCTCATGTTAGCCCATTAGTGATGACTTATTTTGTGGAAAATCATCAGCACAGTGGTCTTGATTGGCAGCTTGATTATATAGACCCGCTAAAAAGTAAACGTAAGTTAACGCAAGGCGAGCAATACTTCTGGCTAGTTATGATGGAAACCGACTTAGGTATTCATTATCACACTTGGAGTGAACAGCAAGCACGTGTCAATTTAATGAAGCGTTTAGGCGTAGATCAGCTGCAAGCGGATTGGTTAATTGAGGATATTATACTTTATCCTGCAATGAGTTTTATTTTTATAAATTAGTACAGCATTGCGCTCTATGGAGCGCAACGCCGACAACGTTGGCTTGCAGGATCTGCAAGTAAACGTTCGTCATCGATTTTTTCTTCGCAATCACAGCAATAGCCATACTGCCCGATATCAATTTGGCAAAGTGCTGCTTCCAACTTTTCTATCCGAGCAATCAATATTTGATATTCAGAGCCAAGGTTATTTGCTGTCAGCTCTAACCAATCCGAAGGAGGGTTATCTTTGAGTTGCGATAGTAGTTGCTGATGATAGCTTTGTTCAGAATTAGCCAGCATATCAAGTAAACGTTGTCTGACCTGCGCAAGTTCCGCAGATAACTTTGTTTGAATTTCAGTATTGTTCATCGCGTTTCTTCCAAGTGGGCAATACTAGTATTATCAAACAAAATCCGTTTGCTAATTATGATTTGTATCAATACTCGGCGCTTTGGCATACTTTCTTAGCACATCAGCTACTTCATCTTTGGCTTTTAAGCGACGTATCTCATCAAAAAGTACGCTTGCTTGTGGGTATTGGCGTTTTAAATAACCGAGCCATTGCTTAGTTCGAGAAGCAAAGTACTTTTCACATTTACTTTCGTCTTGGTGCATTGATGAATGAATAATGTGGTATATCACATGCTCCCATAACATAGGAGTATAATGTTCGTTTTGTGCATGTGACTTTATTTGTTTTGCTAAATCAGGCATTGCTAGTGCGCCACGACCAAGCATTAAGTCTTGGCAATGGCTTCTTTTTTGGCAAAGTATAGCATCTTTAACTTGCCAAATTTCACCGTTAGCAACTACTGAAATATTCTTGTTTTTGATTAATGGGGGGATTTTTTCCCAGTAAGCAGGAGGGTTATAACCATCTCGTTTAGTTCTGGCATGAATAGCAAGACTTGAAGCGCCTGCGCTTACAACAGCATCAACAATTTCTTGGCTATTACTATCATCATCAAAGCCAAGTCTGATTTTAGCACTCACCTCATGGCGTGGGTCGACAGCATCACGTACGGCTTTGATTATCTCGTACATATGCTCAGGGTCTTTTAAAAGTACCGCACCACCTTTACTTTTATTTACCGTTTTAGCAGGGCAACCAAAGTTTAAGTCGATTCCATGTGAGCCTAGGCGTATTGCTTTAACTGCATTTTCAGCTAAAGCATTGGCAACTTGACCCAGTAATTGAATACGTACAGGTGTACCTGCACGGGTATAGCCACCGGTTTTTAGCTCAGGACAATAGCGATGAAACACGCGCTCGGGTAGCGTGTCTTCGACGACACGAACAAACTCTGTAACGCATAAATCAAATCCACCTAAATCAGTTAGGAGTTGTCGCATTTTAAAATCTACAACACCTTCCATCGGTGCTAAAACTAGTCGCATGATACCTGTTTACTTATCAAAAAATAGGACGCGTATTCTAGCTGTTCTAGATTGTTTTATAAATCGTAATTTGCTTTCTGCGCACTTTCAGAAAATAATTAGAAAAAATTGAAAGATATTTGTAGTTCACAGGTCTTGTTTAATAACCCTTTATAAAAAAGAGAGTCATCGAATGAACACAGTTAAGAAAAATTCAATTGCATTAACATTAGGTGCGGTTGTAGTAGGTGCGTCAAGTTTTGCAGCCACTGATGCGAACGCGAATCCATTTGAATTTCAGCAAATGCAAGCAGGGTATCAGTTAGACGCGGCTGAAGGTAAGTGTGGAGAAGGCAAGTGTGGCGGCGACAAAAAAGCAGCTAAAGAAGGTAAGTGCGGCGAAGGTAAATGTGGCGCAGACAAAAAAGCAGCTAAAGAAGGTAAGTGCGGCGAAGGTAAATGTGGCGCAGACAAAAAAGCAGCAAAAGAAGGCAAGTGCGGCGAAGGTAAATGTGGCGCAGACAAAAAAGCAGCTAAAGAAGGTAAGTGCGGCGAAGGTAAATGCGGTGCAGCTAAAAAAGCAGCTAAAGAAGGTAAGTGCGGCGAAGGCAAATGTGGCGCAGACAAAAAGAAAGCTAAAGAAGGTAAGTGTGGTGAAGGTAAATGTGGTTCTAACCACTAAGCGCTCACTTAGCTTTTGAAAGGGCCGTAAAGGCCCTTTTTAGTAGGAGGTAGTATGTTAAAAGAATCAGTAGCTGATTTTGGGCAGATTGGGCTAGGTTTGCGCCGAGAAATGCTTGATGAAATGCTTATCGATGTTCCTAAACCCATTGAGTTTTTAGAAGTTGCACCAGAAAACTGGCTAAAGCTTGGGGGTCGATTTGGTAAGCAATTTAAGCAGCTAACCGAGCAACATGCCTTTGTATGTCACGGTTTGTCTTTATCGATTGGGTCACCTTCAGCACTTGATATTGAGTTTGTGCAATCGCTTAAAACTTTCTTCAAAGAGCATAATGTTCGTCTGTTTAGTGAGCACTTAAGTTACTGCTCGGGAGAAGGGCGCATGTACGACTTAATGCCAATTCCGTTTACTGAAGATGCTATTAAGCATGTTGCCTCTCGAATTAGGCAAGTTCAAGATATTCTTGAGCAGCCTATTGCAATTGAAAATGTCTCTTATTATGGCGCGCCCGGTCAACAAATGACGGAACTTGAATTTACTAATGCGGTTTTAGAAGAGGCGGATTGTAAATTACTGCTCGATGTTAATAATATTTACGTCAATTCGATTAATCATGGTTATGATGCAGGGAAATTCTTAGCAGCATTACCAACTAATCGCATTGCCTATGGGCATGTTGCTGGTCATTACACTGAGGCTGAGGATTTACTCGTTGATACTCATGGTGCGCCAGTGATCGATCCCGTTTGGCAATTGCTCGAAAAAGCCTATGAAATTCATGGGGTATTTCCCACCTTATTAGAGCGTGATTTTAATATTCCTCCTATGAGTGAATTATTAACAGAGCTGAGAACCATTGGAGCGTTGCAAGAGGCTGCTGCTCATCGAAATCAAGCAACGGTGAAACACAGTGCCTAATCATTTTACGCAAGTACAGCAAGAGTTTATGGCGCATATTCGCGACCCAGAAAATAATAAGAAGCCAGCCGATGTTGAAGAGCGTCGCATGGCGATTTACCGCGATTTATTTTTTAATAATGTGGATGGTTTTGTCAGCTCTGCGTACCCAGTGCTAAAAAGTTTATATACTGAGCAAGCTTGGCAGAGACTCATTAGGCATTTCTTTAGTATGCATGACTGTAAATCACCTTACTTTTTAGATATAGCAGGGGAGTTTTTGACTTTTCTTGCAAATGACTATGAAATGCAAAGTGATGATCCTGCTTTTATGTTCGAACTGGCGCATTATGAATGGGTTGAGCTTGATGTGTCGGTTGCTCAAGAGGTGGCACAAGAAGTGAAATTATCAGCTCATAAAGTGACAAGCTCCCCATTATATTTAAGTTCGTTTGCTCGCAATTTAAGTTATAGCTTCCCAGTTCATACTATCAGTGTGGATAATCAACCAAGTGAGCCGACAGCACAAGCAAGTTACTTCGTGGTTTATCGTGATAGTGATGATGAAGTACAGTTTTTATCAACAAATGCGATGACCGCATTACTGCTAAATATTATTGAATCTAAGCCTGGTGCAGATTTAAATGATGTATGCCAAGCAGTTGCAGAGCATGCTCCTCAATTTAGCCAAGAGCAGCTGTATCAAGGGGCCCTCAATACCTTAAGCGCTATGGCAGAGCGCGGTGTTGTGGTTACTAATACATAGGTTTAAAAATCGGCTAAAGCTCTTTATTGATGAGGGCTGTTCGACTATTATGTGCACCTTATTTTGTCGTGCTTAAATAAAGGTAGTAACTATGTCGAATGATAAAGACTTTAAAGATCCGTTCAATGCAACTTATTTCATTGCGTTTTTAGCTGTATTCGGTGGCATTGGCTGCCTTAACGCTATTCTTGGTTGGATCACTTCTTTATCTTAATCTGCGCAAGCAAATTTAAGACACTAGGCTGCACCATGCAGCCTTTTTTGTTGTAGTTAAGTGATTAATTTCGAAACTTGCTACCGACTTTCCACTAAGGTGATGTTATACTCTCGAGCTTTGTTAGATAAACTTTTTGAGCAGTATAATTATGACTCAAGCAACTTCAACGCTCATCAAACAGAGCATTGCAACGATCGCTGATTACCCTAAGCCGGGCATTATGTTCCGCGACGTAACAACATTAATGGCTAATGCTGACGCATTTAAAGCAACTATCGACAGCTTTATCGCAGCATACAAAGACCAAGGTTTTACAAAAATCATCGGTACTGAATCTCGTGGTTTTATCTTTGGTGCACCACTTTCATACGCACTAGGTATTCCATTCATTCCAGTTCGTAAACCAGGTAAACTTCCTCGCGAAGTGATTTCACAAAGCTACCAATTAGAGTATGGTGAAGATATTCTTGAGCTTCATACAGACGCAATTGTACCTGGTGATAAAGTGTTACTAGTAGATGACTTACTTGCTACAGGTGGCACAATCGAAGCAACTGCAAAATTAGTTGCTAAACTAGGCGGTAACGCAACTGATGCGGCATTTGTTGTTTCTTTACCAGAGCTTGGTGGTGAGCAACGTGTTGCTGAGATGGGCATCAAAATCTTAAAGTTGGTTGAATTCGAAGGCGAATAATTAATGAGTTATCAGGTTCTAGCAAGGAAATGGCGACCACAAACCTTTCACGAGTTAGTGGGGCAGTCTCATGTTAAACAAGCATTAGTGAATGCATTAACACAAAATAGACTCCATCATGCTTATCTCTTTACTGGAACCCGTGGGGTGGGTAAAACAACCATCGCACGTATATTCGCAAAAAGCCTCAACTGCGATAAGGGTATCTCTGCAGAGCCATGTGGCCAATGTTCAAGTTGTACTGACATTGAAGCAGGTCGTTATATTGATTTATTAGAAATCGATGCGGCATCGCGTACCAAAGTAGAAGATACCCGCGAAATCCTTGATAACGTTCAGTACGCACCAACACGTGGTCGTTACAAGGTATACCTAATCGATGAAGTTCACATGCTGTCAAAGCATAGTTTCAATGCATTACTAAAAACATTGGAAGAGCCTCCAGAGCATGTGAAATTTTTATTAGCGACAACTGATCCGCAAAAACTGCCCGTGACGATTTTATCGCGTTGCCTACAGTTTAATCTTAATGCTTTGTCGCAATCAGAAATTCATGATCAGCTTGCCCATGTTCTTAATCAAGAACAGCTAAGTTTTGATGATAAATCATTGTCTATTTTAGCTAAGGCCGCTGATGGTAGTATGCGTGATGCACTGAGCCTTACAGACCAAGCAATTGCGCAAACCAACGGCAGTATAAATCATCAGGCAGTACAAACCATGCTTGGCTTGATGGATACTCAATATAGCCAAACCATGTTAGCGGCGCTACTGTGCCAAGATGGCGATGCACTACTTCAAGAAGTAAAAGCGGTCGTAAGTCGAAACCCTAACTTTGTAGCCTTGCTCGACGATTTAATCGCCCTGACGCACCTTATTCAGCTTGTGCAACTCGTGCCTAGTGCAGCGGCACTTGATGATACTAACCGTGATTTTATTGAGCAAGTAGCGCAAACCACTGATGCACAGCAGATGCAGGTTTACTACCAATTGCTATTAAATGGTAAAAAAGATTTGCAGTGGGCACCCGATGCTAAACTAGGTTTTGAAATGATTATGTTGCGTTTGTTGGCATTCCAACCTACGCAATTTGCACAAAGCCAAACACCAACGAATACCCAGCAGCAGGTTAAGCCAAGTGGTGCCGGTGCACTGCGTGATATTTTGAAAAAATCAACGGCGCAACGTGAACAAGCAGCGTCAGAGCAAGCACTTTTAGCACAGACAACTGCTGTTCCTTCAGAGCCTCAGCAAATTCAAGCTGAGCCTATTGAAGCTGAACCTGTTCAAGCAGCTAAAGCAGAAACAGTGCATAGCCAAGAGCCTGACCAGCAAGTTGAAGCAACAGCGGTAGTACAGCCTGGTGTTGAACAACAGCCTCAGCAATCTGTTGAAACTGCAATGACCGCTGAAGTTGAATCAGCGCCACAACAGCAAGAGCAAAGCTACTCAGAGCAAGTACCTGCAGCTGAATACTCTCCACAGGAGTATTCTTCGCAAGATTATATAGACGATCATGATGCACAAATGGACTCATCACTTGCTGCGCAATACGATGATGTGATGAATAGCGCCTATGATCAGGGCTTTACTGCAAATGAAGCACCTCAGCAACAGCAAACTGCACCAGTGCAATTACAACAGCAGCAAAGTCAGGCGCAGTCGGCCATTGCTCGTATTTTACAAGACCGCAATATCTCAGGTGCTGGGCGTTTAAGTGGTGCTGCAACGCAAACGAATGCTAAAGCAGAACAACAATCTGAAGCGAAGCCCAAAGCAGAGCCGCCAGCGCAACAAAGCACAGCCACGACCAATATTCAGCCTCAGCAGCAAGCAATGGCTGCTGAAGTAAAAAAGCCCATCCCCCAGCAAACGGGGGAGAGCAGTAATAAAGTAAAAAAAGTCGACTTTAGAGAAAAGCATCAAACAATTACTGAAAACTTAGCGCCTGAGCTGCTTGAGCAGATCAACCCGCAAAAAATGCCAGAGCCAGTAGTAGAAGAAGCCAGTATTCCGGTCCCTGATGATTTTGAAAGTCCGATCAGCAGTATTAAATTTGCACACGAACAAGATGAATGGGCGTATTTAATAAAGCGCATGGGGCTCGGCGGACGGATGCGCCAATTTGCACTGCATTCAATTTTTACCAAGCAGAATAACCAACTGCACATTGAGGTTGACTCGTCACAGCGCCATTTAGACAGCGCAGTGCTAAGACAAAAGCTCAATGCTGCATTAAGTGAAATTTACGGCCATAATGTAGAGCTTAGTATCGAGTTTGCTGATGGCGTAATTGATTCACCGTATTTGATTCAACAAAAAATTGATGCCGGACGTCATCAACAAGCAATTGATGTAATAAATAGCGACGAAAACATAGTGCAATTTCAACAGTTATTTAGCGCTATAATCGATGAAAACAGTATTCAGGCATTGTAATTCGTTACAATAGCCCTTATCTTCATGCCAATTAAAGTAGTTTAGAAAGAGAGACAGTTATGTTTAAAGGTGGAATGGGTAACATGATGAAGCAAGCGCAGCAAATGCAAGAGCGCATGCAAAAAGCCCAAGAAGAAATCGCAAACCTTGAAGTAGTAGGTGAAGCAGGTGCAGGCCTAGTTAAAGTAACTATGCTTGGTAACCACAATGTACGTCGTGTTGAATTAGATGAAAGCCTAATGGAAGACGACAAAGACATGATCGAAGATTTACTAGCGGCAGCGTGTAACGATGCTGTACGTCGTGTTGCTGAAGAAACGCAAGAGCGCATGAGTAAAGTAACTGGCGGTATGCAATTACCACCAGGTATGAAAATGCCATTCTAAGTGATTTTGTATGCAACTATCTCCTAGTTTAACACAGCTAATTGAAGCGCTACGATGCCAGCCAGGCATAGGCCCTAAGTCGGCACAGCGCATTGCTTTTCATTTGCTTGAGCGTGACCGTCAAGGTGGTAAACAACTTGGCCATGCATTAACTAAAGCAATGGATGAAGTAGGGCATTGTCAATCTTGTCGTACTTTTACAGAGCAAGCTGTGTGTGATATTTGTTCTAGTGTTAAACGCCAAGATAGTGGTTTATTGTGTGTGGTTGAATCACCAACCGATGTACTTGCTATTGAGCAAACTGGTCAGTACCAAGGCCTTTACTTTGTTTTAATGGGTCATTTGTCGCCAATTGATGGCATAGGACCAAAAGAAATTGGCCTTGATATTCTTGAAAGCAAGTTGCAACAAGGTGGCATTAATGAGGTGATCCTAGCAACCAATCCAAGTGTTGAAGGTGAAACCACAGCCCACTATATTGCAGAGCTTTGTCATAAGTATCAGGTGAGTGCATCTCGGATAGCTCATGGTGTCCCTGTTGGTGGTGAGCTCGATTTACTCGATGGTATGACGCTTATGCACGCATTTAGCGGACGACGCGCCGTAAACCAAAACTAATACCGCAAATGGTATCAAAAGCCTGCTTGAAGCAGGCTTTTTTGTGTTTAACCCCTAATTTACCCGCTAATTTAATTTTTTGCCTTGAAGTTCCAAAAGCCTACCCCATATAAAGAGTCATAGTGCAGATTAGACACTTTGTTAATTGGAGATTTACACAATGACTGCAGCACAAAAAGAAACATTAGGCTTTCAAACAGAAGTCAAACAACTATTAAACCTGATGATTCATTCTCTTTACTCTAATAAAGAGATTTTCCTACGTGAGCTTGTATCAAACGCCTCAGATGCGGCAGATAAATTACGTTTCCTTGCGCTTTCTAATGGCGATTTATATGAAAATGATGCGGAACTAAAAGTACGTATCAGTGCCGATAAAGAAGCAAACACGGTCACCATTACTGATAACGGTATTGGTATGAGCCGTGAAGATGTGATTAATTCACTAGGTACCATTGCAAAATCTGGCACTGCAGAGTTTTTCCAAAACCTAACAGGCGACCAAAGCAAAGATTCACAATTGATTGGTCAATTTGGTGTTGGTTTTTACTCAGCATTTATCGTTGCTGATAAAGTAACAGTGCGTACTCGTAAAGCAGGTGAAAGCCAAGGTATTGAATGGCAATCTGCAGGTGAAGGTGAGTACACATTACAAGAGATTGATAAACCATCACGCGGTACCGAAATTATTCTTCACCTTCGTGAAGACGAAACAGAGTTTGCTGATGAGTTCCGTTTACGTAGTATCGTAACTAAATACTCTGATCATATTTCGATTCCTGTTGAAATGTATAAAGCAGAAGTACCTGAATCTGAAGGTCCTGATGGCGAGAAGATTCCAGCACAGCCAGGCGAGTGGGAAGGTATTAACCGCGCGACAGCACTATGGACTCGTGATAAGTCAGAAGTAACAGACGAAGAGTACAAAGAGTTTTATAAGCATATCGGTCATGATTGGGAAGAGCCACTAAGCTGGGCACATAACAAGGTTGAAGGTAAAACAGAATACACTAGCCTGTTATACATCCCGAAAAAAGCACCTTTCGATTTATGGAACCGTGAGCGTCAATCAGGTTTAAAACTGTATGTGCAACGCGTTTTCATTATGGATGACGCAGAGCAGTTCATGCCAAGCTACCTACGTTTTGTGAAAGGTTTACTTGATTCAAACGACTTACCACTTAACGTGTCGCGTGAAATCTTGCAAGACAACAAAGTAACACAGGCAATCCGTAAAGGTTGTACATCGCGCGTACTTAAAATGCTCGAGCGCATGGCGAAAAACCGCGAAGAAGATTATCAATCTTTCTGGAACGAATTTGGTCAGGTGTTAAAAGAAGGCCCAGCGGAAGATATGGCAAATAAAGAAGCCATTGCTAAGCTACTGCGTTTCGCTTCTACACATACTGACGAAAGCACACAAAATGTATCGCTTGAACAATACATTGAGCGTATGAAGCCAGAGCAAGATAAGATTTACTATGTCGTTGCTGATTCATTCGCTGCAGCGAAAAACTCACCACACTTAGAGATCTTCCGTAAGAAGGGCATCGAAGTATTGCTACTAAGTGACCGTGTTGATGAGTGGATGATGAGCTACTTAACAGAGTTCAACGAAAAGTCATTCCAGTCAATTACCCGTGGTGACTTAGATTTAGGCAATATGGATGACGAAGAAACGAAAAAAGCGCAAGAAGAGTCAGAAAAAGAAGTTGCTGGCCTAGTTGAGCGCATTAAAACTGCACTAGGTGATAACGTTAAAGACGTACGCTTTACGCATCGTCTAACGGACTCTCCTGCATGTGTTGTTGCTGATGAGCATGATATGAGCTCACAAATGCAAAAGTTAATGGAATCAGTTGGTCAAACTGTGCCTGAGCAAAAGCCAATTTTTGAGCTTAACCCAGAGCATCAGCTTGTTAAACACTTAAATGTTGAACAAGATGAAGACAAGTTTGCCCAGTGGTCACAAGTACTTCTAGATCAAGCTTTACTGGCTGAGCGCGGAACTTTAAAAGACCCTGCAGGCTTTGTAACTCGTTTGAATAAACTTATGCTAGATTTAAGCAAATAAGCGTTTTAGCATAATGAGTTGGAAAAGGGAGCAAGGCTCCCTTTTTTATTGCCGCTAATATAGGCAATTGGTATAAGTTACTTGAGGTATAGCCTTAGTTGTGGAAGAATTCAGGCTCTAAAAACAAAACTCCACTGATCGACCATTTTTAAGATTAGTATCACACAGAGGACAATGATATGCGCATTATTCTTTTGGGCGCGCCGGGTGCAGGTAAAGGTACTCAAGCTCAGTTTTTGATGGACAAATACGGTATTCCACAAATTTCTACGGGCGATATGCTGCGTGCAGCAATCAAAGAAGGTACACCACTTGGTCTTGAAGCTAAAAAAGTAATGGATGCAGGTCAATTAGTATCTGACGAAATTATTATCGGTCTAGTTAAAGAGCGCATCGCTAAGCCAGATTGCGAAAAAGGTTTCTTACTAGATGGTTTCCCTCGTACTATTCCTCAAGCAGATGCAATGAAAGAGAATGGCGTGGTAGTTGATCACGTTATCGAATTTGACGTTGCTGACGAAATCATCGTTGAGCGTATGGGCGGCCGTCGCGTACACCCTGGTTCTGGTCGTGTTTATCACGTTGTTTATAACCCACCTAAAGTCGATGGCAAAGATGACATCACAGGTGAAGATCTAATCATTCGTGATGACGATACTGAAGAAACAGTACGTAAGCGTTTAGGTATTTACCACGACCAAACTAAACCATTAGTTGATTACTACCAAGCTGAAGCAAAAGCAGGCAACACTCAGTACCACAAATTAGACGGTACTCAAGCTGTTGAAGCTGTTAGCCAACAACTTGGTGAGCTGCTAGGTTAATTTACCTTTTAGAATCACAAATAAAAAACCGCCTCTGGGCGGTTTTTTTGTGTCTGTCTCACTGCAAGTAAAATTGCGCTTTACAGTTTCTTTAATGCCGCAATGGCACCGTCGTAATCAGGCTCTTTTGATAAATTATCAACTAGCTGCTTATAAACGATGTTATGTTCTTTATCTAACACAAACACCGCACGGGTTAATAAGCCCATATCTTTGATAATCAAACCGTAGTTCTTACCAAAGTCACGCCACACTGAGTCAGACAAAGTCACCACTTTGTCGATATTTTCGGCTTTACAAAAACGCTTTTGTGCAAACGGTAAATCTGCGCTTAAGGTAAGCATAGCAACACTTGGGTACTCAGTAGCTACTTTTTCATTAAAGTGTTTGGTTTGAATACTACACACACCCGTATCTAAACTTGGCACTACGCTTAAAAGCACTGCTTGACCTTGGTAGTTATCTAGTGTGACAGGTGTAAAGCTGCCATCTACTACTTTAAAATTAGGCGCTTTTTGACCAACTTCAACACCTTGACCTAGTAAAGTGACCGGCTTAGATTGGGCAGAAACCTTACCTGCATCTAAACTATTTTCTGATAAATCACCAGCATAACTAAACGTGCATACAGCACCTAGTGCAAATATTAGCGGACGTAACATAATAAGATTCCTTCAAATTAACGCATTTAACATCAGTGTATTATACTCATAGAGTGGCTCAAAGGATTAGTACAATTTAAAATTGTAAATAACCAATAGTTTGATTAACATGTGTTCGTGAACCGATTTTTTATATAGAAAAATAATAATAAAGTTACTGGCACTAGTTAGTATCTAGTTAAAAGTGCGTATTTAGAGAGAAGGTATGTCAACATCGGTATTAGTTTGTGATGATTCAAAGTTAGCACGTCGACAATTAGCGCGCTCTTTACCCGATGATTGGGATATTAAAGTTGAGTTCGCTGAAAATGGTGTGCACTGTATTGAGCAGATTAAAAAAATTCAGCCAGAAATTCTATTTCTCGATTTAAACATGCCTGAAATGGATGGCTATGAAGTGCTTCAAGCCATTCAAGAACAGGACCTTCATGTTCTCACCGTGGTTGTGTCTGGTGATATTCAACCTAATGCGCATCAACGAGTGCTAGAGTTAGGTGCCATCGACTTTATTCAAAAACCTTGCTCTGCGGAAAAGCTCGCTAATATCATCGAACACCATGGTATTAAAGATAAAGCCATGCGTGAGCGCCTTGCTAATAAGCTAGGTGAGCAAGTTGACCCTGATGTCCGTGATATCTATCAAGAGCTCACTAACGTCGCTATGGGGCAAGCAGGGGACTTATTAGCGCGTCTTCTTAATGTATTCGTAAAGCTGCCTATCCCTAATGTAAATGTATTAGAAGTAAATGAGCTTGATATGGCTCTGCGCTCTATTGATGCTAATGCAACTACATCGGGTGTATGCCAAGGTTTTATCGGCGGTGGGGTATCTGGCGAAGCATTACTACTTTTAAACGATTCAAGTTTTAAAGAAATCGCGTCATTGATGAATTACGAAGGTGAGCTAAACGATAATGTCGAGCTTGAGCTGTTAATGGATGTGAGCAACATCCTGATCGGTGCGATTTTATCAGGGCTTTCTAAACAGCTAGATATGCGTTTTAGCCAAGGTCATCCTGTGGTGCTAGGGCAGCATTGTGATGTCACCGATTTAGTAAAAGCCAATAAATCTCGCTGGCAACGAACACTGGCGATTGAGATCAGCTATGGCATCGAAAATCACAATATTAACTGTGATTTGATGTTGCTGTTCACTGAGGACTCACTTAAAACCCTTAAGTACAAAGTAGCTTATTTATTAGAAGACTAAACTATGCCTGCAGCCGATTTTAATATGAATGAACTCCATTGGTTAATGGATATGTTTAATACCGTTGATGTAGGCCTAGTAGTGCTCGATAGAGACTACAAAGTATGCATCTGGAATGGTTTTATGGAAAACCATTCAGGCTTGCTACCAAGCGCGGTGAAAGATAAAGATCTGTTTGATTTATTTCCATCAATTGATGAAAAGTGGTTTCGCAGTAAATCAGAGTCTGTGTTCATACTAAATAATCGTTCATTTACTATTTGGGAGCAGCAGCCATATATTTTCCGTTTCAAAAACTACCGCCCAATTACCGGTAAAGCGGATCATATGTATCAAAATGCTACCTTTATTCCGCTGACAACGACCACAGGTGAAGTGTCGCATATCTGTATCATTATTTATGATGTAACGGATGAAGCTGTAAACAAAAAAGAGCTAGAAGAAGCCAACAGTAAGCTTGAACAAATGAGTCGAACAGATGCGCTGACTAAACTGACCAACCGTGGTTATTGGGAAGAAAAATTACGTAAAGAGTATATGCGTATTGTTCGCAGTGGCGGGTGTAGCAGTTTGTTGATGTTTGATATTGATCATTTTAAAAAGGTTAATGATGAGCATGGCCATCGCGGAGGTGATGAGGCGTTGCGTCATATTGCTGACCTTCTGCGTAAGACTTTGCGTGAAACCGATTTAGCTGGCCGCTATGGTGGTGAAGAGTTTGCGGTAACCTTGCTAGATACTGATCATGAAGGTGCGCATATTTTTGCTGAGCGATTAAGAACACTGATTGAGAACTCATCAATATACTTTGATGGCAAACAAATTCAACTGACGGTCAGTATTGGTTTTGCCTGCTTTGACGAAAAGTTTGATCGCTACGAAAAGTGGGTTGAAGCGGCAGATAAAGCCTTGTATCACTCTAAAGAAAATGGCCGTAACATGGTTACTGCTTATACAGATTTATAAAAAGGGGCAAAAGCCCCTTTTTTATATTAATTTTCTTAAGATTTTGCCGATTAAATGCCAAGTGGCGGTAAAACGAGAATATCTGTTTTAAGTAGCTTCATGACCTTTTCAGCAGTATTACCAATTAAATGACCTTTAATACCTGTATTACCAACCGAGCCCATAATCACTAAATCAGCATTTAATTTTGCTGCAACACTTGGAATCACTTGTTCAACCACACCAGCTTTGATTTTTAGTTTTTCTTTTAAGTCGTGTGCTTCAATTAAGGTACGCTGCGCGACGGGGAGTTTTTCAAAAGCATTTGTCACTTGTTCATCTGAAAATACAATGCCTAAATCACGTAAAAATGGTGACACGTGCACGGTATAACACGCATAAAATTCGCTTTCGTAGTCTTTAGCATAGGCCAAACCTGCTTTAATAATTGCCTCGTTTAAACAGTATTTAGTGGCTTTTTCGCTGCCTAAATCAAGAGCCGCGAGTACATTGGTATTGTTACGCCATTTGTTATCGGCGGCTAGGTAAAGGGGGAGTGGGCTAAAACGGATAAGCTGCCAATCTAGTTCGCTAAATTGCGTTTCTTCGTCAATGTGACGGGTTTTAATCACCATATCATAGTTTGACGTATCAAGCTCATTTGCAAGCCACTGTACTGGGCTTTCATGCCACAGGTTTTGCAATGTATAACTGCCGTCATCTAGATGCTCACTGATCAGAGGGCTAAGCGCTGCACGGACTTTAGCGAGTTCTTTGTCTTGTATCGCAAGCGCTTCATCTGGTGGAATAGAGAATAAAATGTTATTGGTATCTTCATAACTAAAAGCAACAAGATCAATATGCTTAACGCCTTTGGCTTTTTGCTTTGCATGTAAAATAGACGTTTTAGCATCGGCTATTGAGTCGATGATCACCAGTATTTTTTTATTCATTTTGGCTACTCTGTTGTGTGTCGGGTATCACTGCTTGGGCATTCACCCAGTAATGAAACTTCACCTGTTGAGGTTTCTTGTTCCAGTTTTACCTTAAAGCCCCATAGCCTGTAAAGGTGTTTTAGCACTTCATCTTTTGATTTAGCTAAGGGAATATTGTTATGGGGGACATAGCGCAGAGTTAATGAACGATCTCCTCTGATATCAACGTTATAGACTTGAATATTTGGCTCGAGATTACTTAAGTTATATTGAGCCGAAAGCGTTTCACGAACTTGTTGATAACCTAGCTCATCATGAATTGCCCCCACATTAAGAGTCGGTTCTTTTTCATGGTCAATAATGGTAAATAATTTAAAATCACGAATTATTTTCGGCGATAAAAACTGGCTTATAAAGCTCTCGTCTTTAAAGTTTTGCATTGCGAAATGCAGCGTCTCTAACCAATCGCTGCCTGCATATTCAGGGAACCACTTTTTATCTTCATCAGTTGGGTTTTCACACATTCTGCGGATATCAACCATCATGTTAAAGCCAAGGGCATAAGGGTTTATACCTGAATAATAGTTACTGTTGTATGGTGGTTGATACACTACATTTGTATGGCTTTGTAAAAACTCGAGCATAAAGGCATCTGTGAGTTTTCCTTCATCGTAAAGGTGGTTCAAAATGGTGTAATGCCAAAATGTTGCCCAGCCCTCATTCATAACTTGAGTTTGTTTTTGTGGATAAAAATATTGAGAAATCTTACGAACAATACGGATGACTTCCCGTTGCCATGACTCAAGCAGCGGGGCATTTTTCTCGATGAAGTACAAAATGTTTTCTTGTGGCTCATCAGGAAAGCGGCGCTCACGCTTTTTAGACTCTTGCTGTGAGGTTGGAATAGTACGCCAAAGTTCATTCACTTGTGATTGTAGGTAATCTTCACGTTCTTGTTGGCGCTTTTGTTCTTCATACAGTGAAATTCGTTGCGGACGCTTGTAACGGTCTACACCATAATTCATAAGGGCATGACATGAATCAATCAGGTTTTCGACCTCGGTAATGCCGTATTTTTCTTCGCATTTAGCTATGTAATTTTTTGCAAATAACAAGTAATCGATAATTGAGCTGGCATCGGTCCAGGTTTTAAATAAGTAATTACCTTTAAAAAACGAGTTGTGGCCATAGCAAGCATGAGCCATTACCAAAGCTTGCATTGGTAGGGTATTTTCTTCCATTAAATAAGCAATACAAGGGTCTGAGTTAATAACAATTTCATAAGCGAGGCCCATTTGTCCTCGTTTATAGTTTTGTTCTGTTTGAATGAATTTTTTACCATACGACCAGTGGCTGTAGCCAATCGGCATCCCTACACTGGAATAGGCATCCATCATTTGTTCTGCGGTGATCACCTCAATTTGATTTGGGTAGGTATCGAGTTTATAAATTTTCGCAACCCGCTCAATCTCAGTTTGATACTCTGCTAATAAATCAAAGGTCCAATCAGGACCGTCACTAATACGTTTATCGGCCATACTTTACCTCACTCGCAAGGCTATGCGGCGCCTTGCTGCTGACGATTCTTTTTAAATAATTCACGGAAAATAGGGTAAATGTCCTCAACGCCCCGGATATGTTGCATTGCAAAATTGTCGTGGGTTTGCGCTATCGACTGATACTCTCGCCACAAGCTTTGATGGGCACGGGCTGTAATTTCGATGTAGGCGTAATAGCGCACCGCCTTTAGTAGTTTATTACGTAAAATTTCGCCACAGTTCGGTGAGTCGTCTGCCCAGTTGTCGCCATCAGAGGCTTGTGCTGCATAAATGTTCCACTCTTCTGGGTTGTAGCGATCAGCGATAATTTCGTTCATTAGCTTTAATGCGCTCGATACAATTGTGCCACCCGTTTCCTGAGAATAGAAAAACTCTTGCTCATCTACTTCTTTCGCTTGGGTATGATGGCGAATATAGACGACTTCTATATTTTTGTAGCTGCGGGTTAGAAATTGATAAAGCAAAATATAAAAGCGTTTTGCCATATCTTTAGTAGCTTGGTCCATCGAACCTGAGACATCCATTAAGCAAAACATCACTGCTTTGCTTGTAGGATGTGGCTGTTTTTCATAATTACGAAAACGTAGGTCATAATTATCAATAAATGGCACTGCGTTAATGCGACTTTGTAGTTCCTCAATTTGACGTTCGAGTAACGCAATGGCAGCTTTGTCTGGTTCTTCCTCTGCTTTTAGCAACGCTAACTGACCTTCAAGCTCAGCAAGGTGGCGCTTTTTGCCTGCGGTCATTGCTACTCTGCGAGCAAGTGAGCCTTGTAATGAGCGCACTATATCAATATTGCTTGGCATGCCATCATTACAAAAACCTGCACGATGGGTTTTCATTTGTACGAGTTTATCTAGCTGATTTTGTTGTAGGTTAGGCAGTTCAAGATCTTCGAACAGTAAGTCTAAGTATTCATCCTTTGAAATGGAGAATACAAAGTCATCTTGTCCTTCACCCGAGTCACTGGCTTCACCTTCGCCACTGCCTCCACCTTGACCACCCCCTTGCGGCCGCTTGATTTTATCGCCCGTAGAGAATTGATCATTACCTGGGTGGATTTGTTCGCGGTCACCGCCACGTCCTTGATGAAAAATAGGTTCACTGATATCACGTTGCGGAATAGAAATACTCTCGCCGCTGGTAGTATCGGTTACGCTACGCTTATTAATGGCATCAGATACCGCTTCTTTAATCTGTTTCTTATAACGCCTGATGAACCGTTGACGATTCAAGGTACTTTTGTTTTTTCCATTCAGGCGTCGGTCAATAAAATGCGCCATAACAACCCCCTTAAAACAAACGTTTTTTACTGCGATTTTCTAACGCGTAAATACCATTCAGAAAGTAAACGTACTTGTTTTTGGGTATAGCCTTTCTCAACCATACGATTGACAAAGTCTTCGTGTTTTTTCTGATCTTCAGCCGAGGTTTTCGCATTGAAAGAAATAACAGGCAGTAGGTCTTCAGTGTTTGAGAACATTTTTTTCTCAATAACAGTGCGAAGTTTTTCGTAACTGGTCCAAAGCGGGTTCTTGCCTTGGTTGTGTGCACGCGCACGCAATACAAAGTTGACAATTTCATTACGGAAATCTTTAGGATTTGAAATACCCGCAGGTTTTTCAATCTTCTCAAGCTCTGCATTGAGTGCTGCACGGTCAAATAGCTGGCCTGTATCTGGGTCACGATACTCTTGATCTTGGATCCAGAAATCTGCATAAGTGACGTAACGGTCGAAGATGTTTTGTCCGTATTCAGAATAAGATTCTAAATACGCCGTTTGTAACTCTTTACCGATAAACTCAACGTACTGAGGAATGAGGTAACCTTTTAAGTGGCTTAAGTAACGCTCCTCAACATCGGCAGTAAACTGCTCACGCTCAATTTGCTGCTCCAGCACATAGAATAAGTGCACGGGGTTAGCAGCTACTTCTGTGGTATCGAAGTTAAATACCCGCGATAGAATCTTAAACGCAAAGCGGGTAGATAGCCCTGTCATGCCTTCATCAACACCGGCGTAGTCGCGGTATTCTTGATACGACTTAGCTTTCGGGTCGGTGTCTTTTAAGCTTTCGCCATCATAGACTCGCATTTTTGAATAAATGCTTGAGTTTTCTGGCTCTTTAATCCGCGAAAGTGTGGTAAATTGCGCCAATGTCTTTAATGTGCCGGGTGCACATGGTGCATCATGTAACTCACTGTTTTCAAGTAGTTTATTGTAAATTTTAACTTCTTCAGACACACGTAAACAATAAGGTACTTTGACGATGTAAACACGGTCTAAAAATGCTTCATTATTTTTGTTGTTCTTAAATGTTTGCCACTCAGATTCATTTGAGTGAGCTAATATCATGCCATTAAACGGTAGGGCACTAATACCTTCTGTGCCGTTGTAGTTGCCTTCTTGAGTGGCTGTAAGCAGTGGGTGTAGCACCTTGATTGGCGCTTTAAACATTTCCACAAACTCCATTAAGCCTTGGTTTGCTAAGCAAAGGGCACCAGAGTATGCATATGCATCAGGGTCGTTTTGCGCAAAGTGCTCTAGCTGGCGAATATCTACTTTACCTACCAAAGCTGAAATATCTTGATTGTTTTCATCGCCGGGTTCTGTTTTGGCAATTGCGATTTGATTTAAAATTGATGGGTAGCGCTTAACTACTCTGAATTGGCTAATATCACCATTAAACTCACTTAAGCGTTTTGCAGCCCATGGTGACATCACTGTTTTTAAATAACGTGGCTTAATGCCGTATTCTTTTTCTAAAAGCTCAGCGTCTTCATTTGGGTCAAATAACGCTAGAGGGTGGTCGTTGACGGGCGAGCCTTTTATTGAGTAAATTGGTACTTGTTGCATTAAATATTTAAGCTTTTCAGCAATTGATGATTTACCACCACCTACTGGGCCAAGTAAATACAGCACTTGCTTACATTCTTCTAAGCCCTGCGCAGCATGCTTTAAGTAAGAGACGATTTGTTCAATGGCATCTTCCATACCATAAAAATCGTGAAATGCAGGGTAGCGTGCAACTACGCGATTTGAAAACAGCCTGCTTAAGCGCGCATCGGTCGATGTGTCGATAATTTCCGGCTCACCGATCGCCATCAATAGACGTTCAGGTGCGCTGGCATAAGCTGATTTATCCTTCTTACAGATTTCGAGAAATTCCTCAATACTGTATTCTTCTTCTTGCGCTGCTTCGTATCGTGATTGGTAATGCTCAAAAATACTCATAGAGACCTCCGAAAACCCGCTAAAATGACGTGTAATTAGATTAAGAGAAAAGCAAAGGCTAATTAAAGCTTAGTCACGATTTTGAATTTTTGCGCAAGAAAATTAAGAATTTAATTGAAAAAAGCTCATCTTGATTACGCTTTTTGGCTGAGGACTTGGCTGCGACTTAGAGGGGGCGTGCAATGGCAATAAAAAAGACGCCGAAGCGTCTTTTTTGGATTACTGTTAGTAACAGAAGATTAAGCGAAGTTAGCGTTCGCGAAGTCCCAGTTAACTAATGCCCAGAAACCTTTTAGGTAATCTGGACGAACGTTACGGTAATCGATGTAGTAAGCGTGTTCCCAAAGATCCACAGTTAGGATTGGTGTAACACCTTCATCAGTTAATGGAGTTGCAGCATTTGACGTGTTTACGATGTCAAGTGTGCCGTCAGCTAGTTTAACTAACCAAGTCCAGCTTGAACCAAAGTTGTTTACTGCTTTATCGTTTAACGCTTCTTTGAATGCGTCGAAAGAACCCCATTTAGCATTGATCGCGTCAGCGATTGCGCCAGTAGGCTCGCCACCACCGTTTGGAGATAGGCTGTTCCAGTAGAAAGTGTGGTTCCAGATTTGTGCAGCATTGTTAAATACGCCACCTTCTGAAGAACATACGATTTCTTCTAGAGATTTGTTTTCGAATTCTGTGCCTGGGATCAGACCGTTTAATTTCACAACGTAAGTGTTGTGGTGTTTACCGTGGTGAAACTCTAGAGTCTCTTTTGAAATATGTGGCTCTAATGCATCGATTGCGTATGGTAGTGACGGTAGTTCAAATGCCATTTTTTATCTCCATCTTCTTGGTTGATAGTCCACTCAGTTATAGGTAATAGCAAGGTAAACAGCGTACTTCCCTATACCAAGTGGTATTATAGTGTTACTATAATTGTTGAGTATTTTACTCAAGTTTTAGCAAACAGCAATGCTATTGCTAAAGACTATTTAAAATTGTGGCTACGAATGCCGATTTTAAGTTATATATCTGAGGCCACAGTGAAACTTTTTCAAGGCCAATGTAGTAAGCCAATGTCTTTTTTGAGGTTGTAAATGGAAACCATCGATAAAATTAAACAGCAAATTTCTGAAAATCCAATCCTTCTTTACATGAAGGGATCACCAAAGTTACCTAACTGTGGTTTTTCTTCACAAGCATCACAAGCACTTATGGCATGTGGTGAGCAGTTTGCTTACGTTGACATTCTACTTAACCCAGACATCCGTGCAGAGTTACCTGCATACGCAAACTGGCCAACATTCCCACAATTATGGGTAGAAGGCGAGCTTATCGGTGGTTGTGACATTATCATCGAAATGTTTCAGCGTGGTGAATTACAACCACTAATTACTGAAACAGCTGCAAAGTACAAAGAAAAAGACGCTGAATAATCGAATTTAGTGTAGAAAAAAGCCGCTGATTGCGGCTTTTTTTATACCAATATTATTGCTTATAGGTATTATGCGGGTAATAAAACATGCACGCTTAAGCCACCTTGCTCGCGGTTGTGTAAGCTAATTTGCCCGTGGTGTGCTTCAACTATTTCTCTGCAAAGTGCTAAACCTAGGCCACTACCAGTTGTCTTGGTTGAATAGAAGGGGATAAGCGCATTAGCCATCACAGCTTCACTCATGCCTTTGCCTTTGTCGCTCACTGTGATGTGAGTGCCGTTTGCTTCTTGTTGCACAGTTAAATTGATATCTTCAGGGTTAGAACCTGATTCATAGGCATTTTTTAATAGGTTGATCAGTAATTGTTCTAGTTGTGTGTGATCAGCTTCAGTTGTTACACCCTCATCTAGTGATACATCAACCTGCCACTGGCTTTTTAGCTGTTCAATAAGAGTATGCCAGTTAACCGTCGATAGTTGCGGTGTTGGTAACTTGGCAAATTTGCCATAACCTTGCACAAACTCATTAAGATGCTTGATGCGGTCCTCAATGGTAGTAAAGACCCGCTTCAAGCGTGGCTCGTCGACTTCTTTAGTTAATAACTGAGCGCTATGAAGCATGGATGACATTGGGCCGAGTGAGTTATTCAGCTCATGACTAATGATGCGAATGACTTTTTTCCACACTTCAACTTCTTGACGGCTTAGCTCGCGAGTGAGCTGTTTAAATACAAACAGTTGGTGAAACTGATTATTAAGTAATAATCGGCCTGTCGCCATATGCCAAGTTTGCGATTCTTGGTCTTCTTTATCAAGGGTAAATAAACCATCGACCCCTTTGTGAATCGCGCGCGTTAATTGCTCACAGCTAGATTCTAAAAAGTGTTCAAGTTTAGCGCCTTCAAGAGCTGATTTAGCATCGAGTAAGCTGCGTGCACTGTGGTTGCTATAAACGATAAAACCTTGGTCGTTAGTCAAAAGCACTGCTTGTGGCGAGCTTTGTAAAACTTTATCGAGCATCAGCTCTCGCTGATATATCCATTGTTTTTCTTGGCGAAGCTGTTTTGCAGTTTGGTTATAAAGCCGACATAAATCGCCAAGCTCATCACTGCCCTCATATGCTAATAATGTAGCCAGCTCGCCATCTTTAAAATTAAGTAGCCCGGTTTCGAGAGAGTTCATTCCATCAATGAGCGGGGCAGATAACTGGGCGGCAAAAAGAGCACTTATCAACACGCATGCAAGTAGAGCTAAAATGCTGTAAAACAAGCTTATGCCCGAAAAGTAACAAACCAATATCAGCGGCAATACAGACGCTGTAATACATAAGGTTATGATTTTATATCGAAACGAAAAACGCTGTGTTGTCATTAATAATCAATCTTAAATTTATCAAGTCTACGATAAAGGGCTTGGCGACTTAATCCAAAATGACGAGCCACTTTCGCAATAACACCTTGGTACTCGCGCATGGCAAGTTCAATCTCTTGCTTGTTTGGCTCTGTTCTTGTTTGTGCGGGGCTATTTACTTCAACTTGTAAGCCAAAATCGGCAAGCTCAATCATCCCTGTGGGCTTTAAAACCCCAGCACGTTTACAGGCATTTTCAAGTTCGCGAACATTACCAGGCCAGCTGTGGGCAAGTAGGGCTTTTTCTGTGCTGAGTGAGAATGCTCGCTCAGGTAAAAAGTGTGCGACCAAAGCTAAAATGTCATCTGGGCGATCAGCAAGGCTTGGCAAATTTAACTCAATGACATTCAAACGGTAGTAAAGATCTTCACGAAACTGACCAGTTTTAATTGCATGACTTAAATCTTCATTGGTTGCTGAAATTACCCTAACATTCACTTTGCGTGTTTGTGTTGAACCTAAGCGTTCAAATTCGCCGGTTTGTAAAATGCGTAATAGTTTCATTTGCCCAGAGAGTGGCAAGTTACCAATTTCGTCTAAAAATAGGGTGCCACCATCGGCGGCTTCAAAACGACCAATACGCTGTTTAGTAATTCCTGTATACGCACCGGCTTCTGCACCAAATAGCTCAGCTTCGATCAGTTCGCTTGGCAGGGCGCCAGCATTAACAGTGATAAAGGGTTTGTCTGCTAATAATGAATTAGCCTGAATTATTTGTGCAATTCGCTCTTTGCCACTGCCGTTAGGACCTGTGATAAGCACCGAAATATCCGATTTAGCAACTTGAATTGCAAGATTAACAATGTGCTCCATAGCGGTACTTTTATATATAAGACCCACTAAATTAGCGTTATGCACAGATGCATCACGTTCTTGCTGGTGGCGGGTAAAGGTTTCGTTTTGTTGTTTTACTTTACCCAGCTCTATCAGGTTATTTACACAGGTAAGTAACTTGGTATCGTCCCATGGTTTCGGTAGATAATCAGCTGCACCCGCTTTTACGAGTTCAACGGCTGTTGACAGCTCAGTCCATGCGGTAATCAAGATAATTGGTAAATGAGGGTTAATGTCTCGTAAGGCATAAAAGAGCTCTTTGCCTTCTTCGCCTGAGGTTGTGTCGGCGGTAAAGTTCATGTCTTGAATAACAAGCGCAATACGTTGATATTGCACAGCTTGAATTGCCTCAAGAGGATTGCTTGCTGTAACGACCTCAAAATCGTGAATTTCAAGTAATAATGACAACGCATCCAAGATGGCTGGGTTATCATCGACGATAAGTATTTTTTCCATATAATTGTTTTAGTTATTTTCCTAATAAGGGTGCAAGATAAATGCTACACTGTAAATCCAGTGTAGCATAGGTTGGGAGAACTAAATTGTTCGAGTTGCAATGCTCGGAGAGATGTTCGCCGCCCGTTTTGCTGGAGCAAGTACTGCCAACAGACTCATAATAAATACTGCTAATGCTGTTACTAGCACGTAGCTAATATCAAGTTGAGCAATTGAGAAATGCTGCATCAGCACCTGGCCTAAATATATGGCAGCAATAACACCAATCACTAAACCAACTACACATATCATGGCGTTTTCAACTAAGAAGTAGTTAATAACGGCTGATTTTCTTGCACCTAAAGCGCGGCGAGTACCAATCTGTTTTGTACGTTTACTGATATTAAATAAGGTAAGTCCGAAGATACCCAGTGCAGTTACTAACACTAAGATTGCAATGAGTACAACCAGCATTCTCATCATTAATGTGTCTTCAGCCATGTACTGTTCTTTATCATCATCTAAACCACGGATACGAGAAATAACACGTTTGTTGTAGTTTTTAAGCATGGCCTCTTCAACGCGATTCATAACTGATTGACGTTGACCTGGCTCAGTTCTGACCACAAAACGTGCATTTGTACCTGGCTTGATAAAAGGTAGCAGTGCTACGTTATCTGGGCGGCTGTCTTTTAGCCATGGACCTTTCATAAGATCAATAACACCAATAATTTTCATTGGAATGTCACCAAAATAAACTGTTTGACCTAAACCATTTCCGTCAGGGAATAGCTCATCAACTAGGGCTTTAGTTACAACAGTTACTTTTGAAAGTTCATCATAGTTATCGGTCACGATGACTTCATCTTCGGTGTAGTTACGCCCAGCAATGAGCTTAACACCGTAGGTATTAATGCCATGCTCATCGATAAACATGTAAGACGTACGGACGGATTTACTCTCTTCAGGTGCAGGCTTTAAACTAAAATCTGACGAAGATCCACTGCCTGAAAGCGGTGTATTACTAGAGTAAGCCGCATCAACTACACCTGGGATTTGACGGAGCATAGTTTCATCTAGCTCGTACTGCTGAGATGGAGACACGTCTTTGCCAAACATCATGACATTAAAAACGAAAATATCTTCTTCAGGGTAGCCTGTTTCTTGGCTTAAGTAGCTGACCCTGTCTTGAATAATAAACGCGGCATTACTGACAATCGCAGTGGTGATGGCAATTTGTATCAGTAATAAAATAGCGCCAACTTTTGAGCGGCATAAGGCGTGAAAGATAGGTTTAATTTCTAACATAGGTGTCATCCTTATTGGCTCTTAAGGTAAATAGCAGGGTTGGTTTTACACACTAGCCATGCAGGGTAAAGGCCAGCAATAATACAGGTGGTAATTGCAATCACTGGCGCGCTTAATAGCATGCTTAAATCCATCGTGGCTAAGCTTTTGTAGTAGCTATAGCTATGGCGTACGCCTAATAAACCTATTTGCGCCAAAATAATACCGAAGATGCCACCCAAGAAGCCTAACATTGCCACCTCAACGATATGTTGAAAGAAGATTTGGCGCTTACTGGCGCCTAATGCGCGGCGTACACCCACTTCAGGAGCACGACGTAAAAACTTCGCCAGTAATAAGCCTAAAATATTAGCAAGGCACACGGCTAAAAACATAAAACTTAGGCCGACTAAAATTTCGTTGTCTTCACTGACAACATTGTTGTATTGCATCCACTCATTTACATCGCGCAAGGTGGCCGTTAGTTTTTCACGATTAAAACGACCGAGCTTTTGTTGCTCTTGCATATAGGCCATCAAAAAGTCTTGGTAAGCTTGTTTTTCTGCAGGTGTTTTTAGCTCAACCCAAAACTGCAACCACACCATTTCTGAATTTAGTTTGTCGTTAAAGGTGTTGGTTTTTTCATGTTTCCAACCATTGGTATTACCCCAATTTTCAAGCTTGCGGGCTTTCATTAGGCTAAATGGTAAAAACAGTTGTTCGGTTTTATTAAATGCGCCGTTATTAAGGTCATAGTATTTTGTGGTGATATCCCAATCATCAATCACGCCAATAACTTCATAACTGGCATCATCTAGATAAACCATTTTACCTACGGGGTTCTGACCTGCGAAAAGCTTGTCGTTTAAATCTTTATTAATCACCACTACAGGGGCTGCATCTGCTTCTTGTTGCTCAGTCCACACTCCACCATAAATAAACGATAAGTTAAACATATCGAAAAAGTCAGGAGTGGTTAGGCGCGCTTGACCAATAAATGGTTTTACTTTGTCTGAGTCTAAATAAACCGAAAAACCCGTTCTTACCATAGTGACGCGTTTACCACCGGCTTTTGCTTTATTAAGGTTGACTGCATCTTGATAAGTTAATTGAAGTGGCATGTTATCGACTGTCCACCAAGTACGGCCTTCATCCATGGTTTGTAACTGCACAGAATAAAGGCTGCTACTTTTTTCAGGAATAGGGTCTGCCGACATCATGTGATACACAGATAAACTTGTCATGGTTACGCCAATACCAATAGCAATGGCCAATACCATTAAAAAGCTTACAAGTGGCGTGCGCTTAAAGCTGCGCCAGCTTAAATCTAAATAATGAAGGAACATGGTTATACTCCAGCCGCTTTGAGATTTTGGGTACCTTGATATAAGGTGAAGTCAGCTAGCTGGCCGTCAACAACTTGGATATTGCGTGGGGCTCTGCGCGCAAGTTCTGGATCATGGGTTACCATGATGATGGTTGCGCCGTCACGGTTGATTTGCTCAAGTAGTTCCATTACTTGGCGTGCCATTAAGCTATCTAAATTACCCGTCGGCTCATCGGCAAGTAAAAAGCGAGGCTCACCGGCTAGTGCTCTGGCAATGGCCACACGTTGTTGTTGACCACCAGAAAGTTGTTGCGGTAAGTGTTTTGCTCGTGAAGCTAAACCAACTTGCTCAAGGCATTGCTCAATACGGCGTTTACGCTCAGCGGCTTTAATGCCACGATAACGCAATGGCACTTCAATATTTTCATATAAGTTCAAGTCAGGGATGAGGTTAAAACCCTGGAATATAAAACCAATTTTTTGATTTCGTAGATCAGCGCGTTGGTTGTCATTTAGTTTCCCCACATCAATACCATCTAACATGTACTGGCCTTCGCTAAATGGCTCCAACATACCTGCGATGTTTAAAAAAGTGGTTTTACCCGAGCCACTTGGGCCAGTTACTGCAATAAATTCACCTTCATCTACTTGTAGGTTGAAGTCGCGAAGGGCATGAGTTTGTACCATGTCAGTTTGATACACTTTGCTGATGTCGTTCATTGTAAGCATGTTGATTTTTCCTTTTATTTGTTAACGTAAAACCAGTGTGGATGCTTTTTTAAAGCGGTCGTAATTCGAGATGATTAGCTTATCGCCAGGCTCTACGCCTTCTATTATCTCGACAGCATTGATACTGCTAGCACCGGTTTTTATATCGATTAAATAAGCCATGTCACCTTCAACTTTATAAGCCTGGGTGCCACCTTGCTGTAAGAATGCACCGCGTTTTACTTGCAATACATCATCGCGATTCTCTAATAAAATACGTGCGGTTAAGCGTTGGTTTTGGCGAATACCAGAAACCTCACTATCAAAGCGTACGCGGGTAGTTACCTCGCGATTATTAACCTCCGGTGAAATAGCCGATAAGGTTCCTGTTACATGACGGGCACCTAAAGTCAGTTCAACTTGCATACCAAGACCTAGCTCATTGGCATAGCTTTCAGGTACTTGTAGTTCAGCTTCAAAGTTACTTAAATCCACCAAAGTCATTAATGGTTGGCTTTGTGTAACGGCTTCTTTTTGCTGCACTAATAAGTTACCAACAATACCGCTTACACTGGCAGTAATTGTGAGTTCATTCACCTGCCTAAATAAGTCATCAACGATGAGTTGCTGACGCGTCAGATCGCGCTCTGCAGCTTTTAGTTCAAATGCGAGGGTATCTTTAGCTAAGCTGACTTCTTGCTCTGCATGTTTAAAGGAAAGTTTGGCGCGGGCCAAGTCATCAACGGCTTTTTCTAAATCTATTTGGCTGATTAAATGTTTTTCGATAGAGAGTTTAGCTCGGCGGTTTTCTCTGTCTGCGGCATTTAGTTCAACCTGTGCTAAATCAAGGGCTTTAGTAAGGCTTAGTTTTTGTCGACGTGCTTCAAGTTGCTTGCGTTGTAGTTCACCTTCTAATCGTGCTAATACTGATTGTTGCTGTTTTAATTCGTTAGTAAGCTCAGGGCTGGTTACGGTGGCGATTACTTCGTTTACTTCAACGCTGTCACCGGCTTTTACTTTTAAATCAACAAAACCTCGTTCAGGGCTATAAACTTTTGGCGCATTAGCTGCAACGATTTTACCGCTCGCTGCCACATCTCTAGTAAGCGTCTTTTGGCTTACTTCACTAATTTGTAGGCTTGCTGCATCAACCGAAATGCTGCCATCGCTACTGGCAAACAATGCTTGAAAGCCAAGCGCACCAACAAGTATTACACCTACTGCTAATATAAGTGGTTTCTTAATGGTGTTTTTTTTAGCCACAGTAATATCTTGGGCACTGGTATCCTTTATCATCATAACTCCTTACGATTCTCAAAACATACAATCATGAAGCCAACGGCAATCATGGTAAGCGGAGAAGCCATAAACAAACTGATAGTGAACATTTTGAAATCCTTAATTTCGCTGATGACTTATCTATACCAGTAGCGTGCCAATTGTTAAGTTTCTGATATTATTGTGTTTTTATTTTTTTGATGAGTAGATGTCTGTCCGCGGACAGAAAAAGTGTCCGCTGCGGACACTTTTAAATTGCTGATTATTGACGCGAGGGTAAAGAAAGTCAGTCATTGCGACTAAGGTCGGCTGCTCAGAGACCTAGTTTGTTACTATGCTAAAGCCAAGAGTAAATAATGATGCAGCAGCGTTAGGTGATACCTCATAAAAACTGCATTGATATTCAGATCGTGAATAATTATTCATAATTAAGCGCAGTTTACGTTAACGTAAAGAGGCGGGTTTTAGATTGTTTTTTTACAAGTTGTTAAATTTGACACCAGTGTCATAAAAAAATAACGGGTGAAATACGCCTAAATGTAAAAAAATAGCATAGAATTTAGAAAGTGCCTTTAAGTGAGAAATATTCATGAATATGAATATGTATTCAAAACTCTATTGACTCATGAGGTATTTGGCGATAGTTTTGTTCGTCTGCTAGCACTGTCACAAAAGACTGAACCGCTAGTCGTTGTAGCAAGGGGAGGGGTCTATGTTATACGACTCAAAATTAGAAAAAGATAATTGTGGCTTTGGCTTAATAGCCCAGGTCAATGGTCAGGCGAGTCACCGCTTGATTCGAACAGCAATCACTGGCTTAGATCGCATGGAACACCGTGGTGGTATTTCTGCAGATGGTAAAACTGGTGATGGCTGTGGTTTATTAATGCAAAAACCTGATAGTTTCTTTCGTGCTATTGCCAGCGAACATGATTGGCACTTAGGTAAGAACTACGCCGTTGGCATGGTATTTTTAAATGCCGATCCTGTACTTGCGCAAACAGCTAAAGATGTGTTGAGTGAAGAACTCGAAAAAGAAACCTTGAGTATTCAAGGCTGGCGCGTAGTACCTACCGATGCGTCATGTTTAGGGCCAATTGCAAAAAAACAACTACCAGGCTTTGAACAAATTTTTGTTAGCGCACCAGAAGGCTGGCGTCCAAAAGATTTAGAGCGTCGCTTATATGTAGCGCGTCGTCGTGCTGAAAAGCGCCTCGAAAACGATGAACACTTTTATATTGCCAGTTTATCTGGTTTGGTCACTGTCTATAAAGGCTTGATGATGCCTGTAGACTTACCTAACTTTTATTTAGACTTAGCTGATATTCGCATGACCAGTGCGATTTGTGTATTCCACCAACGTTTTTCTACTAATACACAGCCTCGTTGGCCTTTAGCTCAACCTTTCCGCTATTTAGCGCATAATGGTGAAATTAATACGATTCAAGGTAACCGCCAATGGGCACGTGCCCGTGCTTATAAGTTTGCCTCACCACTTATTCCAGATCTGCAATCAGCCGCACCATTCGTTAACGAAAGCGGCTCAGATTCTTCAAGCTTAGATAATATGCTTGAGTTGTTCTTAGCGGGAGGCATGGATTTATTCCGTGCAATGCGTATGCTTGTGCCACCAGCATGGCAGAAAAACCGTGCCATGGATGATGACCTACGTGCGTTCTATGACTTCAACTCAATGCATATGGAACCATGGGATGGCCCAGCTGGTATTGTAATGTCTGACGGCCGTTTCGCGGCTTGTAACCTTGACCGTAATGGCTTGCGTCCGGCGCGTTATGTAATTACCCAAGATGGATTTATCACGCTTGCCTCTGAAGTGGGCATTTGGGATTACGCACCAGACGAAGTCGTTGAAAAAGGCCGTGTCGGACCAGGTGAGCTGTTAGTTATTGATACTCATCAAGGGAAAATATGGCATTCAGATGAGATTGACCAAGACCTTAAATCTCGCCACCCATATAAAGCATGGTTAGAGGCAAACGTTAAGCGTTTAACGCCATTTGAACAGTTATCTGAAAAAGATGCGGGTAACCGTTCTTTTGATGACGAAACACTGCTTAAGTATCAAAAGATGTTTGGCTATACCAATGAAGAACTTGATAGCGTGATTCGTGTTATGGGTGAAAATGGTCAAGAAGCAACGGGTTCTATGGGTGATGACACGCCATTTGCGGTACTGTCAGAAGGCCATCGCTCACTGTTTGATTACTTCCGACAAAAGTTTGCGCAAGTAACGAATCCACCGATTGACCCACTTCGTGAAAATCACGTTATGTCACTAGCAACCTGTATTGGTAGTGAGCAAAACGTATTTAACGAAACCACCGGCCATGCTAAGCGTTTACAGTTTGATACGCCAATTTTGATGTATGCTGATATGCAACAGCTGATCAATGCTGACGATGAGCACTACAGCTACTGTAAAATTGATATCACTTACACCGCAGAAGAAGGCTTAGAAAAAGCAATCACACGTATCTGTGATGAAGCACAAGAAAAAGCGGCGTCAGGCTGTGTCATGCTTATTTTAAGTGATCGTAACTTTAGCGAAACGCATTTACCGATTCCTGCGGCGATGGCGGTTGGTTCAATTCAAAAGCGTTTAGTAGATAATAACTTACGTTGTGAATCTAATATCATCATCGAATCGGGCAGTGTCCGTGATGCGCATCAATTTGCGGTATTACTTGGTTTTGGTGCAACGGCAATTTATCCGTACCTTGCTTATGAATCATTAGTTGCAATGAGCGATAACAAGACCCTGAATAAGAGCTATTGCGAAGTAACGCTTGCGTATCGTAATGCGATTAACAAAGGTCTGTATAAAATCATGTCGAAAATGGGCATCAGTACTGTCGCTTCGTACCGCTGTTCAATGTTATTTGAGGCAGTTGGTTTATCAGATGCGGTTGTAGAAACCTGTTTTAACGGTGTAGCTAGTCGTATTAAAGGGGCTTGTTTTACAGATTTTGATGATGACCAACGTAAGCTTCATAAGCTGGCCTTTAGTAAGCGTAAATTATTGAGCCATGGCGGATTATTAAAATATGTTCACGGTGGTGAGTACCATGCTTATAACCCAGATGTTATTCAAACACTGCAAAAAGCAGTACGCTCTGGGGATTACAAAGATTACTTAGCGTATGCTGATTTAGTAAATAACCGCCCGATCACCAATTTACGTGACATGTTGGCAGTCAAGATCCCTGATACAGGTGTGAGTGTTGATGATGTTGAACCTGCAACTGAGCTGTTCAAACGTTTTGACTCTGCAGCAATGAGTATTGGTGCGTTATCGCCAGAAGCGCATGAAGCACTCGCAATTGCAATGAACCGTTTAGGTGGTTGCTCAAACTCGGGTGAAGGTGGTGAAGACAAGCTTCGCTACGGCACAGAGAAAAACTCGCGTATTAAGCAGGTTGCCTCAGGTCGTTTTGGTGTAACACCACATTACTTACGTAGCGCTGATGTAATTCAGATTAAAGTTGCGCAAGGTGCAAAACCAGGTGAGGGTGGTCAATTACCGGGTGAAAAAGTAACGCCGTATATTGCAAAATTACGTTATTCAGTGCCGGGTGTGACTTTGATTTCGCCTCCGCCACATCACGATATTTACTCGATTGAAGATTTAGCTCAGCTTATTTTCGATTTAAAACAAGTAAATCCAGATGCACTTATTTCGGTGAAACTAGTTTCTGAACCAGGTGTAGGTACTATCGCAACAGGTGTAGCTAAAGCCTATGCCGATTTGATTACTATTGCTGGTTATGACGGTGGCACAGGTGCAAGCCCGCTCACTTCTGTTAAGTATGCAGGTAGTCCTTGGGAGCTTGGTCTTGCTGAAACTCAACAGGCGTTAGTAGAAAATGGTTTACGTCACCGTATTCGTCTACAAACAGATGGTGGCCTTAAAACGGGTCTAGATATCATTAAGGCGGCTATTTTAGGTGCTGAAAGCTTTGGTTTTGGTACTGGGCCTATGGTAGCTCTTGGTTGTAAATACCTACGTATTTGTCACCTAAATAACTGTGCGACCGGTGTTGCAACGCAAGACGATACGCTGCGTCAAAAGCATTATCATGGTCTGCCAGAAATGGCGATGAACTACTTTAAGTTTATTGCCGAAGAAGCGCGCCAAATTATGGCAAGCCTTGGTGTAACTCGTTTAACAGATTTAATAGGTCGTTTGGACTTACTTGAAGCAATTGAAGGCAAGACAGAGAAACAAAAGAAAGTTGATTTGTCTTCAGTTATTGCCGTACCAAACAACCCAACGGGTGAAACCTTGTATTGTAGTGTGCCTAATAGCTCACACTACTTAGGTCAGCTAAACGAAACCTTACTTGAAAAAGCGAAGCAAGCAATTGATGAAAAATCTGGTATCTCGCTGGTTAACCGTATTTGCAATACAGACCGCTCAGTAGGGGCTATGCTATCGGGTTATATTGCGTCAAAACATGGTAACCAAGGTATGGCTGCTGATCCTGTTTCTATTGAGCTCCATGGTACAGCAGGTCAATCATTTGGTGTGTGGAATGCAGGTGGTCTTGAAATGACGCTTGTTGGTGATGCGAATGACTATGTTGGTAAAGGAATGGCTGGCGGTAAGCTAGTAATTCGCCCACCGCTGGGTTCTTCTTTCGAAAGCCACAAAGCGACCATTGCCGGTAATACCTGTTTATATGGTGCAACGGGCGGTAAATTATTTGCCGCAGGCTGTGCCGGTGAGCGTTTTGCAGTTCGTAACTCAGGCGTCCAAGCGGTTGTAGAGGGCGTGGGTGACAATGGTTGTGAATACATGACAGGTGGTGTTGTTTGCGTACTTGGTAAAGTGGGTATCAACTTTGGTGCAGGTATGACAGGCGGTTTTGCTTATATTCTTGACGAAGGTAATGACTTTGAAAAACGCATTAACCCTGAACTTGTTGAGATTGTCACGCTTGAAGGGTTGGCATCACATCAAGAACATTTACGCGGTCTAATTGCTGAGCATTTAGAACTTACAGGCTCAAACCGCGCTGAGCAGATTTTAGCTAACTTCGATTTATACATTCCGATGTTTAAATTAGTTAAGCCAAAATCTAGTGATGTAAAAAGTTTACTTGGGCACCGAGCGCGCAGCAGCGCAGAGCTTCGTGTTCAGGCTCAGTAAGGGGGTAGTATGAGCGAAAATGTATACCAATTTATCGATGTACAACGTGTTGATCCGCGTAAAAAGCCAATCTCAGCGCGTAAACAATCTTTCGTAGAAATTTACGAGCCGTTTTCTGAGACGCAAGTTAACTCACAGGCGGATCGCTGTTTAGATTGTGGTAACCCGTACTGTGAATGGAAATGCCCAGTACATAACTATATTCCACAGTGGTTAAAATTAATTCGTACTGGCCGTATTTTAGAAGCGGCAGAGTTGTCTCATCGTACAAACAGCTTACCAGAGGTGTGTGGTCGAGTGTGCCCACAAGACCGCTTGTGTGAAGGCTCTTGTACACTTGATGAAGAGTTTGGTGCTGTCACTATCGGTAATATCGAAAAGTACATCACAGATACCGCTTTTAAGATGGGCTGGAAACCAGATATGTCGTATGTGGTTTGGTCTGACAAAAAAGTGGCTATCATTGGTGCTGGTCCGGCAGGCTTAGGTTGTGCGGATATTTTAGTACGTAACGGTGTAAAACCTGTGGTGTTTGACCGTCACCCTGAAATTGGCGGCCTTCTTACATTTGGTATTCCTTCATTCAAACTTGAAAAAGAAGTAATGCAGAAGCGTCGTGAAATTTTCACTGAAATGGGTGTCGAGTTTAAGCTAAACACTGAAGTTGGCGTTGATATTACTCTTGATGAAATCTTGGCTGAATATGATGCCGTTTTCTTAGGTGTCGGTACGTATCAAAGTATGCGTGCAGGGCTTGAGAATGAAGATGCTGATGGTGTGTTTGATGCACTGCCGTTCTTAATTGGTAACACAAACCGTGTTATGGGCTATGCAGAAGACAAACAAGCTTACCTCGATATGGCGAACGAAAAAGTTGTCGTGTTAGGCGGTGGTGATACAGCAATGGACTGTGTGAGAACCTCTATTCGACAAGGTGCTGCAAAAGTAACTTGTGCTTATCGTCGTGACGAAGAAAATATGCCAGGCTCAAAGCGTGAAGTTAAAAATGCCCGTGAAGAGGGGGTAGAATTTACCTTCAATGTACAGCCGAAAGGCATTGTTGTTGACGAGCAAGGTAAAGTTGCTGGCGTTAAGATGGTGAAAACCCAGCTTGGTGAGCCGGACGAAAATGGTCGTCGTCGTGCTGAAGAAGTTGCCGGCTCTGAACATGTTATTGAAGCTACCAAAGTGCTTATGGCTTTTGGTTTTAAACCTCATAAAATGGATTGGTTAGAGCCGTACGGTGTTGAAATCAATCATTGGGGTGGCATCAACGCACCAGAAAAAGGTGAATTTACCCATCAAACAACGAACCCTAAAATCTTTGCTGGTGGCGATATTGTTCGCGGCTCAGACTTAGTGGTAACCGCTATTTTCGAAGGCCGAAACGCCGCAGAAGGGATTATGGATTATTTGGAAGTTTAATCCTAAGGGGTTCATTTAATATTTATAAAAGCAAGCTACCTAGCTTGCTTTTTTATTACCTGCCATAAAATATACTTATTTCTTGTTATGATAATTTAAGCAAGATCCAGAAAGATAATGAAAAAATAGCGCTTATTACCTACAATCTTCGAATGAATTCTACAGTAGAATATAAAAGTTCATTATTTCGTATTAACTCCATATTTACTCCACATTGTTGCGTTTAAATGTCTATCAGAGGCAGAAGCCCATCTGAATATTTGATGCTAACAACATGGATAAAAAGAAAATGTTTTGCGAACACACTAATAACGAGCAGTTAAGCTTTTTTCAGCCGAATTCAAAATCTGAAAATGATTTACTCAATGAGGTCATGAATAGTGAAGACCTGCACGATATTCTGACTATGGTTTTACTAGATGAAACCTTATCAGACGCCCTTAAAGCGATGGTGAAGCAACAACTGAAAACAATAAAAAAAATATAAAACGGAAATAAAAATGCCGCAGATATTAGTCGTTGAAGACGACTTAGATATTGCAGAACAAGTACTGTTGTTCTTTAATGCATCTGGTTTTACTACTCACCACATCACTGATGGCAGTGCTGTGGTGTCGTGGGTTAAAGAAAATAATCCAGATGCAATAATTCTAGATGTAATGTTACCTAATTTAGATGGCGTGGAATGCATGAAGCAGATCCGCGCTTTTTCAATGGTGCCTATTATTATGGTAACCGCTAAAGTCGAAGAAGCTGATAGGTTAAAAGGGTTAGAACATGGCGCAGATGACTATGTATGTAAACCTTTTAGCGGTGCAGAGCTGGTGATGCGTGTTAAAGCTATTTTAAGACGCTGCGCGCCAGTATCTATTAGCAAGGAAACTGTTGAAACGCCTGCTACTATTTGCTTAAACGAAGATGCGCTTGAAGTTGAAATAAAGGGCGTGTCTTTGGGTTTAACTAAAGTAGAATTTGACGTATTCAAGCTTTTGTACAAAGCCCCTAAGCGTGTTTTTTCAAGGCAGCAGATACTTGATCACATTCAGCCCAATAACTTTGATATTACCGACCGCGTAATCGACAGTCACATCAAAAATATTCGTAAAAAACTGAAGAATTTACAGTTCTCTCCTAAGATAGTCGCTTCCGTTTATGGTGCAGGCTATCGCTATGATGAACGTCAAATCAATTGATTTGGCGTTCATCGCCTTTACTATTAATTACACACTGTACGTTCACCTTTTCGAATCGAATGGGTAAACACATACACTGATAATTCCCTTGCTTGAATATCTTGCCAAATTTGTTTGCTAGGAACAGGGCACAGCGCGTAATGTAAATATTGGCTAAGCGCTTCACCTTCAAGGGCTATCGAATAGGGCGTTCGTACATAGACCTGAATCGCATCAGTTGAGTACTTAATTTGATCTAATCGCCACTGGCCTAGTAAAAATTGCTTTGCAAAAAACTGAGAAATACGTTGTTTTGCAGCTTCAGACAGTGGAGGGTACTCTATTGGCTTTTCGTAGCTTGCATAATAGAGTGCTGCACTTAACAGCATGCTGGCAAGGGCCGCATAAATTGGCAGTGGGGACTTTTTGGTTTTTTTAACATTGCTTTGGCGATGTTTACGCTCAATAGATTTTGCCCATTGGGCGTGCTTTAATGACTCTGACATGGTTCCATTCCACAGTAGTTTATAGTGCTATTTAAGCAATAAAATGTGGTGGAAAAATGGAGAGGCTTATTTATTACCTAAAGGCAGTAAGATTCTAATACATAAGCCACCTGACTTACCCGGTAATGCGTTAATAGTACCTGACATCAATTCGACAAAACTCTGACAAATTGATAACCCTAAACCTGAGCCTCCTGATGCGCGGCTACGAGACTCTTCAACACGATATAAACGGTCAAAGAGCTTGCCTATATGAGCTTTACCTACACCCGGAGAAGTATCATCGACTTGTATAAACAGCTCTTGTTTATTCGCTCTCACCTTTAGGCGAACATGGCCTGGGGTGTCTGTATATAGACACGCATTAGTAAAAATATTGTTGAGGATTTGGTCGAGTTTTTGTTTATCTACCGTGATCTCAACATCATTAGCAATAACAATGTCAGCCAAAAAAGTTAGCTGATGGCTGCAAACATAACGGCGCATGTCTTGCTCGTATTCAGCAAAAATTTGTGCGGCATTATATTGTTGAAGGTTCAATGTAAGGGTTTTATTTTCAGCTTGCGATAACTGATATACATCTGAAATTAAGTTATTAAGTTGTGCTATCTTGCCATTAATTTTGCTGTAGGCGAGATCGCGGTTTTCTTGTATGTCGAGCTCGAGTGCTTCTATATGCAGTTTCAATACGCTCAATGGGGTGCGTAATTCATGAGAGATATCAGCGAGCATTTTGTCTTTTTCAATTAAGTTATATTGATAAAGCTTGGCTTTAAATAACGCTTTTCGATGCTTGAAGTAATAGAGTACTAACGCAAGGATACTAAACAACAAAACAATACCAGCAGACAACAACCAAATCTGTTTTTCTAGTCGCTGGTTATTCATTTGTGCAGTTGCGAGTTTGTTTTTTTGTATTTCATCATCAATTCGTTGCTGTTGCTCGATTGCTGTTAATTGCTTTTTATTCTTTTCGACAGCTTGATTTAGATGTTCTTCAAACAAAGACTCGGCCAGTTCATTTTCAAGCTTTAGCTGCTCAGCTGCTAGCTTGTAATCACCTATCAATTCAGCATAAATTGCGGTATAGCCGTGCTGCTTTTGATTCAATAATCGGTTATTGATACCTAGTAACAACTCTTTTGTTCGACTTAAATAAAGACCAATTAGCTCAGGGTTTTTAAGGACTAAATGCAATTCAATTAAATTAAAGTAAGAGTAGATCTTACTTAACGCCGAGCCAGATTTAAGCGCTGCATTGAGCCCAGACTCAGCACTACTGAGAGCCATATGCTGGTTGCCTATTTTCAAATACAATTGCATTAACGTATGCTTCGCCGTCGCCATATTTTCATAGGCTTTGACGTCGGCTAAACGGGTAAAGGCGTTATTTAATAAGGGAAGAGCCTGCTCTAAATCGCCTCGTTTATACACCAGCTTGGCAAGTTGTAAACTGGTATCAGCAATATTCATTTGGTTTTTGGTTTTAATATCAAACTCGAGTGCTTTTTTATAGAAGTACTCAGATTGCGTGAGGTCATCAAGCCTGTGAGCAAGGTTTGCTAAGTTATAAAAGTTAGTGGCAACAAGTTCATAATTATCGCTGTTTTCTAATAACGCTTGTGCTTTTACCTGATGATGCATTGATTGTTCAAGATCATTTAGTGTGTCGTATAGTGAACCCAAATTGCTATGGCTTTGTGCTTGTAGGTTTTTGTCTTCAAGCTCGTTTGCAAGCGCTAAGGCTGCCATATAGTGTTTTTTTGCTTCTATTGTTTTTAATTGGCGACGATAGTTGATCCCCAACTCTTTTTGGATGTGGTATTGGTCCTTTTTGCTTAAACTAGCAAGCTTTTGTAATGGCGATAATAGTTCAATCGCTTTATTGTAATGACCTTGTTTACGTAACAGAGGCGCTTGTGCCATCACAATTACAGGGCTCGATGTAGCGCTATTTTTATGTTTGTATTGCTCTAGAATAGTGAGCGCTTCAATGAGCTTGCCTTGGTTCTCAAGGTCAGTGACTTGATTTAATAGAGAGCTTGGTAGTGAGGTTGCTACACAGGAAAAAGACAGTAAACATGTAGCGATAAGTAAAGAGTATTTCATTTGCAGTTAGAATAAGCTTAAAGTGTGCTTATACTAACCAGCAAATGTGTGCAAATTATGGAGTTATTAGTTAGCGTTTATCACAACTAAACTTCAATTAATGATAAAGTTTTATCCTTAATTCAGTTACACCTGAGATGTTATGGTTTTTCATCTTTTTGTCTCAGTATCAAAAATTTCTGATTGTATTCAACCTACGGAATCCTAAAATCTATATTTGGATAATTTATGCTCCATTAAATTAATAGTAAATAATTTATTTGCTATTTTTGTTAATGATAAAGTTTTAGTTAATTCTTCAGGTGAAATACAATGAAAAAATCTATCCTGTCAATATTGATGGTATGCGGAGCCGTGGCTGCAGATGCTTCGGCAAATAGCTGCACTGGCGAGCTGTATGGTATTAACTCTGGTCGAGGCCATTTAGGTTTCGTTTTTTCTATTGATGAACATACGCAAAGTGCAGCGATTCATTCAAAAGCTGCTTTCTCGTCAGCAGCTATAGCATTTGATAGTACAAGAAACCGACTTTATTATGTTTCAGCTCCACGACCGCTTTCGTATAAGCTTGATGTAAGTGAATTTAATTTAGCAAGTCATGAACTAGCTGACCTGCCAATTAAAAGTGAAAAGTATAAGTATACTCGTCTCGCTTACGTTGATATGGATACAAATGAGCACACAGTGTTTAGTCGCTCTAATTCGATGACTCGATTAGCTTATGATCCAAATCGTGATGTTATCTACGGCTCTAAAGGCAGTAAGTTTTATATTATTTCCCCAGATTCTGGTGAAACCCAGTTTGTAGGTAATATGACTGGCTATGGGAATAGTTCAGATATTCTTCGTGGTGATATGGTTGTTAAAAACGGAGAAGTTTATTTAGTTTCTGCAACAAGCATTTTCTCTTTGAACCTTTCTACACTTGAGTTAACGAAAAAATCTGAACATGGTTTAACGACAGTGACCGGTGCTGCGCTTGATCAAAATGGTGAGCTGATTATTGCTCGAGAAGTTATTAACGATCAAGGTAATTACAATATAACTAAGCTGTATAAAGCATCAATTGAAACGGGTAAAACATGTGCAATGGGTACGTATCCTATGCGTATTAATGATTTAGCGTTAAACACACTTAAACCAGTTGCTTGTTATACCAAACCAACCTGTAGTACCGGTGCAGAGTCAGTTGTTATCACGAGTATTGATAAGCAACGAAAAGCGACTTGGCAAAATTACACATTGAATGCTTATTTATTTGATAAACCTGTCGCAAAACTTAAGAGTGCAGCAAATTTTGGTGAAGGTGGAATTGTAAATAAAACACTTACAATTAATCATGACTTTGCCGCTGCAAACTCCATTACAGAAGCTGCAATCGATTCTTATGGCACAGATATCTTTTTTGTGGGGAGTTTTCATGATACAGATTTCACAGACGCTGAAGTTTCAGAGCTTTACAATTGGTCAAAGAAACCAGGTAACGTAACTATTATTGCAGCTGACTCTGACTTGCCGAATGAAAAAGTGTATGCAAAGTGGGGCTATACTGTCACGCGTGATGGTTATGTCGACGGCCCAAATACGCAAAACCCTGATGGTGTGGGTACTCATGCTCAGCAGGCTATTTTTGCAGGCCCATTTGGTGGTGTAACGAGTTTTTATCAAGCGGGTGGTGCGAAAGGCTATTTCTCTGAAATGCCAGCAGGTACTCAAGTATTAGCAGTTAATCAAGATGGTCTGCCTACAATAGTTATGGATCCAGAAACTGGCGATATTCTATTATCTGATAATGGTATTGTTAACACTCAAGATAAAGTTGAGAACTACACTCCAGGTACAGGTGTAACTAGCATGGCCGAACGTCTATTCTTAAACTTAATTAACTATGCAAGTGATATAGATTAATTATCCTTATTTAAACTATCGTGAAGTCATTTACTTCACGATGGTAATTTATATAAATCGTCTCCCATCATAAATTCATTCTAATAAATAATAGTAGTGTTTAGTTTTCTTTTTAATCTGATTTAAATTTAAATTGATGTGTACGCTTATTTTTATGATTTATTTACAGCGCTGCCTTGATTTTAAAGTCTTTCTTTCGAATGGTTCTTTTTTGTTACTTTATTTTTGTTTTATCATTTTTAATTATTGATTATTATGGATTGTTGTTAAAATCAAAATTTTCCTATTGTTTTGTTGTGATTTAAAAGTAAGTATTTACCTTGTGCTATATATATAAATTAATGTTTGCTAACTTTTTATTTTTAATTATTAGTAAATAAGTTTGATTTTATCTTTTTAGGTGAATATAAAATGAAAATCTCTATGTTATCGATAATGACACTTTGCACTGCACTTTCGTCGGGTGCCTATGCAAATACGTGTACCGGTGAGCTATATGGAATTAATTCTGGGCGAGGTGACTTAGGGATTGTCTTTTCCTTGAATGAACAAGATCAAAGTGCTGCGATTCATTCGAAAGCTAAGTTTTCCTCAGCAGCTATGGCGTTTGATAGTACTCGTAACCGTTTATATTATGTATCTGCCCCTAGACCACTAACATATCAGCTAGATCCTGGCTCTTTAAATTTGACCGATGAAGAACTAAAAGGCTTACCGATTAAAGGTAATAAATTTAAATATACCAAACTTGCATATGTGGATATGGCAACTGGTGAGCACGTAGAAGTTGGTCGTAGCAGCCCAATGACAAGACTTGCTTATGATCCTGAGCGAGATGTTATGTATGGCTCAAAGGGTAGCAAGTTTTACATTATCTACCCTGATTCAGGAGAGACTCAGTACGTAGGTGAAATGACGGGTTATGGTAGCAGCTCTGATATCCTTCGGGGCGACATAGTTATAAAAGATTCAAAGATTTATTTGATCTCTTCTAAAAGTATCTTTTCACTTGATTTATCAACATTACAATTAACTCGAATATCAAATCATGGGTTAGTAACTGTAACAGGCGCTGCGGTAGATCAAAACGGTGAATTATTGATTTCTCGTGAAGTAATTAATGATCAAGGACACTTCAATCTTACCAAACTTTATAAGGCATCTATCGAAACTGGTAATACTTGTGAAGTAGGTTCATTCCCAGTGCGTGTCAATGATTTAGCTATGGATACGATAAAACCAGTTGCTTGCTATAATAAAAAGTATACATGTAGCACTGAGCCAGAATCGATAGTCATCACTAGCATTGACCAAAACAGACAAGCCACTTGGCAAGGGTATACGCTTAACGGCTTGCTAATGCTTTGGGCCCTAGAAAAGTTAACTAGTACAGACAATTTCGGTGAAAATGGTGTTGTTCGTAAACCTCTATCAATAAATCATGATTTTGCAGCGGCAAATTCAATTACAGAGGAAGCGTTAAATAATTACAACACCGATATCTTTTTTATTGGTAGTTTCAGGTTAAGTAATTTTACAGATGCAGAGCTCGATGAAGCCTATAATTGGTCATTAAAGAAAGGTAATGTTGCCATTATTGCTGGTGATGCTGATTACCCAGAGGAAAAAATATACACAAGATGGGGTTATAAAGTAACAGCAGAAGGTTACATTGATGGACCAAGTATGCCTAATCCAGCAGGAGAGAGTACCAAAGCACAGCAAAGAATGTTCGCAGGACCATTTGGAGAGGTAATTGAGTTTTATCAATCAGGTACAGCAAGAGGTTATTTTTCAGAGATGCCTGCGGGGGCCCAAGTCTTAGCTGTAAACCAACAAGGCTTGCCAACTATCGTAAAAGACCCTGCTACAGGCGATATTATCTTGGCTGATAGTGGAATGCTAACAATTCAATATAAATTAGAAAATATTACACAAGGCCCAAAAGTGACAAGTATGGCGGATCGTCTATTAATGAACTTGTTTAACTATGCCAGTGAGATAGATTAATTATTGCCAAGTTATGTAAAAATCGCGAAGTGTTAAAAGCTTCGCGATTTTTTATAAAACTAACGTTGATTCTATTACCAGCAGCCTGTAAGGGTATTTTTTACTTTATTAGAATGCTGTCTAAGAAATAAATAATTAATACCAACAAGTAATGTATGACTGATTGCTAAAAAAATTAACCATGACGATAAGCCTTGTGTTAACTGAGTAACTGTTACCATGCTAAGTAGCATTAAAATCAAAGATGAATTTAACACGGCTTGTAGCAACTGTTTAAAACGCAAATGTTTCCAGCGACTCCAAACAACCAACAAAAAAGCGGTTGTAGGGAGTGCAACTAATATACATTCAAATAAAATAATGAATAATTGCGTACTTTGATAAGCTGAATTTGTAGTAGCACCCTGAGTATGGCTTGAACTTAGCGTAATCAACCCAAGTATCACAACAGTAAATATATTTTTAATATTCATTTATAAACTCTAAACTCTAAACAGACTTAACTACCAATTTATGCATGTGCGCTAATAAGCTCTTTGGCATTAGCTCTTGCCATTTTACTAATGTTATCGCCTGCGAGTAGTCGTGCAATTTCATCAATACGACCATCTTTTGAAAGTTTATTCATTTGCGTAAAGGTTTCGCCATTTGCAATTTCTTTTGCTACAAAAAATTGTTGATGCCCAGAGCTAGCAACTTGCGGAAGGTGAGTCACACAAATAACTTGAGTTGATTTACCTAGTTGGCGTAAAAGCTTGCCGACAGCAGAGGCGGTTGGGCCTGAAATCCCCACATCTACTTCATCGAAAATCAGTGTAGGCGTAGTAACACGTTGAGCAATAATAACCTGAATAGCTAAACTAATACGTGATAACTCACCCCCAGAGGCTACCTTAGAGAGGGCTTGCATTGGTTGACCTGGGTTCGTCGACACCAAAAACGAAACCGTATCAAAGCCCATTGCACTTGGTGCTTTATCGGTAGTTTGTTGAATATCAATCGCAAATTTGCCGTTTTCCATAGATAAATTCGCCATACTATCGCTGATTAGCTGATTAAGTGTCTCAGCGTAACTATAACGGCTTTCACTCAATAGTTGAGCTGCTTGTTTGTATTGCTTAAGGGCAGAACTAATTTCGCTTTCAAGAGCAACAAGGCGGTCACTGTTATAGCTGATTGATGCTAATTCTTCTGCAATCGACTGATGAAATTTAACAAGCTCTTCAGGTTTTATGTGATGTTTACGGGCAAGGTCCATAGCACCTGCTAAGCGGGTTTCTACTTCATCTAAACGGGCAGGATCTAAGTCAGTAACATCAACATAGCTGCGAATTTCACGACTTGCTTCTTCAACTTGCACTGCAGCTTCACTTAGTAGTGATGCAATACTTGATAAGCTTTCATCGTAGTTCGCAAGCTCAGCAAATTGCTGTGCGCTGTGTTGCAATAACGAACAAGCACTTTGTTCATCACTTTCGTATAAGTGTTGTAGCTCACGTTGGCATGACTCTAAGATGGTTTGACTATGGCTTAACTTGTGATGCTCAGCTTCAATCTCTTCAAACTCGCCAGGTTGCAGGGCAAATTCATCTAGCTCAGCTACTTGATATTCAAGTAATTGCTTTTGAGCGGCTTGTTGCTGTTGTTGTTGCTCAAGCTGGTTAAACTCTTTGAGTAATGCTTGGTAGGCTTTAAAGCGTTCTTTAACATCAGCTAATAATTGATTGTGGCCAGCATAGGCATCAAGCAGATGTAATTGATGTTCAGCTTTTAATAAATGCTGATGGGCATGTTGTCCGTGAATAGAAATTAAATACTGACCTAACTCTTTTAACTGTGCAGCTGTAACTGAGCTGCCATTAATATAGCTCTTGCTGCGGCCATTTTTGCAAATAACACGGCGTAGTAAACATTCGCCTTCACTGTTTGAAAGTAAATGTTGCTCTAAAAAGTGTTGGGCAAGAGGGAGTTGGCTAATATCAAATTGTGCACAAATTTCTGCACGATCAGTACCTGGGCGAACAGCACCAGCATCAGCGCGTTCGCCTAAACATAAAGAGAGGGCATCAATTGCAATTGATTTCCCCGCACCTGTTTCACCTGTAATGGCTGTCATACCATTGTGCCACTCAGTACTTAAATTACTTACAATGGCAAAGTTTTTAATTTCTAACCCGATTAACATACTGTTTATCCATCCAGCTAATTAACTGTTAATTTATACAGTGTTTTCGGCTTTTGCAAATTAAATTTTTAAGCTTTGCTTAATTCTGACAGTTGATTTTGTGCTGTGGAATCATCTGGCGCTTGTGTGCTCTGGGCTGGCAGCTGATCGTCTTGTAAATCCACTGGAGGCTGATATTTAATTACTTCAATCAGTGATGGTAGGGCTTCTTGGTAAAACGATTTGTTATATTCAATGCCATTGTAAGGTAATTCAGCCATAAAATATTGTAGTCTGTCTGCAAGCTGATCAATCTGCTCAGGGCTTTGTGCTTTGCTGGCTTCCATAATGATAGTGTTGAGCAGTAAATCGCTAATGTACTCAAGGTAGGTCAGGTTTTCTTCATTATGAGCTTGAACAACAAAATAATTGCTGGTGATCATACTTAAGCGTTGAATATTCTTCGGACGAATTATCTTACTTTCGCTAAAATCAATTAATTTATCCTTAAAGTCATTGTTGATTTTTTTTACTCGCTGATTAAAGTGTTTTTTTTCAGCTTCAATAGCTTTACGACGGTTGCTCTCAACCATCCAGTAGCAACCTAGTAAGGTGATCAGTAATAATAGAGCAAGAAAAACGATATAGCTCATTTTGCCTTATAATCCTTAAAAAAATACAGCATTAAGTTTGATTATTTTGCGCTAATCACTGCGCCTTGGCAATCATTTAAGATAAAAAAGCCGCTTAAAATAAGCGGCTTCCCCAGTTTAACTTTTTTCTCAGTACGTTGTAGTAAGAGTACTCTTTTGGATGTATTAAACGCAGTCTTTTATCTGCTTTTTTTATCACCACTTCATCACCAGGTAACACAGCTAAAACTACATGACTGTCGCAGCTGACTTGTAAGCTATCGGTATTTTCAAGACTAAGTTTTAAGCGCACTTCATTATCCGCATCAACCACAAGGGGACGGCTTGATAGAGTGTGCGGGAACATCGGAACGAGTGAAATTGCGTTCAGCTCTGGAGTTAAAATAGGACCGCCACCAGAAAGTGAATAAGCTGTTGAACCCGTTGGCGTTGATACAATTAATCCATCAGAGCGCTGTGAGAACACAAAATCGTTGTTTATAAAGGCCTCAAACTCAATCATATGAGCGACTTTATCGGCGTGTAATACAGCTTCATTAACCGCCAAATTCGCACTTTTTAGTTCAGCATGACGATATACTTCAACTTCAAGCAAAAAGCGCTTTTCTTCGAGGAATTGGCCACTTAGCACTTGTTCAAGGCTGGCTTCGAAACCTTCAGGGTTTAAATCGGTTAAAAAGCCTAAATTGCCACGGTTTACACCTATTACGGCTACATCAAAACGTGCTAAAACTCTTGCTGCACCAAGCATATTGCCATCGCCGCCCACTACTATGGCTAAGTCTGCACGTTCACCTAAATCTACCAATTTAACTAGGTTTTCAGCAGGTACGTCTTCAAGCTGGCGGCCAGTGCGTTGTTCTACTAGTACTTCAAATCCTAACGCACGCAAGAATGTGTGCAAGCGACCAAGTGTGGCAGCCGCGGCACTGTGATTAGGTTTGCCAATTAGACCTATGGTTTTAAACGGTGAATCCATGTTTTTTGCACTTAAACTTTCATATCGCTAGATTACATTAAAAATTAATGCTTTGAAAATAACTTGAAATAAACTTGATGCGCCCAAATATCCACTGGCAAGAAGCTAAATGAATAAATTATGAAATTAAATCCGCGTGACCAACAAATTTTTTCAGCTGTAATGAGCCTTTACTGTAATGGAGAAGGTCAGCCTGTTGCCTCAACTCGTATTGCCAAACAAAAAGGTATGGCAGTATGTTCAGCTACAGTGCGTAATGCAATGGCACGGCTTGAAAAAGTGGGCTTATTATATTCGCCCCATACTTCAGCAGGCCGTGTGCCTACCAATGCTGGGTTTGATTATTGGCTCACAGAGTTTTTTGCTCTGCCTGAAATCGCAACATATTGGCAGCCTGAACAAGCACAATTAGTTGAGCTTGCCCATGGTTTAAGTCAACGCTATAAAGTGTGTTGCTGTGTGGGATTACCTCAAGTCAGCTCACAGCTGGTTTTCCGAGTAGAGGTGCTAGATTTTGATGGTAGTAATTGGCTTATTTTATTAATTGATAGAGCAGGGCAGAGCCATAATATTTGTATTACCAAACCTGAAGACTCATCTGATGCCGTTCGCTATCAGTTTGCCACTTGGCTCAATACTGTATTTAGCCAGCAAACCTTAATGGAAGGTTTATATCGTATGCAGGCAATGGCAGGTACTGCACCACATAATTGCCATGACTCACTGACACAATGGACTCGGCAATTAAGTCAAAAGCTTGGTTCAGACAATAGCATTGTAGTGGGTGAAAACTACCTTTACCGCCAAGTTGATTGCCAGACCAGTTTAAATATAGGTGTATCATTTTTAAATTTTGTTGAAGATAAACTCGCATTTAAAAATGGTTTATCGGTTTTAAATACAGAACAATTACCATTTACAGATTGTAATGAGCTGATGGTGATCAGCGTTCCATATTTTAATAACCATGAATACCAGAGTCGATTTTGTGTAATTTGTCCAAAATCAGCGCAAATAGAAGCAATCATCCAAGAATTTAAGTTAATCGGCTCATCAGCCTCTTGAATCTTTTAATTCAATCCCCATAATTACCGCAGTTGTAAAGAATTGGAGCATGTAAGCTATGTCTGAGCAGACAAAATCACCAGAGCAAGAAGTTGAACTAAACGAAGAATTTGAGCAAATGCAAGCTGAAGTAGAAGCTGCAGAAAAAGCAGCTGAGCAAGTTGATGGCGAAGAAATGAGCCCTGAAGCTGAAATTGCATTACTACACAGCGAACTAGAGGCAGCTAAACAAACGATTAACGACCAAAAAGACAGTGTTGTTCGTGCTGCAGCAGATGTTGAGAACATGCGTCGTCGTGCCGCTCAAGATGTAGAAAAAGCGCATAAGTTTGCACTTGAAAAGTTTGCTAACGAATTACTACCAGTTATCGATAACCTAGAGCGTGCTATTGAGTTTTCTGATAAAGAAAATGAGCAGCTTAAGCCTGTCCTTGAAGGTATCGAGATGACAGTTAAAAGCTTTAATGATGCAGTATCAAAATTCGGTGTTGAAATTGTTAACCCTCAGGGTGAGCAATTTAATCCTGAATTCCATCAAGCAATGTCAATTCAGCCAAGCAATGATGTAGCACCTAATACTGTTCTTGCAGTAATGCAGAAAGGTTATACATTAAATGGCCGTTTATTACGTCCAGCAATGGTTATGGTATCGAAAGAAGCTGAATAAGCTTTAAAGAGATATAAAAAATGCCTGTTAATTACAGGCATTTTTTTTGATAGCAATCGTGTTAAGTTACCGACCATTTAGCTCGCTAGGATGGTTAAATATTTAAGTCGATTGGTATCGTTTTCGATGCCAAAGCTGCACTAGTAAGATAAGTATCAGTGCGCTGAACATCATCGCAGAAAATGGAATGGCACTTTGAGGGTGAACAAAGGCAAGGATAGGGCCAACTAAAGCGCCACTGCCGAATCTTAATGTACCAATAACGGCTGTTGCAGTACCTGACTTTTCCTCAAACTGCATTAGTATCAAAGAGTCTGCATTACTCGCTACAATACCTAAGCTCATCATCAGTGGTGCGATGCTTGCAACGATAAAATACAATGATAAATGCATCACACTGAATAACAGTAATGCCCCACCAGAAACGAAGCCAATGGCAAGGCCAATAAATAAAAGCTTACGAGAACCCAAGCGCGGCACTAAACGTGTATTCATAAAGTTACCGAACATTAAAGCCAACACGTTAAAGGCGAATAACACCCCGAACAATTGCTCATCTACTTTAAAAAAATCGAGATATACATAAGGTACCGATGTTAAAAAGCAAAAGAATGCAAATGAGGCAAACATTGAGCTGGCAATATCGGCAAGGGCGCTACGACGGGAAAATACCGTTTTATAACTATTAAAGAACAGTGCCAAGCCACGTTGCTGACTCTTAAAGATTGGAATATCGATTAAATGAATTTGCACTAAAGCTAAAATTGCAAAGCTATAGACAGCTAAGGTAATAAAAATGACCTGCCAGGTTGAAATACCCATGATCAATGAGCCAAGAGTAGGAGCAATGAGCGGGGCAACCATCATGATCATTGATACGTAAGACATACCCTTGGCGGTGTTTTCTCGATAAATGTGGCGAATAATACCCGGCACAACGACCGTTGCAGCGGCGCCAGTGAATGCTTGTACCGCCCTGAGAGATAAAAATAATTCGATATTAGAACAAAACGCCAGTGCTAATGAGCTTATACCAAATAGTGCTAAGCCAACCTTAGCGAGTAATCGCCTGCCAAGTTCATCGGCTATCGGGCCAAAAAAAAGCATACCAAGGGCATAACCCGCTAAATAAATACTGAGTGATATTTGCACATTTGGCATGGTTGTTTGTAGGTCGTTAGCAATTACCAACATTGCCGGTAAATATAAATCAATTGCCAAAGGCGTAATCGCGACAATACTTGCCAGTAAAGGCAATAAAATGCGTTTATTTAAAGTCTCAGGGGAAGGCATTGTTTACTCATTCATCAAACATTAGGTCACTATTGTAGCAGTGTGAATCACTGTGGTGAACTTAGTTTGCCTGCTAAGTAAAAGAATTAACTAAATAATAACAACTGAGTGGGTGATTGTTCATTTTCATATAAAATTAAGCAATGCTTTGCTATATTGATCAAAATTACACTAAGTATTTGAAGGACTAGTATGAAAAAGTTAATCATGGCAGTGTTAGCCACCGCTGTTTTAGCTGGCTGTAAAACCTCTCCAACAGGGCGCACGCAAATCGCGCTATATTCAGACCAACAGATGAGTCAAATGGGTCAAGCAAGTTTTGCTGAAATGAAAAAAACGCAACCTGTTAATACTGATCCAAGTGTCAATGCTTATGTGAAGTGTATTGCTGATGATGTTATTGCAGTTTTACCTAACGAGTATGCAAAGCAGTCTTGGGAAGTCGTTGTGTTTGAAGAAGATTCAGCGAATGCATTTGCATTACCAGGTGGTTATATTGGCGTTCATACAGGTTTATTAAAAGTTGCTGTAAACCAAGACCAACTTGCAACAGTACTAGGTCACGAAGTAGCACACGTTATTGCTGAGCACTCTAATGAACGTGTATCACAAAATGCACTGTTACAAACAGGCCTGCAAGTTGGTGGTGCAGCACTTGATATGGGTAATGTGCAATATCGCGGCGAAATTATGCAAGCTTTGGGGTTAGGTGCCCAATTTGGTGTAGTGCTGCCGTTTAGCCGCTCACATGAATCAGAAGCAGATATTGTCGGCCTAGATTTAATGGCAAAAGCAGGGTTTAACCCAGAGCAATCAGTATCGCTTTGGCAAAATATGAGTGCAGCAGGCAGTAGCGGCACCCCAGAGTTTATGTCGACTCACCCAGCACCGGGTAACCGAATTAAAGAACTACAAAAGCATATGTCGGATGCATTAAAAGCCCAAAAAGCTGCTAAAGCAAAAGGCAAAAACCCACAGTGTAAACTGTAATAAATATTATCTAGAAATTAAAAAAGCCTGTAGTCTAGCTGACTACAGGCTTTAATTATTCAGCTTTCAGCTTATTAGAACGTCCACTCAACGTGAAGTTGTGGTACTGATTCAGTTGTGTCTGTACCTAGTTTGTTGTGCCAGTATTGCCACTCAAGGCCTAGCAGTAGCGTATTTTCTTTCATGCTCATTGCGTGACCTAAATCCCACGTGATGATTGGCTGCGCTAAAATCCACGCTTTAACATCTTCGCCAAATTCGTTTTCACGCTCAGCAATGTATTCAACATGGCCCGTTACGTTGAACTTTTGTGAGCCGATAGTGAATGGGTAGCCCCATGCAACATCAATCATCCAGCTATTTGTTTCAGTGGGGGCACCACCGCGTGCTACGCCTTCACTGTCATCGATATAAGCGGTAAATAAAGTAGATAAAAAGCTAAAGCCAGGTGCCTGCCAGCTAAGTTTTACACCTGGTAAATACTTAAGAACTTTAGAATCGCCTGCAGCATTAAAGCCTGCAGTTAAACCTACATCAGCAATTGCGCCGTATGAGAAGTCACTGTCAGAGATTTTTGATAAGCTGAATGTTGAGTACCACTCGCCGTAAAAGTCTTTATCTTGATAGCCATCCTGACGGTCGTCATTGCTGTAATCAATAAAAAAGAAGTTATCGCCATAGTCGTAACCAGAAGCGTGTTGCAATGAAACAACCGTGGTATTTGACTTAGTTAATGAAAACGGATTTTTGTGTTCACCGTTATTAACGTGTAATTGCGTAGAGCTCCAATTAGCGGCATAGCCTGAAGTACTTACTGCACATAGCGCAGCAACAGAAAGGATCTTTTTCAAGTTCATATCTCAATATTGATGGTGTAAAGGGGATACAAAGGGAGGATTATAGCAGATACGCCCATATTTGGGCGTATCTTGGCAAAAATTATTTAACTTATGCTTTATTCCGACGTAAGCAAATTACAGCCACAGCTGTAAAGGCAAGAATAAAACAGTAGTAAGATGAAGTAGACACCTGCCAAGGGCTAATTTTGAAGGTCGCGCCAAGCAGAAGAGCTTGTGCGCCATACGGTAATGAGCCTTGTGTTACACAAGCAAAAATATCAAGTAAGCTTGCTGAACGCTTACCAGTAATTTCGCCATCATCCGCTAATTTTTTAGCAATTGGGCCAGCAACAATGATTGATACCGTATTATTGGCAATACATAAGTTACTAGTCATAACCAGTGCAGCAATACCTAATTGATCTGCTACTTTACGATGCCATTTAGCAATGATTTTTGTAATTGCTTGAATTTTGTTAGCAATATAATCAAGTCCACCATTAATACGGATAAACTCTGAAAGGCCACCAATAAACATCGATAGCAAGAAAATTTCCTGCATATCAGTAAAACCTTTATAGACATCCTTAACAAAACTGGCACCTTCATAGCTGCCAGTAAAGCCCATTAGGGCAGCGAAGATAATACCGCTAAACAGCACCACAAAGACGTTAAAGCCCATTACTGCGAGTACTAAGATAAAGGCATAAGGTAACACTAATAAAATATCGAAATCTTGTGTTTCTACAGCTTCAGCTGCAGGCGTTAAAAAGAATAACAAACCGATAGTTAATGCTGCAGCGGGTAAGGCAATTTTTAAGTTCTCACGGAATTTATCTTTCATTTCACAGCCTTGCGTACGGGTTGCAGCAATAGTTGTGTCAGAGATGATTGATAAGTTATCACCAAACATTGCACCTGATACAATCGTGCCTGCCATCAATGATGGATCAATGCCTGTTTTTTGGGCGACTGCATAAGCAATCGGGCCAATAGCACCGATAGTCCCCATTGAAGTACCCATTGCAGTCGACACAACCGCAGCGATTAAAAATAATCCAGGTAGTAATAAAGCTGGCGGAATAAGTGATAAACCCGCATTAACAACGGCATCGACACCACCCGTTGCACCTGCAACGGCAGAAAACGCACCGGCAAGCAGATAAATCAAACACATAGTGATGATGTTGCTATGGCCCGCACCTTTAATAAAGGTTTCAACACTATGGTTGATGGTATTTCTATTTAAGATAAAAGCCAGCATGATGGCAGGTAAAATTGCCACAGGGGCAGGCAATTGATAGAAGGCGTAATCGACACCTTGAGACTGTAAGTATAAGCCAGCGCCTAAAAATAAGCCGACAAACACCAAAAGCGGCAGCAAAGAAAGTTTTGCTTTTGTTTTATTAAATGATGGCTGCATCATATTCCTCGTTAGATAACCAATAACACAGCCAAATACTTCTTTTAGCTGTATTTAGTTGCCTGCATTCTCAAAAGACAATGCTGTTGCAACAGCGCCCGCAAGCCAAAGACCAAATCGGCGCAAAGGAAGAAGTTTAAATGTATAGATGGCTAAATGCAAAGACTATCTGTTATTATTGTTGTTCTATTAATAAATCTAAAATTAGCTCTGTATTTTTTATAAGCTAACCTGACTATTACATGAGTTTTCGATAAAATCCAGCCAGCTAAGAAGAATAGATAAGGTAACTATATGAACCGCATAGGTGTATTTGGCGCAAACGGCCGCATGGGACTTGCACTTTTAGAAGCAGTCTCAAAAAAAAATGACGCAACATTAACGGGCGCGTACGTGCGTGATAACTCGCCACTTTTAGATATAGCGGTTAATCAATTAAACAGTGCTGCATCAGCGGATGTATCATTTAGTAAAGAAACAGAAGTAAAAGATGCTGATGTATTAATTGATTTCACCTTACCGGCAGGAATGCGCAACCACTTGCAAACAGCGGTCGAAAAAAATATCGCAATGGTAATTGGTACCACGGGCCTCAACCAAGATGATATTGATGCCCTCAATGAAGCAGCGAAACACATTCCGATTGTTTTTGCTCGCAACTATAGCGTAGGTGTGAATTTACTGCTTAACTTAGTGCAGACTGCGGCTGTGAAGTTTGGTGATGACATGGACATTGAAATATTTGAAGCCCATCATCGTCATAAAATTGATGCGCCATCAGGGACTGCATTGGCAATTGGTGAAGCTATTGCCGAGGCAAAAGGCTGGCAGCATGATGAAGTCGCGCGTTTTGATAGAAGCAATGACGAACACGCAAAATCGCAAAATGAAATCGGTTATTCGGTCATGAGAGGCGGAGATATAGTAGGTGAACACACCGCATATTTCGCAACTTCTGGCGAAAGGCTAGAATTAACTCATAAAGCAAGTTCAAGAATGACCTTCGCGTTAGGTGCTGTAAGAGCTGCGGGCTGGTTGAAAAATAAACCAGCTGGACTTTATGACATGCAAGATGTGCTTGACTTGAAGTAGTTTAGTTTCTTTTTTGGCAGTTTCAGTGAATTTTTAGTTAATAACGCTTATTTTTACTATTTTATTAATTAAGATTAGATCTGAAAGCTAATTTACTGTAGAATAGTGCCAATTTGCCAAAAATTCATAAATGCGTGTTTCCAATCGCTTTAAACGGGCAGTAGAGCAAATGACTTTACTCCCGTTTTTTACTGTTAGGAGGTTAACTTGACTAAATCCGCTCTGTTAGTCCTAGAAGACGGCACAGTGTTTCGCGGTACTGCAATCGGCGCTGACGGCATGTCAGTCGGTGAAGTAGTATTCAATACGTCTATGACTGGTTATCAAGAAATTTTGACTGACCCTTCATACGCGGAACAAATCGTAACTTTGACGTACCCACATATCGGTAATACGGGTACTAACAGCGAAGACGAAGAAGCGGGTCAAATCTGGGCTAAAGGCCTAGTGATCCGTGATTTGCCACTGCTAGCAAGTAATTTCCGTAACGAGCAATCGTTAAGTGATTACTTAAAAGAACGCAATATCTTAGGTATTGCAGACATCGACACTCGTAAATTAACACGTATCTTACGTGATAAAGGCGCTCAAAATGGTTGTATCATTGCAGGCGACGAGTTAGATGAGAATAAAGCGCTTGAAGCTGCGCAAGCCTTCCCAGGCTTAAAAGGCATGGATTTAGCAAAAGTTGTCTCAACCAAGGAAAATTTTGAGTGGCGCGAATCAAGCTGGACTTTAGGTTCAGGCTTTAAAACGCTAGAAGCAGCAGACGAGAAGTTCCACGTTGTTGCTTATGACTTCGGTGTTAAACGTAATATCTTACGTATGTTAGTTGACCGCGGTTGTAAATTAACTGTCGTTCCTGCACAAACATCTGCAGAAGATGTACTGGCATTAAACCCAGACGGTATCTTCTTATCAAATGGCCCAGGCGACCCTGAGCCGTGTACTTACGCGATTGAAGCCATTAAAACTTTCCTAGAAACAGACACGCCAATTTTTGGTATCTGTTTAGGTCACCAATTACTTGCACTTGCTTCAGGTGCACAAACGGTGAAAATGAAGTTTGGTCACCACGGTGGTAACCACCCAGTTAAAGACCTTGACCGCAATGTTGTAATGATCACAGCGCAAAACCACGGTTTCGCAGCTGACGAAGCAACATTACCAGCGAATTTACGTGCAACTCACGTTTCATTATTCGATGGCACCCTACAAGGTATTCACCGCACAGATAAGCCTGCATTTAGCTTCCAAGGTCACCCAGAAGCAAGCCCAGGTCCACATGATGCGGCGCCATTATTTGACCACTTCATCGACTTGATGCAAGCACGTTCTAACTAATTTAACCGGAGTAACAATGCCAAAACGTACCGACATAAAAAGCATTCTTATCTTAGGCGCAGGCCCGATCGTAATCGGTCAAGCTTGTGAATTTGACTACTCTGGTGCACAAGCGTGTAAAGCACTACGAGAAGAAGGCTTTCGAGTAATTCTTGTAAACTCGAACCCTGCAACTATCATGACTGACCCTGAAATGGCGGATGCGACGTACATCGAACCAATTCACTGGGAAGTGGTAGAGAAAATCATTGAAAAAGAAAAGCCAGATGCAGTACTACCTACTATGGGTGGTCAAACAGCATTAAACTGTGCGCTTGACTTAGATAAGCACGGCGTACTGGTAAAACACGGTGTTGAGCTAATCGGTGCAACTGCTGATGCAATCGATAAAGCTGAAAACCGTGAGCGTTTTGACGTAGCAATGAAGAACATTGGCCTTGAGTGTCCGCGTGCAGAAATCGCTCACTCAATGGAAGAAGCACACGATGTTCTTAGTCGCATCGGTTTCCCATGTATCATTCGTCCATCATTCACGATGGGTGGTACTGGTGGTGGTGTTGCATACAACCAAGAAGAATTTGATGAAATTTGTGAGCGTGGTTTAGATTTATCACCAACAAATGAACTTTTAATCGATGAATCATTAATCGGTTGGAAAGAGTACGAAATGGAAGTTGTTCGTGACAAAAACGACAACTGTATCATCGTATGTTCTATCGAAAACTTTGACCCTATGGGTGTTCACACTGGTGACTCAATCACGGTTGCTCCAGCGCAAACACTGACTGATAAAGAATACCAAATCATGCGTAATGCATCGATGGCGGTACTTCGTGAAATCGGTGTTGAAACAGGTGGTTCAAACGTACAGTTTGGTGTGAATCCAGTTGATGGCCGTATGGTTATCATCGAGATGAATCCACGTGTATCGCGTTCGTCTGCACTAGCATCAAAAGCAACAGGTTTCCCAATTGCGAAAATCGCAGCGAAACTAGCTGTTGGTTACACGCTTGATGAGCTACAAAATGACATCACTGGCGGTAAAACACCAGCGTCTTTCGAACCGTCGATCGACTACGTTGTTACTAAGATCCCACGTTTTAACTTCGAAAAATTCGCAGGTTCAAACGACCGTTTAACAACACAGATGAAATCTGTGGGTGAAGTTATGGCGATTGGTCGTAATCAACAAGAGTCACTGCATAAAGCATTACGTGGCTTAGAAGTAGGCGCAACAGGCTTCAACCCAGTTGTAGCCCTGGATGATCCGAAAGCGAAAGAAAAAATCATCCGTGAATTACGCGAGCCAGGTGCTGAGCGTATTTGGTACGTAGCAGATGCAATGCGTCACGGTATGAGCGTTGAAGAAGTTTTCGAACTAACTAAGATTGACCCTTGGTACCTAGTGCAAATCGAAGACATCTTAAAAGACGAAGCAACAATCAGCGAAGTAGGTATGGCTGGTTTAAATGCTGAGTTCTTACGTAAGCTTAAGCGTAAAGGCTTTGCTGATGCGCGTATCGCTGAAATTGCAGGTGTTTCTGAAGCAGAAATTCGCAAGAAGCGTCACCAATTAGATATCGTGCCTGTATACAAGCGCGTTGATACCTGTGCTGCAGAGTTCAGCTCTGACACAGCTTATATGTACTCATCTTATGATGAAGAGTGTGAAGCGAATCCATCTGACAAAGATAAAATCATGGTAATCGGTGGTGGCCCTAACCGTATCGGTCAAGGTATCGAATTCGATTACTGTTGTGTTCACGCTGCATTAGCTTTACGTGAAGATGGCTACGAAACAATTATGGTTAACTGTAACCCTGAAACTGTTTCAACTGACTACGATACATCTGATCGTCTATTCTTCGAGCCAATCACGCTAGAAGATGTATTAGAAATCGTACGTGTTGAAAAGCCAAAAGGTGTTATCGTTCAGTACGGTGGTCAAACTCCACTGAAACTTGCTCGTGAACTTGAAGCGAATGGTGTGCCAGTAATTGGTACTTCACCAGATGCAATCGACCGTGCAGAAGACCGTGAGCGTTTCCAACAGCTTGTTGAGCGTCTAAACCTTCTTCAACCAGAGAATGCAACGGTTACTTCTTTAGAAGAAGCGATTGTTAAGTCTGCTGAAATTGGCTTCCCACTCGTAGTTCGTCCTTCGTACGTACTAGGTGGTCGTGCGATGGAAGTAGTTTATGATGAAGACGATTTACGTCGTTACATGACTGAAGCGGTATCTGCATCAAATGAAGCGCCAGTACTACTTGACCATTTCTTAGATAACGCAATCGAAGTTGACGTTGACGCTATCTGTGACGGTGAGCAAGTAATCATCGGTGGTATCATGGAGCATATCGAGCAAGCAGGTGTTCACTCAGGTGACTCAGCGTGTTCATTACCAGCTCATTCATTAACAGCCGAAGTGCAAGACGTGATGCGTAAGCAAGTGACTGATATGGCTCTAGAGCTTGGCGTAGTAGGTCTAATGAATACTCAGTTTGCTGTGAAAGACGGTAAAGTTTACTTAATCGAAGTAAACCCACGTGCTGCGCGTACAGTACCGTTTGTTTCAAAAGCGACAGGTGTTGCACTTGCTAAAGTAGCGGCACGTTGTATGGCAGGTCAGTCGCTGGCAAGTCAAGGTATTACAAAAGAAGTAATCCCACCTTACTACAGCGTAAAAGAAGTGGTACTGCCATTTGCTAAGTTCCAAGGTGTTGACCCAATCCGTGGCCCTGAAATGCGCTCAACGGGTGAGGTAATGGGTGTTGGTGAAACTTTCGCCGAAGCATTCGCTAAAGCACAATTAGGTGCAAGCAACACTTTACCACGCGGTGGTCGCGCGTTACTATCGGTACGCAACAGTGACAAACCACGTATTGTTGAACTAGCTAAAACCATGACTGAACTTGGTTTCGAGCTAGATGCGACAGGTGGCACTGCAAAAGCACTTGAAGAAGCAGGCATTGCAGTTCGTCGCGTGAACAAGGTATACGAAGGTCGTCCTCATATTCTTGATAGAATTAAAAATGGTGAATACAGCTACATTGTAAACACTACTGAAGGCCGCCAAGCGATTGAAGATTCGAAGGTGTTACGTCGTGGTGCGTTACAGCATAAGACTAACTACACAACGACTCTGAACGCGGCATTTGCTAACTGTACTGCAAACCAAGCAGACGACCGTAGCAAGGTGACGTCAGTTCAGGAACTACACCAGCGAATGAACTAAGGAAATGTGCCAAGGGCGAGGCAATCGCCCTTGGGATTAAGTGAGAATAATATGCAATCAATTCCGATGACAGTTCGTGGTGCAGCATTACTGCGCGAAGAACTTAACGAATTAAAAACAGTTACCCGTCCAAAAATCGTTGCTGATATTGCTGAAGCACGTGAGCACGGTGATTTGAAAGAAAACGCTGAATACCATGCTGCTCGTGAGCAACAAGGTTTCTGCGAAGGCCGTATTCAAGAAATTGAAGCGAAGCTTTCAAATGTGCAAATCATTGATGTAACTAAAATGCCTAACACAGGTAAAGTTATTTTTGGCACAACGGTCACTATCGTTAATGTTGAAACCGATGCTGAAGTAAAATACCAAATCGTAGGCGATGACGAAGCAGATATCAAAAACAACCTGATTTCTGTTAACTCACCAATCGCGCGTGGTTTAATTGGTAAAGAGGTAGATGATGCCGTTATCATTAAAACGCCAAACGGTGAAGTAGAGTACGAAATCATTGAAGTTGAGTATATTTAGTAGCTTAACCAAGCATTGATAAAAACCGCAGTTATATACTGCGGTTTTTTTATACCTGTTTACATGCGTGAATTTATTCGGTACGTTGACTACAAGACAGTCGTAATGAAGGAGTAATAATGGCGAAAATTCAGTATCCTAAACCGCTTGTTCAAGGCGATAAAATAGCCATATGTGCTTTTTCATCAGGTGTAGATACAGCGTTTCATACGCGTTTAGACTTAGTACTTAATGGCTTAACAGCCAAAGGTTTTACTGTCATTGAGGGTGCCTGTTTGCGTCAGTCACACAATAGTGCAAAGCAACGTGCTGATGAGCTAATGGAGTATTTAACTGATGATTCAATAGCAGCCATCATGCCACCTTGGGGGGCGATCTCACCATGGAGATTTTACCGCTTCTCGACTTTAATGCGATAAGTAAAGCAAGGCCTAAATGGTTGGTTGGCTTTTCAGATATAAGCACTTTTGCATGTGCATTAACAACTCGTTGTGGCTGGGCAACCTTGCACGCTGCGAATTTAATGCAAATTCACCCTGACGATTCAGATGTTTATTTAGCAAATATATTCAGTGCAATGTCACTTGAAGAAAAACAGCAACTGCACCAAGTCGCGTCTCCTTATTATCAGCAAAAACCAATTGATTATAAAGCCGATCCGCAAGCTCAATTTGACTATACAGCCCCGAGTCAATGGCGATGTATTAACTATAAAGATAAACGCCAGATTGAAGTTTCAGGGCGTTTAATCGGCGGTTGCTTAGATACTCTTGGCTTGTTGCTACCCTCAAATTACTATGCATTGCATGAATTTAAAAAGCAGTATGCACCAGAGGGCTTAATTTTATATTTAGAAAATGCAGAGCTCAGCCCGATGGCATTAGCACGTTGTTTGTTATCGTTAAAGTTGAATGATGTATTCACCGATGTAAATGCGGTGGTATTTGGTCGCAGTCCAGCAATTAATAACGACTGCTATTTTGATGAATACCAAGCAATCGAACTCGCATTTAAAGGTAATTTGTTCCCAGTTATTGTTGATGCGGACATTGGTCACGTTGCCCCTAATTTAGCATTAATAAATGGAGCAGTTGCCACAATAACTGCAGACTTATGTGAAGGTATGGCGAGTAATATCATTGTAAAGACAGACTTAAAATAACAATTATGCAGGCAAAGCCTGCATAATTTATAGGTTTTATACTACAGTAATTACCGCGTCTTTATCTAAACGAGATTTTGGTAATGTAGCATTATAATCTTGCTCTGGTTCGTGATAACCAATAGCGAGTGCCACTTCACATACATAACCATCTAACTCATCAGCAAATAGCTCACCGAGTAGGTCTTTATCGACGCCTTCCATCGGTGTTGAATCTAAACCTAAACGAGCCACAGTATGCATAGTATTACCTAATGCAATGTAGGTTTGAGATTTAGTCCAAGCAGCGTTATCGCCATGGTCATCAGTATTTAAATCAACAAATGCGAACGCACCAAACGCCTGCTCTTTGTTTTCAGCTTTCGTGCGACCATTAGCAATATCTGCATCGATGACTTTTTCATAGTCATCACGTTTATAACTTGGGTTATAAGCAAATAAAATAGTATGTGATGCAGTTTTTGCATGTACCTGATTAAACTGAAACTTATTTGCAAAACTATCGTGGAAACGTTGTTTTGCTTGCTCTGATTCGATGACTATAAACTTCCATGGTTGAGAATTAATAGACGATGGCGATAAGCGTAAAGCTTCTAAAATTACAGCTAAGTCTGCTTGGCTAATTTGCCTTGATGCGTCGTAGCGCTTACTTGTGTATCGGCGTTGTAAGTCAGAAATAATAGGGTGTGTCATGATTTGCTCCCGCATGTATAACAATTAGGTGCAGTTTACGCTTTGCATACTTTACGATAAAGCGCATAATCGAATAAACATTATCAAAAATTTTTAGTTAATATGCTGGTTGAAGATCTCAAATTAATCCTCAAGGTTGCAGAGTTTCGCAGTATTACAACCGCTGCGGCAAAATTAGACATGCGTGCTGCAACCGCTAGTGCAGCAATTAAGCGCGTTGAAGCAGCTCTTGGTACTGAATTGTTTGTTCGTACTACTCGCCATTTACGTTTATCGGCGTCAGGGGAGCGTTTTTTGCCTCAGTGTCAGCAAGCGGTGCTCATGCTAGAGCAAGCGACACTTGCCTTAAAAGGCGAGCATGATGAAATAGAAGGTGAGCTAAGAGTTGCATTATCTTCAGATTTAGGCCGCAACATTATTATTCCTTGGTTAGATGAGTTACTTGATGAATATCCAAAGCTGAGTATGCGTCCTCATATTAGCGATAGTAATGTCGACTTTTACCGAGACTCTGTTGATTTTGCGCTCAGATATGGCTCGCCATCAGACTCAAACTTATATGGCTTTAAAATTTGTAATGTTCCTCGGTTGTTATGTGCAACCCCAGAGTACCTTGCCGAATATGGAGCGCCGACACATCCTGATGAATTAAACCAGCATCAAGGTTTATTTTATCAACTTCAAGATATCATCAACAATGTCTGGGAATTTACCGATGGAACAGAGCGTTTTAAAGTGAAAATGCAAGGTCGCCGAGCGTCTAATGATGGAGATTTGGTAAGACGTTGGTGTGTGGCTGGTAAAGGTCTAGCTGTTAAATCATGCATTGATATCAGTGATGATTTACTTAAAGGTCGGGTCGTGCCGGTTATGCAAAATTACCCTCACTTATGTGCCGAGCTTTGGTTAATCTGTCCAAGTCGACAATCCATAACACCTGCGGTTCGTTTAGTTCGTGATATATGTCGAGCAAAAACCAAGGCGATTCTCACTCAACTGATTGAAAAAGACATTTTAGATAAGCGGGTACTCGATAACTAATTATTTTAGGTATTGAGTTACAAGGCTTATTTATTGTAATTTCTCAATTGCTTGTTTAGCGCTTTCACTGTCAGGATTCAAGTTAAGAGCATTTTTGTAACTTGCTAATGCTTTTTGTTTATCGCCGACTGCTAAATATGCTTCACCTAAACTGTCATAAGTGTTTGCTGATTCTGGATAAGATTGATTGTTGAGTTCAAATACAGTAATTGCGGCATCTAGTTCTTTCATCTGCATTAATTCATAACCCAAGTAGTTTAACGACCTTTCTCTTGGCGTATTCCCATCATTCACCATTTGCTTATAGGTTTTCTTGAGCCCTTTAATACCTTCACTTTTAAATGCTTTATAAAGCTTGCTATCTACATGTTCTGTCGCTTTTTCATAAGGTTTGTCATAGTAGATTGCCAAGAGACCGTTAGTCATGGGGGTGAGAGGTGCACCACCCGTGTTATTTAGAATGACAATGAGTAATTTGTCTTCGATAATTCTACTTATAAACGCATTGAAACCATTGATACCACCGCCATGTTGAATACGTGTAAGGGGTTTTCCGTAAATGTTTTTATCGAGCTTTGTTACTTCCCAACCAAGCGCATAATTTCTTTGCCCAGAAACTTGATACATCTGCTTTTTATATGCGTCGTTTAATAACTTATCTGAGTAAAGGGCTTGATCCCATTTTAGTAAATCCCGCGCTGTTGAATACATTGACCCAGCTGCATACGGGATAGACATATCTAAATAATCGGTGTTGCTATAACCAGCTAGCCCGTTGTCGTATCCAGAGGCGCGAAATTTAATGATTTTATTGTGGGAATCATAGCCTGTATCCTCCATTTTAAGTGGGTCTAAAATATTCTGCTGTAATACCTCTTTATATTTTTGGCCAGTTACCTTTTCAATTACCGCACCCAAAATAAAATAGCCAGAATTGCTATAACGAAATTCAGTGCCAGGTTCGAACACTAGATCATCACTACATAGCAAGCGAATAAATTCATCAACACTGTAGGGGTTTCGGCTGTACTCATCACGAAACGATTTTGCTTGGGTATAATTACCAAGACCAGAGGTATGATTAAGTATTTGGCGAAGAGTAATTTTATTGGCAATATCTTGTCTGTATTCAGGAAGGTATGTTGCAAGATGATCATCGAGTTTAAGCTTATTATTTTGTGCCAATTGCAGGATTAACATGGCGGTAAACTGTTTGGTTATTGAGCCAATTCTAAACTTACTTTTATCACTATGCTTTATATCCCACTCAAAGTTGGCATAGCCAAAGCTTTTTTCAAACAGTACTTTTCCATCCTTTGCAACTAATACATTGCCGTTAAACTGCTTGTATTCATGAAAACCTTGAATAAAGTCGGCCATCTCTGTTTGCATATTTTGGCTATGGGCAAGGCTTGAAATTGCGAGTAAATAAAAAACTACAAGCAACCTTAATTTCTTAAAGTGTATGTTCATTGCTATCCTTGTTATTTGTTGGTTACATTAATCTATGTAAAACCTCATTGCGCATGGCTTGATTGATAAGGCTTACCATTCTTGTGTGGTCTAAATCACTGTAATGCACAACAGAGACGCTCTCATTTTGAAGTGCTTGCCAATAATCAGCGGGGCTTATTAGATCACCGTTACTGACATAGAGAGTTGTACTAACTGATGGTTGTCTGTCATTGAGTAGGGCGATTAAATCAAGTTGTGTTTCATCAATACCACTGTTTTGAATTACATTTTTTTGCTGCGATTTTCCCTTGTTCACAATAACTTAGCAATCAAGCAAAAATAATGCAATCGGATGATCTTTAAACAAGGATTATATGAAGGTTGTATTACCACCTCGCGGTAAATCCTCGGTTATCTATATGTACAAAACCACCGTGATGGGAGGCGGGTCTATAGCGCCCTATACCACCATTATAACGGCTTTGTTTTTGAAATTTTTCGAACACTTTATAAAGTACATCTACATCAGCAACTGTCAGTTTGCCGTCGCCATTTAAATCGTCCATTCGGCCATCACTATCTTCGTCTATGTATAAATCGAAAGCATCGCCATATTGGTGTCGACTATGTTTGCCATTACCAATTGAGCGATTGTAGTGGGGTGTTCTATAGCCGCTGATAAAGGCAAACTTGCTGACTTTAATCCCTTCACTTTGTACAAACTTGAGTAGTTCTTCGAGCATCATCAAGCCACCGTTGTTGACATAAAGATATTTTGGAAAGCCACTCACTTGCTTACAAATTATATTTTTAACTTGCACATGAGGAGTCAGCTGGCGTGATAAGTCTTTCTCAAAAATTTCTATAAACCCGTTTGGTGCACTGTATTGTGTGTAGCCTTTATAAGGCGTAGGGTAGAGGCCTATTTGGTAATTATTTAACTGTTTATTGTTTGCATTGAATGGTTTTTTAACAATCACAAGTAGGTGTTTACTGGTTTCATTGTTACTCAATACTAGGTTATAAAACCCTACATTTTCTGGGGCGTAAATTGCAATGCTATTTGGCCCTAATCGCTCAGTCTCAACGTCTGATACTGCTGTTGGAGCAAAATCAGCCGTGTTATCAAGTGTTAGAACCTGTTTTGCATCAAGAACAATGCTGTGCAGCGAGTCGCTTAATTCAATGGCAGCAACAGAGCATGTAGTTAACGCGAAGAACACACTTAAAATAATACGGCTGAAATACATAGTTACCTCTAAATTGTATTGTTTGCTAATGGCGTGGTGAGTGCTTTTAATAACGCGCCATCGCGATTATAGACATCGGTATAAAATTGTAAGCTCTCGTCGTCACCTGCGACTGTCCAGTACATTAAAAGTACATCTAGCGGTTTTGATAAGCTGATTTTTGTAGTCTCTTTTGCAGCAATGGCGTCATCAATGTCGCTACGACTCCAATTATCTGACGTTTCTAATATTTTCTCAGCTAAGGTGAATGGTTCATCAACTCTTACACAGCCGTGGCTAAATGCACGTTGGTCTTGCTGGAATAATGTTTTTGCAGGGGTGTCGTGCAAATAAATTGAGTATTTATTAGGAAACATAAATTTAATTTGTCCCAATGAATTATTCTCTGAAGGTTGTTGTACAAACCAGTACGGAAAGTTCTTACGACTAGCATTTGCCCAATCAATACTCTTGCTATCCACTGGGTTACGGCGACTATCAACCACAACAAAATCTTTCTCGTTTAAGTAGTTTGGGTTTTCTTTCATTTTTTTGATAATGCCACCTGCAATACTCCGCGGTACTGTCCATGTTGGATTCATCACGATATAGCTCATTTGCCCTTTAAATATTGGGGTTTTGGTGTAGTTTCTGCCAACGACCACATTGGTTTGCCATTTTAATTTGTTGTCTTCAAATAAAAATAGTTTAAAACCAGCGATATTTACCACTAAGAAGCGCTCTGTGAGAGTATTATCAACCCAACGAATACGCTCTAGGTTTACTAAAATATCATCAATGTATTCACTGTAATCTTTGTTGAGTAATTTTAACGTTGCGTTACCAATCACACCGTCGTCAGTAACTTGATGAGCATTCTGAAAATTCTTAACTGCTGCAACTAGCTCGTTGTCATAATCAGTATCATCACTACCACTGCCTTGAAAATAATTTAAGCGCTTTAACTTTTGTCTTAACAGCGGTACAGCTGCGTCTGATTGACCCGGTTTTAATATATTGTTTTGCAATGTGATGGCAGGTAACTCGCCAGTTGCATCAAGTTCTCGGTAAAACACTAAAGCATCTTTTAAGCGTTTGTAATGAGGTAATACGGGCTTAAGGTTTTCAAGGCCTTTATCAAGGCTTTTAGACTTAACGTGTTTAAGTAAAGAGGCAGCTGCAGCATCAGGACTAACGTCAAACTGTCCATAATTCCATGTTGCAGTAAGTTGTTTTGGGTTTATTTTTCCGCGTATTAAGTGTTTTGCATACGTCATGACAGCATCTGTCATAAGTACATCAAACTGAGCTTCGACTGCCTCTGCGCCGCGTTTATCTATTTCGTTGGCCAGCGCCATTAATGTATCAAAGTGATAGTCATTGGGTGAGAGGCCTTCAAGCTCTGATTGAGCAATTAACTTGAGAGCTTGTTTTGCATATTTGGTATCATTCCAAACACGTTCAAAACCATTTGCTTTATAGGTGGCAACGGTCATGTCAGGAGAATGGATGTGTTCTCTTTCAATACTGTGAGATTCACCAATCAGGATAGGTTCTAACTGTTGTTGTAAGTATTGGTTTTCAGCCAATACAGGCATGCAAATGGATAAACAACTGACCAAAACGGTGTAGCGCAGAATCTTCATAGCTATGTCCCTATAACAAGTTTGTAATTTGCTTGAATTGTTTCTTTTTTGCTCATTTAAGCTTAGCAAAGCAATACAATTTATAGGAACATATTTTTTAAATAAAAACGCTTGGCAAATGAGTTTGCCAAGCGTTCGGTTGGGATTTTGAGAGGGGTTTAATTACTGGTTGTTTGTAATTTTGCTTCTGGCTCTACTTTTTTACCTCTAAACTTGCCAATCAAACGTTTAAAGTCTTCTAACGCTACATACTGACAAGGGATTAAAATAAGTGTAATGACAGTCGCAAATAACACCCCGAATGCTAGAGATACAGCCATTGGGATAACTATTTTTGCTTGTAAGCTTGTTTCCATAATGATTGGTAATACACCAATAAAGGTCGTAATTGAGGTTAGTAATATTGCTCTAAAACGACGAGCACCGGCTTGCATCACAGCCTCTTTGATTGCAACACCTTCAGCGCGGGCCTTATTGACAAAGTCGACCATTACTAGCGAATCGTTTACTACTACACCAGCAACAGCGATGATACCGAATACCGATAAGCTACTCATTGTCATACCTAAGATCATGTGACCGAACATCGCGCCAATTACACCAAATGGAATAACCGACATAATAATGAATGGCTGCGAGTATGAGCGCAGTGGAATAGCAAGTAACGCAAATATAATCATCATAGACAAAGCAAAATCACGTACTTGTTCTGCCACACTATCCATTTCTTCTTGAATACGACCAGCCACATTACTTTCTACACCTGGGTAGCTTTTCAATAGGCTAGGTAAGTATTCGTCACGAATTTCTTTTGCAATGGCAAATGGTTCTGCTTGATCAGTGTTAACCGCAGCCCAAACGTTGACAGTGCGTTTTGCGTTTTCACGACGAATACGGTTCACACCATCAACGATGTTGACCTTCGCTACTTCTGCAAGAGGCACTTCAACGCCTGTAGGCGTAATGATACGCGCATCAGTGATGTCACTTACCGCATTTCGCGATTCACGAGGGTAGCGGATCATTACTTTAATCTCTTCACCGTCACGTAAAATACGTTGTGCTTCTAAACCGTAGTAGCTAAAGCTAACTTGTGATGCCACATCCGATAAGGTTAAGCCTAAGCTGTAAGCAAGTGGTTTAAGTTCAAGTTGAACTTCGTCAGTTGCAGATTGTAGTGAGTCATTTACATCACCTACACCTTGCATGCTATTTAGCTTTTCTTTTAACTTAGCTGCAACTTCTTTTAGTTTATTGATATCTTTACCTTCTAAGCGGAAGCTCACATCACCGTCATCACGACCACCGTTCATGATACTGTCTTCAATATTAAGCGTTTTCACACCTGGCAGTGGTGGCATTTGTTCGCGCCACATTGCACTTAATTGGAAAGTATCAATAGGGCGTAAGTCTGGTTCGACTAAAATCGCCATAATGCGTGCACTTGTACGACCGCGTAAGCTAACAGATAAGTCACGGATCATCGCTTGACCATATTGCTCTTCAAGTTGCTTATCGACATCTAAAATCAGTTTTTCAATTGTTTGTGCTGTTTCAAGGGTCGCTTGTTCAGAAGAAGATAAGTTCATTTCAACTGAGATACGTGGGAAATCATGTGGAATTTTAGGATTCGCAACAAATTTCACTAAACCACCAGCGAACATACCGCCACTGACAATAAGTACACAGATAAAGCCAACAATTACGGTATAACGGTAATGAATACAGCGACCTATAAATGGTGTGTAGTAATTATCGACAAAGTTCTTCAGGCCATTATCCATACCTAAACGCAAGCGGTGTAATGGATTTTTAGGGTTCGCAGGTTTATTTTTCATGGCCGCTAAGTGAGCCGGTAGAATCAGTTTTGATTCAATCAATGAGAAAATTAAGCATAGGATAATTACGCCACCAATGGCTTTAGAAAAGGCAGAACCAGGCCCTGATGCCAGTGTTTGCGGTAAGAATGCGGCGATAGTAGTCAATACACCAAAGGTTGCAGGAATTGCAACGCGTTTTACACCACGCACTACATTATCTAGGCTATGACCGTGCTTTTCAATTTCAGCACTGGCTGATTCACCTACGACGATAGCATCATCAACGACTATCCCTAGCACCAGTATAAATGCGAATAAAGAAGCTAAGTTAACAGTGATGTCTATAAAGCCAAGTGGCATCATTAAAAATGCACCTAGGAATGATACAGGTAAACCCATCATGACCCAAAACGCTAAGCGCAGTGGCAAGAATAGGGCAAGTACCACCATAACTAAAATACCACCCCAAATCATGTTGTCGATCATCATGTTTAGACGACCTTCAAGGTAATAAGTTAAATCAACAATTGGCGATAGCTTTACACCTGCTGGTAACTGTGGCGCTTTATCTGCTAGGTATTTTTTTAATACTGCAGCAACCTTAGTGATGTCTTGATCTTTCGAAGCATTTACTTCAAAAGTCAGTGAATTTTTACCATTGTACTTAGAATATTGCAGGCCTTCTTCAAAGCCATCGTTAATTGTTGCCACATCACCTAAGAAAACTTGGGCGCCATCAGGTAAGTGTAATAAAGGCAGCTTTTCGAACTCTTTACCACGATACGCTTGGTTTTCAACACGCATTGAAATGTAGCCATTTTCAGAGCGAATTTGACCTGCAGACATATTTGCAGAGAAGCTGCGCACAGCTGTGGCAATATCACGGAAAGTTAAACCATACTCACGTAGTTTATCTGGGCTGATTTCAATGCCAATTTCGTAGTTTAAGCCACTGTAAAAGTTGACCAAGTTAATTTGTGGTAAAGCTTGTAGTTCATCTTTTATGTCGTTACCAAGTTCTTTGAGCTGGTAGTTACTCATATCGCCATACAGCGCGAGTATCATAACTTCTTGCTCAAACTTTTCACGGCGAACAATTGGGCGTTCCATCTCAGCAGGGAAGGTATTGATTGAATCAACCTGCATCTTGATTTCATCGAGTACTTCTTGCGGGTCGTACTTTTCTTCGATTTCTATCCAAGCTTGTGAAAAACCACGGTTCGAATAAGTAATTAAACGTTTAATGCCTTCGAGGCCCTCTAAAGACTCTTCGACCTTTATGGTTATGCCTTCTTCTACCTCTTGTGGTGCAGCCCCTGGGTAGACAGCTTGAATACTGATCCAGTTACTTTCAAACTGTGGGAACATTTGCTTACGCACTGACATTGCAGTCAATAAGCCGCCCACTAAAATAAAGATCATAAGTAAGTTTGCAGCAACTGGGTTGCGTGCAAACCAGGCAATAAGCCCTTTTTCTCTGTGCGTGGTCATGGCTTATTCCTCTTTTAACGCTAATTGTGTTGTTGGCACACTTAGTTTTGCGTCATCTAGCTTGACTGCCATGCCTTCAGTTGGGTATTCAAGTGCTGAGGTAATAAGTTGCTCACCGTTAGCAAGGCCATTATCGGCGATCACCATGCCATTTTGTTCGCGCACAATGTTAAGTGTTTTAAAAGTAAGTGTTTCGCCATCTTGTAAAACAGCTACCTTGTTGTCTTTAACTAAATGGTGCGGAACAACAATCGCATTGTCCAGCGCTCGACCTTCGATAGTGGCATTAATGTATGAGCCAAAACGCAGTGGTTGTTTTTGCTCATAAGGCGTTGCTACTTGTGCTACTAGGTAATTCATGCGGCTGCGTTGGTCAACGACCCCTTCGCTGCGTACAATAGTCGCTTGCCACGTTGTTTGTTTACCTGCAAATTCAGCATTAATTGATACGCTTGCACCAATTCCTTGGTTATTTAGGTATTGCAGATCTTTATCAGCAACAGGTAAACGAATTTCAGCCAGTGATGTTGAGCTTAGGCTACCAAAGCTATTACCCGGGTTTACCACACTACCTAAACTAATCAGGCGCTCGTCGATAATGGCATCGTATGGCGCTTTAATGTATGTGCGCTCAAGATTACGTTTTGCGCGTTTTACACTGGCTTGAGCAGCACGGTAGTTTGCAAGCTTTTCAGCGAGTTGCGGTTTACGTAAATACAGCTCAGATGGAATAACTTGGTTTGAGTCACCTTTGATGCGGTCCCACTCAGCTTGTGCAACAGATACTTGCGCGCGTTCAATTTCAAGAGCAGAGCTTGCTTGCGCCAGACCTGCTTCTGCTTCAATGAGTGCAGCTTCGTAATCATTTGGGTCAATACGTGCTAGAATATCACCTTGCTTAACAAATCCGCCTTGTACAAATTGATCTGACAGCGAGACAACCTGACCACTCACTTGCGCAACAAGTTCAGTTTGGTTTTTAGGTTTAACGATACCGTATGATTTTACATCAAGGGTAATGGCGTCAAAGCTTAACGGTTTAATTGATACAAGCGGTCGCAAATCTTGTTCTGGTTTTTCGACCGGCGCTTGCTTCATAGAGGCAAATGCGAATGCCATTCCAAGTCCGCCGACTAATACGGCGATAGGGAGAATGATTTGTTTTTTACTAGCCACGGGATAGTCCCTCACGGTTGACGGTAATTAAAAATAAATTTGATAGGCTAAGCATACGCAATAAAGTGTTTACAAGGCGTTCGAAGATGTAACAAACCATTACACATATTACAAAGGCGCTACAAAGGTTCTATAAGAGGTACTCAATGACAGATAAAATGGCATGTAGATTAGGCTGTGGCGCCTGTTGTATTGCACCCAGTATTAGCTCACCGATCCCAGAAATGCCCAACGGGAAAGCGGCGGGAGAGCGCTGTATTCAACTGGATAATAATAACCTGTGTAAATTATTTGGTGATGAATCAAGGCCCAAGGTGTGTAGTGATTTTTCTGCCACTATTGATGTGTGTGGCACGACAAATGAACAAGCATTGTATTTAATTACCGAACTTGAGCAGATGACTTAAAAAAATTAAACCCTTAACATTTTTTAACAGTTACTGGGATAAATTAGGTTATTTTTTAAAGTCACAGTTTTCGCTATGGCATTTTAAATAAATTTGACTGTGGTGTTTTAAAGATCTTAGAAGAAAACGTGTCACAACAATGCCAGTCAATTGACTGGCATTGTTGTTTTTACTTACCACGTATAGGTAGCGCTTAAAGTATATTGTTCGCCGCGGCCTGGGGTACCCGGGACTTCCTCGAATGATTCATCCCAGATATTGTCAGCTGCAAAGGTAACAAACACATTATCAAGCTGGGCTGGCGTGAACTTTACTGTTAACTGCGTGAAGAAGGCTTCATCATCAGAGCTACGTAGGCGGTTACTATGTTGTTTACGCCATTCGTTATCGATACGCAACTCAAGCACATCCATTGGTTGCCATACTGCACCCAGTGTTACACGGTGATCAGGGTAGTTAAGCGCATAAAAGCTCGCATCAATATCTGCCGTGCCATAGTCTTCTGACTTTTCTAAATAGGTGTAGCTGGCAATCAACTCAGCGCTTTCAAACGATTTATTCGCTAAAAACTCAACGCCTAAGGTGTCTATATCAACCGGGTTTGCAAAACGTGCTGAAGTTGCATCAAAGCGATATGTCCAATCCGTAAGGTTTTTATCTTTGCGGTAGAAAATAGCTGAATCTAAACGCCACGAAGATTGTTCAATTAGCAAACCTAATTCAAGGTTATCGGTGGTTTCGCGCTCAAGGCTGTAATTACTTCTGAATAACCCGCCCGTTTCACTGCCGCCGATTGCGGTGTAACCGGGAACTTGTGTTGCTTCGGCGTATGATGCGTACCAAGTATGTTCACTGCCATTTTGATTAGCTACTTTAAGGCTTGCATCTGCAATAAAGGAGGTATCTGAACTATCACGGTTAGTATCATCAAAAGCAGCACCAACACGAACCATAAGCTCTTTGTTAGCTGTAAGGGCCGTCTTGTATTCAGGCAAGATACTTAGCTTAGTGTAATTGCGTGACGTAAAGTTGTTTTCAAGAGATGTTGATTCAATCTCATCAGCAATAAATTGTCCAGCATAATTAATTGCATAGTGGTCATTTAAACGGTGACGTCCAGAGAGTGCCAATGACTTAACGGTGGTTTCGTGAAACGCTTCAAAAATAGCTGGGTTTTCACGAGACAATACATAATGGTCGTTATGTTTACGATAATAACCAGTCACTTCAAAGGTACTGCTATCACCATACATTTGCTTGTGATTGAGCATGAAAAGCTTGGTTTCAAGATCTTCGGTTTCGTTAAAGTTAAATGGCGTGTAAAGATTTGGCCAACCAAAAAATTTTTCTTGGCGTCCGAACATTAAATCAGTTTGCGAGGTATCGCTTGCAAGTTGAACGCGTGCTGAGGCACGTTCAAAGTCGTGGTCGCCATTATCAATTGAGCCATCGCTTTTTGAGTGCGAGTATTCACCCTCAAAACCTAATCGCCAATCAGGTTTGCTATCCAGCTTTTGGCTATGGGCAGCATGAATGCTTTGTAAATTAAAGCCATTCGTACCTGTGCCAAGTGAAACGCTGCCAGTGCTTGTGATAGGGCGCCAGCCAAATGAAACCGTGCCAACCGAGCTATTCATACCATAAAGGGCATTATCAGCCCCTGTAAGTACTGAAGGGCCTGTTAGCATCTGTGGGGCAATAGGAATTTCAGCAAAGTAGTGACCAGATTGAGGGTCAAATAATGTACTGCTACCGACACGAAAGCCAGTATTTTCGAAGATACCACCACGAATAGTGACATCAGCTTGTGCTTCAGCCATATTGCGTGATTGCAAATCGACACGTGGGTCATATTCTAAGTTTGATACCGGCGCATCAAAAGTACCAACCGGTTCTTTATTTGCGGTTGCTGAAACTTCAACGGTGATTTGTTCAATATTGTTGGTGTCTTCTGCTAGCACTGAGCAAGTGACGAATAAAGCGGGAAGTGTAAGCTGTACTGCGCGTACCATCTAAAACTCTCTTGATTTTGTTTAATCTGGGGTAGTGGGCTAGTTAGGCGCACTGAAAATTGCGGGTATTGTATCTGAATCACTGGGTTATACCACTCCAACCAGATTTCAGCAGGCAATAAAAAACCGCGCCAAGTGCGCGGTCTTTTTACTAAAACGGCATTTAGTTTTGATTAATTGATTGCGGTGGAAAGTTACTGAGAATGTTAGCAACAGTTTCTTTGATAACTTCAGTGCGCTTTTCAGGTGATTGGTTCTTTTGCAAACGACCTTCTTTAGCACCACGCCAAACTAATTGGTTAGAAGCACGGTCTACTACGTCTAAAATTAACGTACCGACTTCGTATTCGCGAGTTGTTGTTTGCGTGTTATAACCCATACCCCAGTAATTCCAGCGTGCACCGTAACCTACGTTGAAGGTATCTACATCAATTTTAGTATCAACTGATGCATGATAGTTAATAAGTACATCTGCTTGCGCTACATCAACAAGCTTCATGCCGCTTTTTTCAAGTTCGGCATTAACTGCTTCACGCACACGTTTTTCCATTAAAGGACTAATTTGGTAGTTCGCTACGTTTTTAGTCAAGCTGGCATTAGGTACCCAAGAGAAGGTTTTATAATTACTAAAATCTGCAGATTTGTCGTAATCCCAATCAGGCGTTTTAGCACAAGCCGCTAAAAATAATACAGCCGTCGCGATTAATAAGTTCTTCATATTGTTTGCTCCTTGGCAAAATTTCCACTACTTGATTGATAACATAACACAAATAATACTCAACTGAATGATTATTTAAATACTATGGCACATTTACAAATAAGTACTGTAATAGTTTGTAATTAAGCACTGTGTTCAACTTCTATCCAGTCTTTTTCATCGACCCAGTTTTGCACCCCATCTTTGACAGTACGAATAGGGACAATGTAATCACAGCTAACTTGTGGTTTAACTGAGGCAAAAATCGGCACGAAGCCAAAGCTAAGTGCTGTTTCGATAATTGCTTTTTGGTTTTGCGGGTCGATATCGGCAGCTTCATCGATATAAATCGGAATACGATACAGGTTTTGCTCTTGATCGCTTAATAAGTAACGAATAAACAGCATGCCACAAAGTAGCTTAATGGTAATCCGGGTACCGTTAGAGCCGGCTGAGTCGATTTTCTCGAAGTGCTCAGTGTCACCAGCACGATTTACCACTTCAAAGCGAATATCGAACAAGTCTGTCAGTGTTAAACCTGCTTTTTCAGAAGCAAGCTTAATTAAATGATCTTTTGCTTCGTTTACCGCAGACTCGCTATAAGGCTCTTGGCTTAATAAGTCGAGGGTATCGCCTTGCTCAAACTGATTTGAGGTACTAATGATGGTATCAATGCTATCAACCAGCATCTTGCGCGGGATAACATTAATTTTGAATGCTTGAAGGTTAGAGATCCGATGTTGACTAATGCCTTTATTAAAGCTATTCATTTCACGGCGCAAGCGGTCTAAGTCTTCACGCAAGCCTTTAATGGTAGCTGCCACTTCGGTTAATGCAACTCGGCCTTGACGCTCAACAGCATCGCGCTCGTTATCAATGTTATGAAACGCGCTGATAAGCTTTTCGTATTTAGTAAACTCATCGTTTTCGTTATCAAATTTAGTAATACCCGCATTATAAATATGCATGTAGGTGTTACGTACGTTGATATCAAAGTTACGTAGCTCTTGGCAGTCTTTGTTAAAGTGATGAATGAGGTCACTTAAGTTATCAAAATCAATACTGATTTCAATCATGTATGGTGTGACTTTGCCTGAGTAAAAATCAAGTGTGTGATCGATACGTTCAGATTTAACTTGGCGTAAGCGGTCAGCTTGGCGCGCAAGCAAATCTTTTTTCGACTTGATAATTGAGCGACGATCGCTAATTGAGCCACTGTTCTTTTGAATGTCTTGCAGGTAGTCGTCAACTTGTTCGCGTTCTGCATTTAATTGCTCTTTTAGCAGAGTTTGAGCATCGACAGATTGCTGCATCACTTCAAATTGTTCAAAGCGTTTTAATGCTTCTTCAGAGGCCATTAGCTCATCATACAAGGCATCTTTTTCTTTTTGCTTTTCAGCGACATTAGCAGCTACTTCGCGCTGTTGTTTAAACTCTTTCAGGGAGTTTTCAAGTGCAGCGAGTTGCGCAGTTAATTGCTCTTTGTTTTCGCCCGTTTGCATTTGCACAGGGCTTAGCTTTTTTAGTTTAATCGTCGCACCTGGAAGAGTCAGTACACCGCCTTTTACGTTTGCCGATAACTGCTCTAAAAACTCACCGAAGGCATCTTCGTCTGTGATATCAACATCACCATTGCTGGTGGTGGCAAACGATAAGATATCTGGGTTTAAAATACGCGAAATTTCTTCAACTTCTTTTAAAGATAAATCTTCACGCATACGGGTGAATAAATTGAACTCGAGGTTCTTTAGCTGTAGTTTTAAGCTCTTAATTTGCTTTTGTGTTTCGCTAATACGGTAATCAAGCGTGTGTAAGCTTTGACCTTGGGCACTGCTTAATGAATGCGAAAGCGACTCATAATCTTGTTTAAGCTGCGTAAGGCTTACTTTTAAGGTGGCTTTGTTAACTAGTTCAAACTCAGATTTAAGTGCTCGATAGTCTAAAAACCACTGCTCAATTTGAGTTTGCTTACGCTCAATGTCACGTGATTGCTGAATATACAGCTGCTGCTTTTGGTCGAACTCATGTTTTTCGTGCTCGATATCTTCAAGGGCAATATTTAGCTCAGTAAGTTGCTCTTGTTGATAGGTTTCAAAGTCAATCAGTGCTTGGTCAATTTTTGGCGCATAGGCGGCAAGTTTGCCTTTTAAAACCGTTTGATTCTCAAGCATAGATTCAAGGGCTGCGATAGGCTCTTGCATTGACTCAAGGGCTTTTAATTCACGTTTAGCGCGATTTACCTTATCGAATGAACGTCGCCATACTTCATAAAAATCGACCCGTGAATTTGACATATGACGCTCAAATACACGTAACATAAAGCGCTTAACATCACTGGCTCCTAACTTGTGCAAGTTAAGAATACGGCGGAAAATTTCTTTGTAAATTGCAGAGTCTTGCACGTTATTGAGTGGGATCATCTTTAAATTGATATCGCCATCAAACGGGGTTGCGCCGCCAGTAAGTAGGGCGTTCAGCTCTTGCGCTTTTAATTCAATTGGGTTGAAACCTTGCTCTTTTAAGTGATTAAAAAGCTTGGTGAATTTAACAATTGTCTTGCCTAGGGTGTAGTGATCTAGGTTTAACTTACCTTGATAGCAAAAAAACTGATGCGCATAACCAGCAATTTTACCAAGGCCAGCAACACCAATAACCACAGGGCCATTAGGTAGGTCAGCTTCAAGTAAAATATAGGATTGATCTGACGAAAAGTAGAACTTACGAGTTTCGTCTAAATCGTGGCCATCCCATTCTGTTAAGCGTAAATCATTAATTAACGGAAATTGCAGAGCATTAATAACCGAGCTTTTACCGGTATTATTCGGTGCACAAATTGAGCTACTTTTATCCAGTGGGATCACGCATTTTGCATAGCCTGCGGTATTTAAAAGCGCAAGTTTGCTGAGTCCGTAAAGGCTTTGGCTTTGCATTATTCGTCATCTCCTAGATAGGTTTCTTCGTTTACTTCCATTAATGCATCGATATAACGATAAATTGGCGCTTGCAGCATAAAGCCATTTTCTACTTCGCGAGCAAGGCCTAAACGCACCATACGTAGGTACACATCTTTACGTAAATCTGAGCCAGAGAATATTTCTAATTGATCAAACAAGTGCTTGTTGATTTGCACTAAGGTTTGCATCAGTTCAAGGTCGTTTACCTCGTCAAATAAGGCACGCATAGGATCTTTACCAGTATTGGCATAGTGCTCAATCAAGATGTAGATAGTCAGCGCGATGGCACGTGAAATTTTACCCATGTTTGGGGTGCTCTCGTCACTACCAAAATAGTAATAGCCACGGCTATCATGCTGTAGGTCATGGCCGAGTGCATTAAAAAGGGCACGGTAGGCATCAATGTGTTGGTCAAGCTCTTGCCACATCAGCGTGTCTTGTTCACTAATGTGGTAGCCTGACGTGAGCTTTTTATTAATAGCTTGCAGATGCGTTAAATCATCTAAATTAATATCTGTCATGGTTATTGCTCTGTTGCTTTTTTATCGTCAGCAATCGATGAGTTAAATGGGTAAAGAGAGAAGTGTTGCTGGGCAATTTTTATTTTTACTTTCTCTTGGCTTTGGCTAATTTCAAGGTCGCCATCGCTAATTAATTTTTGATACAAGAACAGCATTTCGTCAGCTTCTAGATCTGGGTAGCTTTCATCTAAGAAACTAAGCAGCGGCTGAGCTTTTTTGCTGGCTTTTTTAAAGCGTTTTCTAAATTGTGTTTTAACGTCGTTGTAATCAGGGATATGCGGGCTTTGATAGGCGGGCACATCATCATGCTCTGGTAGCTGATATTCATCGTGCTCAAAGTCGACTAAGCCTGCCATATAGGCCACGATATGACGTTGTTGACCAAGTGAAAAGCGTTGTGCATCCGAGACAAAGTTAGGTTGTACCGCACTTAGCATGTTATCGACGCCATTTTTACGCACTAAACCAAGTACTTTGGCTGCTTGGCGAGTAATTAGGTTGTTACGGCGTAATTCTTCACGTAGCGGCATTAGCATATCGGCGCTTTTACGTAAGCTTTCACGACCAACTAAATGCATTTCTAAAATACGGGTTCGCAATTGCTCAAGCATGCGTTTGTCTTGATATGACTTACCTAGGCGGTCAATTTGTTCGATTTGTGCGCTTATTTGCGTTTCAATGGTGTTAAAGCAAGCGTGGAAGTCACCACGTATATCAACCATTTCAAGCATAGGTTCAATGTATTCATCAAACGCTTCGATCACTGCTTGATAGCGCTTTTGCAAAGATTGCACGGCGTTGTTTGCTTTAGCTTGCTCAACAATATTTAAAATTGCGTTTTCATTGTGGGCAAACAATTTCATTATTTTACGTACCCGATCATCCATAATACGGCTAAAGCGGCGTAGCTCGTCGTAATCTTCAATTTCACCTGCTTTAGCCAAGCGACTACCAAGGCGAGCTAAATCATCAACTAGTACACTAATTTCTTGGGCAAGACCTAGGTGTTCTTCTTGTAGCAAGAAAGTCGCAAAATCAGCAATCGCTCGATTGATTTCTAATTGCGATGATTTCGCTAATGGAATGATAATATCTTGATTTAATAAACGATTTGTTTCCTTATAAATGCGTTCATTTGACCATGAAGGTTGTTTTTGTTTTATCGCATTTTGTACGTCTTTCAAACTGAAATCAGCCATCTTAAAACGTTTAAATAGCAGTTCTAACACCCCCCAATGTTCAGTAAGGGTATTTAATAACTTTTTAGCTGGGATCATAAGGCTCCAGTAAATTCAGACTTAGGTGTTAGCGATTAGTAGTAAATTATGTAATTGATAATAGTTTTATGCTTTCTATGCTGCTAGAATCCGCGCCGAAACACTCGACTTACAATTTTTACATTATTATAAAGGTTGTTCAAACACCATGGTAACCCCACTTATCCTAACCCTGATAGCGGTGGCATTTTTGCTTATCGTTATAGAGGATATTATCCATGTAAACAAGGCCAAAACGACGCTTTTTTTTGGCACTTTATGCTGGATTATCTTATTTATCTCTCCAATTCATGGGCAAAGCCCAGAAACCATACAACATCAACTGGATCACAATATATTAGAGATCGCGACTTTGTGGCTGTTTTTAATGGCAGCGATGACCTTTGTTGCGTATTTAAACTCTAAAGGCTTTATCCAGAATATTGTTCATAAAATTATGCCAAATCAAATCAGTGAACGAAAGTTGATGTTTCTGATTGGTGGCTTTTCTTTCTTATTTTCATCGATATCAGACAATATAACTGCGACTTTAATCTCACTTGCGGTGGTGATGTCACTAAAATTAGATCCTAAAAAATTAATAAAATATGCAACCTTGATTGTATTTAGTGTTAACTCGGGTGGGGTGTCGTTGATCACGGGTGATGTTACAACTCTGATGATTTTCTTAGACGAAAAGGTCACCATTGCTAATTTACTATTATTAATTGCGCCTGCACTGACAAGTGTTGCACTGCTTGCGGCAATGTTATCTGTAGGTATGTCGGGTAATGTAGTATTTGAAAAGCAAACAGCTCGTCGTATTGAAAAAACAGATATTACCATTGCGGTTATCTTCTTCTCGACGATTATTGCCACGTTAACTTTGAGCGTGCTTTATAATGTGCCACCGCTTTTAACCTTTTTATTTGGTTTATCACTAATGTTTTTGGTTGCGCAATTCTTAATGCGCAAAAAAGACGTCAACAAAAAAATTATCGATTATATTCGTGAGATTGAGTACGACACCTTATTGTTCTTCGTAGGTGTGTTATTGCTGGTTGGTGCATTAAAAGAAGTAGGTATGCTTGCTAAGTTTACTCACCTATATGAGTTGATGGCGCCTGAGTATGCAAACTACATGATGGGGCTATTATCAGCAGCGGTAGATAATGTACCTTTAACTGCAGCACTTTTAAAAGCAGATATTGTGATGAGTCCACAGCAATGGTTGTCGTTTACATACGCAACAGGGGTAGGTGGTTCAATGCTTATTATCGGCTCTGCGGCAGGTATTATCGCCATGAGTAAAGTAAAAGCACTGACCTTTATGAGCTATCTTAAAATGTCGGTTTATTTATTAATTGCTTATACCGTTGGCTATTACGGGTCGCACTTAGCAGGCAGTTTAATTTCATAAAACAACTTGACAGCTAGACGTCTAAACGTTAACTTTCAAAGCCTGCTTTTTTAGCAGGCTTTGTTATTTTAACCAGGTGTTAACTTAACATTCAGAAGAGGTGCGATACTTAGGTAGTTAATGTGAGGTGACGAACGCCGATGACCATTAATGAGGGAAGTACTCGCCGAGAAAATTAGCCGGACGTCACGGTTACTTTTCGGTTTATGGGGCTGAATCCTCAAAACTGTCACCAAACTAGGTGGAGAGCTTCTGGCATGGACTACTCTTTATTTTCAAAGCACCCCCTTGCCGAGTTCTTCTTGAATTACTGTGGATAGTTTTCCACAAAAGGAGACGACATGAATACCCAATTAGCCGCCAACACAAAATCAGATTACGTTGTTGCAAAATTTGGTGGCACCAGTGTAGCTAACTTTGATGCTATGAGCCGCTGCGCAGAAATCATTTGTGCTGATAATCAAGTACGTATTGTTGCTGTGAGTGCCAGTGCAGGCGTGACCAATCATTTAGTTGCATTGTGTAAAGCTGATTTGAGTGCGGCTGAGCGTGACGAGCACATTACTGGTGTGGTCGCCATTCAAGAAGCTATTTTAGCTGAGCTATCGCTTGATGCTGACTTAGCTCATGGCTTTAATGAAACCCTCAAAGCCTTTCAAAAACTGGCATCAGAAGGGGTTAAGTCAGTAGCGGAGCAAGATGAGCTACTTAGCTTTGGTGAGCGTTTATCATCGTATTTATTTACACAAGTATTGCGTGGGCATGGTCTTGATGCGGTGCGTTTTGATGTACGCAAGGTGCTAAAAACAGATAGCCAATTTGCTAAAGCAACACCGAATGTTGCAGCAACCGCTGCGGCTGCTAAAGAGCATTTAGTGCCGCTACTTGAGGACCACGTTGTAGTAACTCAGGGTTTTATTGGTAGCAATGAACATAATCAAACAACCACTTTAGGGCGTGGAGGTTCAGATTACAGCGCGGCATTACTTGCAGAAGCAATTAACGCAAAAAGCGTGCATATTTGGACTGATGTTGTGGGTATTTTCAGTACTGATCCGCGTTTATGCGCTAAAGCAAGCCCAATTGCACGCTTGAGTTTTGATGAAGCGGCAGAGATGGCAACGTTTGGTGCAAAAGTACTGCATCCTGCAACCATTTTACCTGCGAGCCGTAGTCATATTAGTGTGTTTGTTGGTTCAAGCCGTGAGCCACAATTAGGTGGTACATGGATTGAAAAAGAAAAGTCTCAGCAACCAGGTATTCGTGCAGTAACACAGCGTAAAAACCAAATTCTGTTAACGGTTAAAAGCCCAGAAATGCTCCTAGCGAGTGGTTTCTTAGCGCGTGTTTTCACTATTTTAAGTGAGTTTAATATTTCGGTTGATTTGGTTACTACCTCCGAGATCAGTGTTGCAATCACTTTAGATAACGCGCCAAATGCATCACGCCCTGAGCTGGATCAAGCTTGTTTAGATAAGCTTTCTGAGTTTTGTCATGTGTCGGTCGAGAATAACTTAACGCTGGTGGCTTTAATTGGTTCTGAAATTCAATTACGTCAGCAAGAAATGAATTTAATGCAGGTATTAAGCGACTTTAATATTCGTTTAATTTGCCACGGTGCAAGTAAACATAACCTGTGCTTTTTGGTGGAGCAAAGCGAGTCAGATGACGTTGTGCAGGCAATTCACAGCCGATTATTAGAAAGCCAAGTCGCGGCGTAAGTCGCTAAAGCTAATAAAAGAGCACTGCCAGTCAGTGCTTTTTTGTGCCACAACACTTATGTCAAAGCCTTCAATACAATTACTTCTAGCGCAGAAATTATGTTTACGTATTTCTTCAAATACATTGGGAGCGAGCAGTTTCGCAATCGGCTGAGCACTTGCCTTAGCAAGGGCTTCTTTTAATGTCCAAATTCTAAAAAAACACTGTGCCTGTTCATCGGGTGCATCAAAACTGCTGATTAAGTCAACTTCATCTTGATGATAAAAATGCTTTGCAAGCTTGATAAAAGGGCGAGGTTTGTTGCTTTGTTCAATATCAAAACCAAGCAGCTGCTGAGCTGGGTTGAGGGCAGCACCTATCAAACCATTTGAATGAGATAAGCAAGCCCAAACAGACTCTCTAACGGGTGTATGTAGTTTCAGCTTACTGTCTTTGTCATCAAATTGGCTTGATATTTCATTGAGCGCTAAATCATCATGAGGGTAAGTATGTTTGTATAAATACTTTAACGTTAAGCGAGTCGCTAAATACTCTTGTTTAGCTGCGGGCACTTTGCGTTTTTCAAGTACACATAATTCAAACTCACTGAGCAATTTTTCAATAGCTAAGCTTGAAATATCGATGTTTGATGCTTCCATTAGCATAATTTGCTGTGCCGTGTTGTTCGGCTGCAGATTAATAACTAAGGTGTTTGAAAAATAGTGGCTGCTCATGATTTAACGCTTATACGGGGGTTCGTATTTAGTTTTGTTTATTTTTACAGCAAATGAACTTGTAAGAGCACGAACAACTCAAATAGTTTACGCAGTTGGCTGTAATTATGGTTTAATGAGGAAAAATAATAACAGATTTATAGATGTATGGCACAAGTTCGTGACGGCTTTCACAGCCGACTAGGTTTCGTATTAGCCGCTTCAGGTGCGGCGGTAGGTTTAGGTAATATTTGGGGCTTTCCAACACAAGCGGCAAACCATGGCGGCGGTGCATTTTTACTTGTTTACTTCATTGTTATCTTCTTATTAGCGCTTCCAGCCCTTTATACTGAGCTGTATTTAGGCCACCAAGCGCAAGCTAATCCGGTAAAAGCATTATCCAATGCATGGCAAGATACGGCTCCTAAAGTGGGCGCTGCAGCAGGCTACATAGGTCTGTTTGGTGCAATTGTGATGTTAAGCTTTTATTCGATAGTCGCAGGTTGGATGTTAGCGTATGCACTTGAGCCAATCGCTAGCTTCTTGGGTTTTACTGAGTTAAGTAACTTTTTGCATAGTGATTCAATGGTACGCAACTTTGTGTTTACGCCGCTGATGCTTATTCTAACTGCGAGTATTATCTTAAAAGGGGTTAAATCAGGAATCGAGACTTGGTCACGCCGCTTAATGCCATTATTGCTAGTGTTATTAGTGGCGTTAATTGCTTATATCGCGACCCTAGATGGTGCGATGGATGGCTTTGCAGCCTACTTAGTGCCAGATTTTAGTCAAATTCTTGATGCAAACTTAATTATTGCGGCAATGGGGCAAGCGTTCTTTTCATTGTCGTTAGGTGTAGGCTGTATGATGGTTTATGGCTCATATTTAAAGCCTGATGCGAACCTGCCTAAACTAACCGGAACAGTGGCGTTGCTAGATACAGGGGTTGCCTTTTTAGCGGGTTTATTGATTATACCAGCTATTTTTGTTGCTCAGCATAACGGTGTAGAAGTGTTTAGCAACGGTAAATTAGTAGGTGAAGGGCAGTTAATTTTTGCAATTTTACCTGAGCTGTTTAGTACTATGGGGCAAATGGGCTTACTCGTTGGATTATTGTTTTTCGTGTTAATGTCAATAGCTTCTGTTACATCAACAATTTCATCAACTGAAATTCCAGTGGCATTTTTAGTTGAGAACCACAGTATAGAGCGCAAAAAAGCGACTTTATTTGTAACTTTAATCGTCTTTATCGCTTCATCAGTTATTATCTTAAATTTTGACTGGTTATTTGGTTTGGTGATTATGGTGCTTACGCAGTACCAACTTCCTTTAATGGGACTGTTCTATTTCATTACTGTAGGCTGGTTATGGCAACGTGGTAATAAATTGCATCAAGTCTCGAGCGGCCCTCATTATTGGTTTGCTCAGTATATTCGCTTTGTGTGCCCGTTATTAATGACAGCAGTATTTGTGAACGTGGCGTTGTTGAAATAGAGTCTTGAGCTGCGAGTTACAAGTTTCTAGTTTCGAGGTAAAAGACAAAAGTAAAAAGGCGTGGGGTTTAAACCTCACGCCTTTTTTAGTCTAAGGTACGCACTCATTAACTAACTTCGTTAGTTAATGGTAAGCCTTGGCTTATCTCATTAGCACTTTGTAGTGTGGTGCAGGCTATTTCGCTAAGCGCTTCTTGGGTGAAGAAGCCTTGGTGGCCTGTCACTAACACATTAGGAAAACTAATAAGGCGTGAAAAAATATCGTCTTGCATGATTTCTTCGCGATGATCTTTAAAGAATAACTCTGACTCTTGCTCATACACATCAAGTCCTAAGTGTCCGAGCTTTTTAGACTTAAGCGCTTGAATACATGCTTGGCTATCGAGAAGTGCACCACGAGAGGTGTTAATTAACATAACACCGTCTTTCATTTTTTTAAATGCACTGCTATCAATTAAATGATGGGTGTGCTCGTTGAGTGGGCAATGTAAAGAGATGACATCACTTTGTGTGAGCAATGTGTCTAAATCACATAAAGTATAAGGGCCTTCACTTGCCATTGGGTCACAGACGAGTACTTTAGCCCCAAAGCCATTTAAAATATTCACTAAAGCTAAACCGATTTTGCCACAGCCTATAATCCCAATGGTTTTTTTAAACAGATTAAAGCCAAGTAAGCCGTTTAAATCAAAGTTACCTTCACGTACACGGTTAAAGGCTTTGTGGGTTTTACGGTTGAGCGTTAGCATTAGAGCAATACAATGCTCTGCGACAGCTTCGGGGCTATAAGCCGGGACGCGGCAAACCTTGATGTTATGCTCTTTGGCTGCATCAAGGTCTACATTATTAAAACCTGCACAGCGTAATAAGATTGCTTTTACGCCTACAGCTGCCATATCTGCAATGACGTGCTTGTCGACAGTATCGTTTACAAACACGCACACCGCATCGAAGCCTTTACAAAGAGGAGTTGTATTGATGTTTAAAGACTGCTCAAAATAACTGAGCGAAACAGAGTCAGCGAATTCAGTTAGATTCCTTTCAAAAAACGGTTGCTCATATTTTTGCGCACTGAATAAGGCCAGTTTCATCATTTAAATTACTCTCTATCACCATTTTGAGGGTTTCGGGTTTGGTACGCGGGGCATATCGCGCAACGAGTTGACCCTCTGAGTTTATAAGAAATTTGGTGAAATTCCATTTAATTGCGCGGTTTTGTGCAATTCCACGGGTATGACACTTTAAATGATTAAATAAAGGGTGGGCATCAGGGCCGTTAACTAATACTTTGTTAAAAATAGGAAAACTGACATCAAAGTGCTGCTGATAAAAAGCTTGTAGCTCATTGCCATCAAGGGGCTCATTGTGGCCAAATTGATTACATGCAAACCCAAGCACAGTAAATCCTTGCTGTTTATAGTCTTGATAGAGCTTTTCAAGGCTTGCCATTTGCACTGAAAAATTACATTTACTGGCAATATTGACGATAAGCGCTGTTTTTCCTTGTAGCGATTCAAGGCTAAAATTTTCACCAGATGCAAGCTGGGCGTTGAAACGATATATACTATCCATGTGTTACCTGTGTGTTTTTGACTGGTTTAAATGAACTTTTTTTCATTCGCTTTTTAGTTAATCGGTTGAGATAATGAAATTGTTACTAATTTATCACTCAAATAGGTCAGTTTTATGTCAATGAAAGTCGCCTTCATCGGATTAGGTGTAATGGGTTACCCAATGGCGGGTCACCTTGCTAACGCAGGTCACAACGTGACAGTTTACAACCGCACAACAGCTAAAGCGCAAAAGTGGGTTTCAGAATATCAAGGTAGTTATTGTGAAACGCCAAGTGAAGCAGCTAAAGGTGCTGATATCGTTTTCATGTGTGTAGGCAATGATGACGATTTACGTTCAGTTGTTTATGGTGAAAATGGTGTTCTTGTAAGTATGCATGAGGGGAGCTATTTAGTAGACCACACTACAACGTCGGCTGAAGTTGCACGTGAAGTAGGAGCTCAAGCTAAACAGCAGGGTATTGCATTTTTAGATGCGCCAGTCTCTGGTGGTCAAGCAGGTGCAGAAAATGGCGTGTTAACCGTGATGGTTGGTGGCGATGAAGCTGATTTTAATGTTGTTCAGCCTGTGATGGCTGCTTTTAGTCGCTTTAGCCAATTATTAGGCGAAGTAGGCTCTGGCCAACTTTGTAAAATGGTTAATCAGATTTGTATTGCCGGTGTGGTGCAGGGCTTAGCCGAGGGATTACACTTTGCAAAACAAGCCGGCCTTGATGGTGAAAAGGTCATTGAAACCATCTCTAAAGGTGCAGCAGGCTCATGGCAGATGGAAAACCGCTACAAAACCATGTGGGCTGGCGAATACGAATTTGGTTTTGCTGTTGATTGGATGCGTAAAGATTTAGGCATTGCTCTAGATGAGGCAAAGGCAAACGGCGCAACTTTGCCGATGACGGCAACAGTTGATCAATATTACGCTGATGTACAAGCTTTAGGTGGTGGACGCTATGACACCTCAAGTTTATTAGCGCGCATCGAAGCGTTACATAAGAAGTAATACCTATAAAAACGCGACAATGATTGTCGCGTTTTCAATTACATGCTTTGTGCGTAATTGTACAAGGCTTTTAAAATATGCAGATTTTTCTCGTTATCATCATTTTCATGAGCCAGATTCTCAAGTGTGATCATGAAATCTTGCCCACTAATTGATGGATTATCTTCGCCATGCATTAGTTTGTTTTGACAATATTGGCGCCACTTAGCCAGTTCATCTTGGCTGAGTGTTTGAGGCCAGTTTCGAGCTCGGTATCTAAATAGTAAGGTGGCAAACTTTTTATCATCAAAGTCTAGTTGCATCGAGGCTAATTGCTCAGGGCTTGCATCTCGAATAATGGCAAATTTAGCTTTATCAGCATGACTGGTGAAACCATCATAAAGTTGATAGTCAGGGTTAGTGGTTTCGCCATAATCACGTTGTTCGTTAAACACTTCGGTTACTTTGTCGCGAAGCTCAGTGTTGGCTTTTAAAATAGCGAGATTTTGTAAGCATTTTTCGCGGTCAATACCTAATCGAGCTGCGTTCTCTGGTAACAAGGTTTTTGCTGGTGCAAGAATAGGGCATTTATTTAAATGCACGAGTTTTAAGCCTACAGGTGCTTCACCTTCACCAAGGTCACTGTGTTTTGTGTAAAGACGCGTGCGCAGCTCTTCAACAGATAAATCTAATAAGACTTGCGGATCTTCAGTCAAATTAAAGCAAATAATGGCGTTTTTATTGACAGGGTGAAAGCTCATTGGGGCAATCCAGCTTGTGCAGCCTTGACTTGCCGGAATTCGTGATGAGGTGTGCACCAATGGTGTCATGTTAAATACATCAACTAAATCAGCCAGTGCTTTTTTAGAGCGTAAGCTAAAGAAAAACTGATACAACTTAGGTTGTTTTTCTTTTATTAATTTAGCCAAGGCTATAGTTGCCGTTACATCGCTTAATGCATCGTGAGCCGCAGCGTGTTCAATACCATTGGCAACAGTAAGGTGTTCAAGTTTAAAGCTAGGTGATCCATCTTCTTTAAGCGGCCATTCAATGCCTTCTGGGCGTAACGCATAACATGCTCGTACCAGATCAATGATATCCCAGCGGCTATTATTGTTTTTGTATTCGCGCTCGTAAGGGTCATAAAAGTTACGGTATAAGCTGTAACGCGTGACTTCATCATCAAAGCGAATGCTGTTATAACCCGCTACACAGGTGTTCGGTTGACTAAACTCAGCATGGATCTTTGCCATAAACTCAGCTTCAATCAAGCCTTTTTGCATCGCAACTTGCGGTGTGATGCCCGTTATTAAACACGCTTCAGGATGGGGCAAGTAATCAGCCGCTGGCTTACAATACTCAATTAACGGCTCACCAATAATATTTAAATCGAGATCAGTACGAATACCTGCAAATTGACTCGGGCGGTCTTTTTGCGGGCTTGCGCCAAATGTTTCGTAGTCGTGCCAATAAATTGTTGGTTGCTGTTGTTCTGGATATGCCATGCATTAAACCTTGCTAAGCGTCGGGCCGCTTTGACTTATTTTTTGAATTAACAGAATTATGGCATAGAGGCTTGTTAGATTATAGGGCTAAAGGTGTCGAGGCTGTTCAGTGTATGTTTTAAATACATGGTTAGTATAAAAAATGGCCTAAAAGGCTAATTTTATGCTTATATAGAGCCTAGTCGTTAGTTTTTACCTTATTTGTATTTTAGTGGCTCGGTATTTGCTAACGAAACCTATCTTTAACAATGAAGGAACAAAAAAATGACTTTATCAGCTTTATTACTATCTACTTTAGCATTCGACGCTGTACCAGCTTCAAGTTTTGATACAACAAAACTTCAAGGTTCAGGTGGAATCGTAATTATTAAAGAAAAGAAAAAGGAAGAACTACAAGGTTCTGGTGGAATAGTTATCATTAAAGAAAAAAAACCTAACTAAACAATAGACTATTCAAAAATAACCAGCTCAAACAGCTGGTTTTTTTTGCTTCATAGTAATATCCTAATGTTTGGTACAAAGGGTAAACTATGTTTGAATACTTAGCAGAATTATACAATAAGGCATTACTAGTCAGTGAAAACAGAGAAGTGTTTTCATATCAAGTACTCATATCATTGTCTTACCTTTTAGCTCTCATACTATCAATGGTAAGAGCGGTTAAAGATAAAGAATTATTCAGTGACTTTTTAACAATAGCAGTTGTCGTCACGAAATATATGCTTACAACATTATTGATGGAGTATGCATTAACATATATTCAGGAAAATCATGCTGTTGATAATGTTCAAAATGTTTACCTTGCTTTGAGCGCTACTTCTTTGTTTAGCATGTATGTGCTTGCAAAACTTCATAAAAAGTTTAGCTATAAATTTGGCTTACTCTTCTTTTGTGTATTCAAACTTACCATAGTTATTGCTATAGCTCACTTTGTACTTTGGTTTAAATTTGTAGTCTTAGATATTCAAGCTGAGCACGCTTACATACACTACATGTATAGCTTTATTGTGCTTTACATAAGTATTGCTCTTGCAGTGGTGATGTTGTTTCCTGGTCTTCTAAAAACTAGGTTAAAACTTTTGCTTAGTCCAAGTTGGCCGCTTTGAACAAAAAGTTAACATGAATTAATTGATGGTTTTCAGTCCCATACTAAAATTTATAATGCTTTTTCCTGATGTATTACGGACCAAGTTTGGGTGTATAGTAACATTTAGTTTACCGAGGGATCGTAATGCTTGAACTAATTTATATAGCCATTGCTGTTTTAGCCATCTTGCTGATTGCAAGTACATGGTTGATTGCGCGCAAGAATATCTTTGAAGATCAAATCAGGTCAAAGTCTGTTGAGGTGGTTTGGTGCACGTTGCAAGCCGAGCACGAAACAGATATCAGCAAAGCAATTAAACTATTTAATAAAGCTGAAGAATTAAAAAATGAGGTTGCAGCTTTAATTGAAAATTCACCAACAGCAGCTCATTTTAAATTGGTAGAGCCAATGGGTTTTGATAGTGAAAGCCTAAAGGAGTTATCGCTTGGAGAGTTACAGCGATACTATGATGAGAAAAACAACATTTCCGACATTTACGACAAAATGTACAAAGGTAAGAATTAATTAAAAAGCCAGGTTATTTAACCTGGCTTTGTATTTTTAGCTCTTTTTCTATTTGTTCAAGCTGAATTTCTGCAAGTTGACTAAGTGCTTCTTGAGTTTGATTATCACCCTTAATTAACCCCGCTATAGATAGCTTTTTTATACTCTTGATAATACCGCTACTAACTGCTTCTAATAGTGGTCCATCGAGCGCGAGCGTTTTATGTTCGTAACCATTAAGTAATGAATCAAAGCTAACTTGCGTAGCTTTAGTCACTTTATCAATCAATTGATAAGGCACTGAAGCAAGTTTGATACTTTGCACACAAAAACCAGGCGTTAACGATAAATGTTGCTCTAACTCAGCATTGTTTTGCACCTCACAAAGCTTACATAAGCGCATAAAAATATCACTTACATGCTGTTGCTCGGCGCTGAGCGTTTGATTGAACATAGCATGTCCTTGCACTGCTTTTTTATTTATATTAAACGACTTTTAAAAAAATCTCATGCATAAAGTGATAGTGAGTTAAATTTTTAACTCATGAATAATGCTATTTGATGATACATACCAATTCCAAGTAATACATTGAAAGGAAAGGTGATCCCTAAGGAACATAACATGGCTAAACCTATGTCTGCATCTGGAATAGCTGCTTTAATAGCCGCAGGAGCTGCAATATAAGAAGCGCTTGCAACAAGGCTTGCCAATATCACTACAGAGCCTAATTCCAGTTGTAGAGCTGTACCAACACAGACGCCAATGGCTCCTAATAGGTTAGGTGTTATAAGTGCGAATAATGCTAAACGCCAGTGATGCCATGGAATAGGGCGCAGTGTTTGCGCAGCCATTAAACCCATTTCCAGTAGGAATAATGCCAGAACAACTTTAAAACTGTTTGTTAAAAGGCTTGTTACTTGGCTACCTTGCTGTGTACCGTACATCATGCCGATAATTACACCACCAACAAGGAGTATCACGCTTTTGTTCGTTAGTGTTTCATGCCAAAGCGCTTTGAGCGAGAGGTTTTGCCCAGAGCCATTCCCAAGGCGACGGTATAGTAATAAGCCAACGATGATCGCTGGTAATTCAAGCATTACTAAATAAAGAGTGACTTCCGCACCAACATTTAACGAGTTAGATTCGGCAAAAGCTAAAGCGACCGCAAATGTACCTGCACTTACCGAACCATAATGTGCTGCGATACTTGCACTATTAGCAACAGATAAATTAAGCAGTTTGTTTAAAACAGGGTAAAGCATTAGTGGGATCAAACCGCCAAGTAGTAAAACAGCACCCATTTCAGGTAAAAGTTGCCAATGCAAATTGCCATGCAGCACCATACCACCTTTTAAACCAATGGTGAGCATTAACAATAGGCTAAGGGTTTCATAGGTCGCTTGCGGGATCTTTAGGTCAGAGCGAAGTAATCCAGCTGTGACTCCTAAAACAAAAAACATTACAACAATATCAGGCACTTTGTTCTCCTCTAGGTTAAAAGCGACGCTATTTTAATTAAAAATTCACATAGTAAATAATTAAATAAATGATAATATCATATAGATAATTATCTATAGGTGTTTGTTAATGGACTTGAGACATATTTCTTTTCGTTTACTTGAAGTGTTTATGTGCGTAGTAAAAACACGCTCAATTAGTGAGACAGCAAGGCAATTACATTTAACTCAACCGACTGTATCGCAACAAATTAAACGCCTACAAGAAACCGTTAATGAACCTTTAGTGATGGTTAACCAGCAGCGTCTTCATGTTACTGAAGCTGGCTTCGCGTTATTTCAAACTTGTCAGCAGGTGTTTGGTCATTTTGATGATTATCAAGATTACTTAGCTGAGCTCAGAGGTGGTGAGCGCGGTCGCTGTAAAATTGCAATTGTGAATACTGCACAATATATTTTGCCGAAATTATTAGGTCCTTATAGTAACTTACACCCTCATGTTGAGCTGCCACTTGAAATTGGTAATCGTGCTGAGGTGCTTGCTCGATTCGAAAGAGGCGAAGATGATATCTATGTATTTAGTCATCCCCCCTCATTAGAGCACGCCAAGGCTGGCCGGTTTTTACAAAATCCATTGGTATTTATTGCGCCAACTAATCACCCGCTTGTAAGTAAAAACAACGTTACATTGCATGATTTAATCTCAGAACGATTTTTACTTCGAGAGCAGGGCTCTGCCACGCGAATGCTGTTTGAAAGCGAGCTACAAAGTCGGGGGGTTGTATTAAGTAATACAGTGCAAATGGCAAGTAATGAAGCTATTCGTGTTGCTGTCGGCTCTGGCATGGGTCTGGGAGTCGTGTCTCGTCATGTCTTACCACCACACGATAGCAGCTTTTGTATGCTAAATGTGCAAGATGTGAACTTAGCGAGTCATTGGTATTTTGTGGTACGAACCGATCGCCATTTGTCGCATGCTGCGCGAAATTTTTTAAAATTTGCCGAGTTAAATTTAGAGCAGTGCTTAGACAAAGTGTGGGTAAATAATGAGCTGAGTCAGCTAAATGCGAGCATTAATGTTCAGCTAGAAAAAAGGCATCATTAAAATGCCATTGTCACAACTTGGTTTCGGCCATTTAATTTAGCTTTGTATAAACCTTTATCGGCCTTTGCAAGTAGTTCATTTACATTATTAGTACCCGACTTGTGGGTGATTATACCAATGCTAATAGACAGATTAATTTCTTGGTTGTTATGGTGAAAGCTATCGTTGTGGATGGCTAAGCGAATTCTTTCAGATAGAATTTCACCCTTAACTTGACTGGTATTGGGTAGTATTACTGCAAACTCTTCACCACCTATTCTAGCAACTAAGTCGTGTTCACGAAGCTGGCTTTTAATCTTGTTCGCAACCCATTTGAGTGCTTCATCACCTGTTTCGTGACCATGTAGGTCATTTACTCTTTTAAAGAAGTCGATATCAATCATCAAAGCACAGAGTTCTGTAAGGCTGCTATTTGCTTTTTCTAAATAATTGTTACTAATAGTTATAAATGACCGGCGGTTTAATAAATCAGTTAATGGATCGCGATTAGCAAGGTCACTCAATGTTTGCTCAGATTCTAGAAACATTATTAGTGGCCAAATCATGGCTGTTAGGGTAGTGATAATGATATGACTTATCAGAATAACAGCTATTATTTGGTTTAAGTCTATGTTTAACAAACCTAGATAATCAGAAAGTAGCAGCAAAAACTGTATAGCCATGATTAAAGAATGAATTACAAAGCATACCTTGAGTAATGCTAAATGCATAATGCGCTTCACATGTAGCTCTTTAAGCGCGTAAGCAGCATAACCAAAGCATACGGCAATGATGGCCGTTGTGAGCAACTGACTTATTGGCAGATTATAAAGAGGAAGTAATATGGCAGAAGATGAAACTAGCACGAATGCACATGCACTTTGGTATTTTTTGTCAGACTGGCAATAAGCATGAATTCCTAATATTGCTGATAATGGTGCTGCAATAATTAGTAAATCGGCCAGATAGTGCGTAATTAAAGGAAAGTCAATAATAGCTCGTAGAGAGGCTGTAATTTGTGCGCATACAAAAATTAGACACGAGCTTCCCCAGTATAAATAGCTTGATTGTTGCCTTAGAAAGTATAAAGACAGTAAGAAAGCCCCAATAATCACATTCAATAAAATTGAAATGCTGATTATGGTGGGTAATTGCATCATGATTTTCCCTGAATAATCACTCGACTAATATCAGGTTAATTATTATGTATTAGTTACCTCTAATCAACCTAGACATAGTAATTATATTTTTAGACTTTCTAATGCTGGTTTTAATGTCGGGTAGTGGAATCGATAATTATGGCTTAGTAGCTTATTAGGGAGCACAAATTGACCGTAAAGCAGTAGATCAGACATTTCACCCATCATCATTTTTAACACCCAACTAGGCATACGCAACATAGCCGGACGCGAAATGACATTAGCTAATGTCTGGCTAAATTCATTATTATCAACAGGGTTAGGTGCAGTCGCGTTTATTGGCCCATGGATATTTTGATGTGAGAGAACAAAAAGGATTAGTTGGATCATGTCATCAATATGAATCCATGACATTCCTTGCTTTCCATGGCCTAATGGCCCACCTAAGCCAAACTTAAAAGCAGGAAGCATTTTACCAAGTGCACCACCTTGCTTAGCTAACACGATACCAGTACGAAGTAAGCACACCCGGGTTTTATCAGAATGTGCTTTCGTAGCTGCATGCTCCCAGTCTCGACAAAGAACGTGACTAAATTCAGGGTAAATATCATTGAAGCTCTCATCAATCGGCTGATTATCTTGTCGTCCATAAAAACCAATAGCACTGCCTGAAATAAATGTATGGGGTGGAGATTCACATCGGCTAATTGCTTTAGAGATCTGTAAAGTAAGATTAATTCGACTATTAAGTAAAGTTTGCTTTTGAGACTCGCTCCAACGTTTATTAACGATAGGTTCACCAGCTAAGTTGATGATGGCATCAATTTCTTCAAAATTAACTTCATCTAGTGACTTCACAGTATGCACTTGATGAGTCAGGATTACGGCTGCTTGAATTGGGTTGCGAGTAAGTACAGTGACTTTATGATGGTTTAATAAGAAAGGGCACAAATGTCTACCAATAAGGCCTGTTCCACCGGTTAAAAAAATATGCATAGTGCTACCTTAATGAAAGTACTGTGTATTTTTTATACATTCTGATGAGTGTTTTTGCAAATTTATACGGATAAAGCAGTAATTTAGATTACTCTTTTTTTTCACCTTCTTGATAAATGTGATAACTCTTTTTAGGGTGTCTTTTAGATTTGTACATCGCCAGGTCAGCGAGTTCGAGTAGTTGCTTATACTCTGTACTGTGATCTGGGGCTAAGGCTACTCCAATACTAATTGAAATATTTATTGTGTGTTGTTCCAGCATAAAAGGATGATTGAAGCACTCCAATAGATGATCAATCATTGCATCAATAAATCTGCTTTTGGCTATATTATGCGTAACAATAACAAATTCATCTCCTCCATAGCGATATACATCATCATCGGCTCTAACAGATGAAGTAATGCGTTTTGCGGTTTCTATTAGTATTTGATCCCCGATTAAATGACCATATTCATCATTAAGTTGTTTAAACTTATTTATATCAATGAATATAACCGCAAGCTTATTTTTTTCGGAGCAAAGGTTGATAGCATGCTTTAATGCTGGTTTTAATTCTGTACGGTTTAAAACTCCTGTTAGGTGATCGTGACTTGCCTGAAAGTTTAATTTTCTCGTTCGTTCATAAACAATGTCACTCATGCGTACAAAGCGTTTTATCAAGTAGCCTATTTCATCGTGGATATCAATTGTTAAAGCTTTCGGCTTTTCGCCTTTTTCAACCTGTTTGGTAATGTGTATTAATAGTTTGAGGGGTTTTAAAAGCTTAGAATTTATATAAAAGGCGCAAAACAATAATAAGATAATGGCTAGTGGAATTTGCATAGTGACGAAACGCGTAATAAAAATTTTGGATTCTTGGTATTCAGCATCTTGTTGTTCTAGTTTTGCTCGTGCCGTATCTTGAAATAGTTCAATCTGCGTGCGGATTTGATCCATAAACTGCTTACCTTTATTAGTTAACACAACGACTTTTGCTCTCTCAAGCGCAGAGGGTGTGCCCTGCAAAACAAGTTCAACAGTTAATGCCAACTCAGCTAGCTTTTTACTTATTAGTTCATCAATTAATGCAAGTGTATTCTTTTGCTCTGGGTTGTTTATGGTTAGCTTATTGATGTTTAGAAAATGTTCTTTTACTTGATCAAGAGCAGAGTAATAGGGCGTTAAATAACTGATGTCTTGTGTTAATAAATAGCCTCGTTGACCTGTTTCAGCGTTTATGAGTTGCTTGTAAAGCTTTTCTGACTCATCAAGTACATCATGAGTGCGGATCACTGTTTCAAGCTTAGCCTGACCCTCTTTATCTAATAAATAGATGATAAAGGTATTAGCTACTATCACTAATAAAACAGTTGACAGTAAAAGGGTGAATTTGGCTCTAAGCGACATTGAAATGGTAAGTGCCTACAATTACTAACTTTAATAATAAAGTATTGACTAAGCATAGAGTTTTGCCAGTTTATCAATAAAAATAGTCATTTTAATGATATTTTATAACGTATTTGGCAAGTTTAGGCTGTTTACCTCTTTTTAAGTGAACACTCAATAAATTATTGATATGCTGTTTTGACAATATGTAGTTTTAAGTAACAAGGAGTGACTGTGAACTTTCTGCGCCAATTTCACGATATAGTATCCAACCAAGAAATTGATTTTTCAAACAAAGTAACCAAGCTGTTAAAGTTTGGTTTAGACGTTTTTAATCTTGAGTTTGCTATTGTGAGTCGGGTAGATGGTCAGGTTTATACGGTCATTCATGCTCTTACTCCTGATAATGCGATTGCTGTTGGTACGCAATTTGATGTCTCGGGAACTTATTGTGCTCATACCCTTGAAGCCAATAAGGCGCTCTCATTTCATCACGCTTCAAAAAGCCCTATTGCAGAGCACCCTTGTTATGTCAATTTTCAACTCGAATCATACATTGGCGCCCCTATTTTTGTTGGCAAAAAAGTATTTGGTACCGTTAATTTCTCAGCACCTAATGTATCAAAACCGTTCAATGAAGAATCACATGATTATGTTGAGCTATTTGCTCAGTGGCTAGGCAATGAACTGGCACGTAATGCATCGTCTGAACGGTTATTAAAAAAGAACTATATGTTAGCGCAAGTTGAAGAAGTTGCTCGTATTGGTTCTTGGGAGTTCGACCTGCTAGAAAATAAGCTGTACTGGAGTAAACAAACTAAAGCCATCCATGAGGTTCCTGCTGATTATGCACCTAACCTCGAAACTGCTATTAAGTTTTATAAAGAAGGCGAAAGTCGTAATGCAATACAACAAGTTGTTAAAGAAGCGGTTGAGCTAGGAAAGGATTGGAATCTTGAAATTGAATTGGTTACGGCTAAAGGTAATATTGTTTGGGTGTCAACCTATGGTGAAGCAGAATTTGAGAACAACCAGTGCGTTCGATTAATCGGGACGTTTCAGGATATTACTAAAGAAGTATTGCTGCGCGAAGAGCTCAAAAAGCAAAAAGCTGATGCACTGCGAACACTTGAAGAGCGCAGCATCTTGCTGGCCAAAATTAGTCATGAATTGCGCACGCCGCTCAATGGTATTGTAGGCATGCTTACGACACTTCTATATGAAAAGTCAGAGCAAAAACGTGAAGAAAAACTCAAAGTTGCACTGCGAAGTGCTGATATTTTGTTAAACATCATTAACGAAGTACTCGACTTTTCTAAGATAAATCATGGTGAACTCAAATTAGAGCCTAGTCACTTTTTATTAAAAACAATTTTTGTTGATTTAGCGTCGTTATATTTACCTTTATATCAAGAAAAGAATCTTAATTTTGAGGTCGATATTGATATTAGTGATGAATGTTGGACTTATTGCGATAATACTCGTATCACTCAAATTTTGTCTAACTTACTTAGCAATGCATTAAAGTTTACTGAGCAAGGTACTATTAAACTAAACGTATCGGCTAAACCGCAAAATGGCGATGTGATCTTAAATATGCGAGTCAGCGATACAGGCATTGGTATGACTGAAACCTTTATGAAATCACTGTTTTCGCCTTTTACCCAAGAGCAAGATAAAGATCGTAATAAAGGCGGAACAGGCCTAGGTCTTGCTATTGTAAAAGAGCTCATTGACTACATGGGTGGCACGATAAAGGTCAGCAGCGAATATCTAAAAGGTAGTTGCTTTGATATTCAATTACCTCTAAAGCTTGGGCAGCCACAATCACATGATACGCTACATGCCAGTGATATCGACTTTTCAACCTTGCCTTTATCGATATTAGTTGTTGATGACAACCAAATTAATCGCTTCGTGTTGAAAGCTCATTTAGAGAAGTTGGGCTTGACTGCTGATTATGCTTGCGATGGAATTGATGCGGTAAATAAGTGCAAACAAAATAACTACAACTTGATTTTTATGGATTGTGTTATGCCTGAAATGGACGGTATTGAAGCAACACGGGTTTTGAGAAATGAAAAAATATGCCCGACAGATAAAACTTTTATCATTGCTTTGACTGCAAATACCTCTGCGGATGATAAAGCTGCCTGTAAAGAAGCAGGAATGGATTTATTTGTTTCTAAGCCAGTTAAAAATACGGCCATTGAACAAGCAATTGCGAGTGCAAAAGAACATTTTTTAATCTAGCTAACTGTGGTTGGCTTATGATTCAACTGCATTGGGTATTTTCTATATTGTAAATTTATACTTACTTTAGGTAATTTCCAAATTTAACCTATACTTTTAACGGGCTTAACATATTGGGAATGCTAAATGGACCACTCTGATAACCGCCGAGATTTTCTTAAAACGTTAGGGGCTGGTGCTGTTGCATCAACACTTGCTTTTAAAGTCCCCTATGTATTCGCTAAAAGCACTCCTACTATTAGAGTGATGGGCACCCATGTTACGTTACAAGAAGAACTTAGGCAAAAAGCCATGCTTGAGCTGGGTATTAATATTGAGTTTACGCCAATGGGCAGTGCAGCTGTGTTGCAAAAAGCGGCTGCAGATCCAAGTAGCTTTGATTTATACGAGCAATGGTCAGATTCAATTAACATTTTATGGCAAGCTGGCGCTATTCAACCTATTGAAACTGAGCGGTTAAGGTATTGGCATGAAATTAACCCTCTTTCTAAAACAGGAAAAATTGCTCCTGACGCTAAATTAGGTGCTGGTGATTCACCTAATAAACTGCTTTATGTACAAGCAGATGGCACGCTTTCAACTACACCAACTAATGCAATTAGTTTCATGCCTTATGTGCATAACGTTGATTCCTTTGGTTACAACACACAGTTCATAGAAAAGGGTACCCCATACGAAACAGAGTCATGGTCTTGGTTACTCGACGATAAGAATAAAGGCAAAGTAGCGCTAGTAAATGCACCAACTATCGGTATTTTTGATGCGGCATTGGCTGCCCAAGCGCAAGGCCTGATGACGTTTAAAGATATGGGAAATATGAGCATTAGTGAGATTGATCAGTTGTTCGCTATCTTGCAACATAAGAAACGAGAAGGTCACTTTGCTGGATTTTGGACTTCGGTGCCGCAATCTGTCGACTTCATGAAAATGAAACGAGTCACTATTCAAAGCATGTTTTCGCCAGGTGTTAGTGCATGTAAAGGCCAAGGTATTCCAGTTGTTTATGCTTCCCCCAAAGAAGGCTATCGTGCATGGCATGGGGTAATGTGTTTATCTGCCAATACCCAAGGGTATGTTAAAGATGCTGCCTATGAGTACATGAATTGGTGGCTGTCGGGCTATCCGGGAGCGTTTATCGCAAGGCAAGGGTATTACATTTCTAACCCTGAGCGCAGCAAGCCACTGATGTCAAAGCCTGAATGGCAATATTGGTACGAAGGGCAAGAAGCATCCACTGATTTACGAGGAACAGACGGAAAAATTTCGGTTCAAGCTGGTCAGGTACGTGATGGAGGTAGCTACATTAAGCGCTTTTCGAACATAGCTGTATGGAATACGGTTATGCCTAATTATGATTACAGTTTAGATAAATGGTATGAATTACTAAATTCATAAGGAAGTACTTTGCTGACATTTATTTCTCGGTCATTAGCGGCCAAGGTGTTATTAGCGTTGACGCTAGTTTTACTTGCAATGGGAGCGAGTTACATTGTTCTGAGTAAACGGCTACAAAGCATTGAAGCTTCTATTAACGATATAAGCCGTATTAGTAACTATGCAGTTGGGATTTTGCGCATCAACAAGGATATTGTTGAAATTCAGCGAGATATCTCGGTTTATGGGGTTTCAGGAAGCAAAACAGTATTCAGTAAAATAATAGAAAACTTTAAAAGTATAAAAGTACGCTTAGAGAGTGTCGATTTAAAAAGTGACGAACTTGAAAACCAAGTTTACCTAGACTCGATGACACAGCTTATAACTAGGTATGGCGATAATTTGAGTGTGCTTGCTAAACGTTATGAGATAAAAAAAGAGCTTACCGACGACAAACTTCCTAATATTTATTTCCAAGCCATTAATTATCTAAACACCCTTAAATTAAACACTGCTTCAAGCGAAGAAAAGTTAGCTATCTCAGAGCAGCTGAACGTTTGGCATGAGTTACATCGAGATGCCTCATTGTTTCTTGCGAAAAAAGATTACTCAAAAAGAGCGGCGGTTAATAAAGCGCTTACTGTCTTATCAAATAATAGACTATCAAATACTAAATATATTAAAAGTAGTGAACTGGCTACAGCGTATCAAGAAGTTTTTTCCAAGGGAGTACAAGCTAATAGAAATTACTTGAGTTTAGTAAATGTTGTTATGGCTGGAGATGCAATTGAATTCAGTACGCTCGCAGATAAGTTGCGCGAGCAATCATTGACTCGATTACAAAAAATAAAAAGAGAAGCGCAAGATATAGTAATAAAGGCAGATCAAACACTTCGTTTTCTTTCTATAGGTATACTGATTTATATCATCGGGCTAGCTGCATTTTTCCACCTACAAATAACTCACTCAATAAAGCGTTTAACGATTAGCTTTCAACACTTTTTAGGAGGTGACTTATCTGCTCCTATTTATGATTTAAATCGTAAAGACGAAATTGGTGTGCTTGCAACTGCCGCTGATAGATTCCGTATATTGAGCCAAGACCTTACAGAGGCAAAAACAACAGCAGAGCATACAACGAAAGTAAAATCAGAATTCCTTGCGAACATGAGTCATGAAATTCGCACTCCTATGAATGGTATTCTCGGGATGGCACGTCAATTGAGGCGCACCACGTTAACACCTGAGCAAGTGAAGATGCTAAATATCATTCAATCCTCAGGGTCTGGTTTATTAGTGATCATCAATGATATTTTAGATATTAGTAAGATTGAAGCTTCTAAGATTGAGCTAGAATCGATACCAGTGCATTTAAACTCTATGCTAGATGAGCTTATGCACTTATTTAAAGAGCAAGCTCAAAATAAACATATTAACTTCAATATCTCTATTGCCGAAGCACAGCAAGATTGTATTTTCTTTGCCGATGAAACCCGTTTAAAACAAGTGCTAATAAATCTATTAGGGAATGCGATTAAATTTACCGAAAAAGGAAGTGTTTCGCTTGATATAAGAATTAATCGAGGTCAGAGCGACAATCTAAAGATCAAATTCTCTGTGGTTGATACGGGAATTGGCATCGCGAAAGAAAATCTCAGCAAGCTTTTTGAAGCGTTTTCGCAAGCTGATACGTCAATTACACGGCGCTTCGGTGGCACAGGGCTTGGATTGGCTATATCAAGTAAATTACTAAATTTGATGGATGCTCCTTTGCATGTAGAAAGTGATTTAGGGCAGGGCTCTCACTTTTATTTTGAGTTAAAAACAACACAGGTTTTTGAGCAGTCTGAGTTTGAAGCCGCAAATATACAAGAAACCGAAGAGGAACAGGCAGACTTTTCATCACTTAATGTACTTGTAGTCGAAGACAATGATATTAACCAGGTCGTTATCGAAGCCATGTTGAATGAGTTCGGGATAAGAACTATAAAAATAGCAGGGGATGGTGAGCAGGCCGTAGCGCTATGTAAGGAAAATAGTCAGCAAAACAACTTTGATATTATTTTTATGGATATGCAGATGCCTGTACTTGATGGCCCTCAAGCTACCGTATTGATTAGAAAAATCCCCGCTTATGAAGATACGCCCATTATTGCATTAACAGCCAATGTGCTTGAGGCGGATAAGCAGCGATGTTTTGAAGCGGGAATGAGTGATTTTATTGCTAAACCAATAGACTACCAATGTGTGAAAACAGTTTTATTCAAGTGGTGTTTTAATGAGAATGACCGCTCTGAAAAGCAATCAAATTAGTGAAAACCTAACAGGTTCGTTAGTCACGAGAGCAAAAAAAAGAGTTATCTCTTTCGCGAATAAGCGCTTTGAGATAACTCTCTTGTAGCTAGTTAACTAGATAAATAAGATTTAAATAATTAAACAAGCTTAGCTAGAATGTCATTGAATGTTGAACTTGGACGCATTGCTTTAAATGCTAGCTCATCATTAGGTTGGTAATAACCACCTACACTCATAGCTGGACCTTGTGCATCGTTTAATTCATTAACGATTTGGTCTTTTTGAGACTCAAGATCAGCAGCAATTTGTGTGAACTGTGCTTTTAATTCCGCATCATCATTTTGTGCAGCAAGTTCTTGTGCCCAGAATAATGAAAGGAAGAAGTGCGAACCACGGTTATCAATCTCTTTCACTTTACGTGAAGGTGATTTGTTTTCAGCTAAGAATGTGCCTGTTGCTTTATCAAGTGTGTCAGCAAGCACTTGTGCTTTCTTGTTATCTGTATTAACCGCTAAATGCTCTAAAGAAGCAGCAAGGGCTAAGAACTCACCTAAAGAATCCCAACGTAAGTGATTTTCTTTTTCGAATTGTTGAACGTGCTTAGGCGCTGAACCACCTGCACCAGTTTCGAATAAACCGCCACCATTCATAAGTGGTACGATTGAAAGCATTTTAGCACTTGTACCAAGTTCAAGAATTGGGAATAAGTCAGTTAGGTAGTCTCGTAAAACGTTACCAGTTACTGAAATAGTGTCTTTACCTTCTTTGATACGCTCTAAAGAGAATTTAGTCGCTTCAACCGGCGCTAAGATATGGATCTCAAGACCATCAGTATCATGTTGAGGTAGATACGTGTTTACTTTTTTGATTAACTCAGCATCGTGTGCACGATTTTCGTCTAACCAGAAAACTGCCGGTGTGTTAGTTGCGCGAGCGCGGTTAACAGCAAGCTTAACCCAATCTTGGATTGGCGCGTCTTTTACCTGACACATACGCCAGATATCGCCTTGCTCAACAGCATGCTCTAGTAAAGTTGTACCAGCAGTATCAACAACACGGATAGTACCTGCAGCAGCTACTTCAAACGTTTTGTCATGTGAACCGTATTCTTCAGCTTTTTGTGCCATAAGACCAACGTTAGGTACGCTACCCATTGTTGTTGGATCGAATGCACCGTTTTCCTTACAGAAATCGATAGTTGCTTGGTAAACACCAGCGTAGCAACGATCTGGAATTACAAAGCTTGTGTCTTGTAATTTACCTTCGCTATTCCACATTTGACCGCTAGAACGAATTGCAGCAGGCATTGATGCATCGATGATCACATCACTTGGCACGTGAAGGTTAGTAATACCACGATCAGAATCAACCATAGCGATAGCTGGGTTGTTTTCATAAACCGCTTGGATATCTGCTTCAATTTCAGCTTTTTTAGCTGCATCTAGGCTTTCGATTTTTGAGAATACATCGCCGAAGCCGTTGTTTACGTCAACATCTAGCTCTTTGAAAAGATCAGCGTGTTTTGTGAATACGTCTTTGAAGAAAACTTTTACAGCGTGACCGAAGATGATTGGGTCAGACACTTTCATCATAGTTGCTTTCATGTGTAATGAGAACAACACGCCTTTGTCTTTTGCTGTTTGAATTTCTTTAGCAAGGAAAGCTTGAAGCTTAGCTGCGCTCATGCATGAAGCGTCAATTACTTCACCAGCCAGTAATGGTGTGCTTGCTTTAAGCACTGTGATGTCACCATTTTGTGCAACATGCTCGATACGTACGTCAGTAGCTTCTGCAACAGTGACTGATTTCTCAGAACCGAAGAAGTCACCTTCTTCCATGCTTGCAACGTAAGATTGAGAATCTTTGCTCCATGCACCCATTGAATGTGGGTTGTTACGAGCATACTCTTTAACTGAACTAGGTGCACGACGGTCAGAGTTACCTTCACGAAGTACAGGGTTTACAGCAGAGCCTTTGATTTTGTCGTAAGTTGCTTTAACTTTCTTTTCTTCATCAGTTTTTGGCTCTGATGGGTAGTCTGGTAACGCGTAACCTTTTTCTTGTAACTCTTTGATTACTGCACGTAGCTGAGGGATAGAAGCACTGATATTAGGTAGTTTGATAATGTTAGCTTCAGGTGTTTTTGCCATTTCACCTAATTCAGCAAGTGCATCATCAATACGTTGATCTTCAGTTAAGTACTCAGGGAAGTTTGCAATTACACGACCCGCTAATGAAATATCGCGAGTTTCAACTTCAACACCAGCAGCGTTAGTGTACGCTTGGATGATTGGTAACAATGAATACGTCGCAAGAGCTGGCGCTTCATCTGTTTTAGTATAGATAATTTTTGATGTCATCATCATTCCTAGATAGTTGGCGTAATGTTTGGTAATGACTGCTAACAGTAACCCTTAATTAGCCATATTCAACAATGCAATAGATAGCTTTGAAATACCAAGCTTAAAATTAAGTGCCTTGATAAAACAACAGCAAGCAGTCTGTTAGCTGTTGCAACTCAATACAAAGTATTAAAATAACCACAGCTGACAGACTGTAAAATTCTTATAGCTTAAATAAGCAAATTATGAAATTAGCCAAAAGCCTTACGTCAAAATGACGAAAAAGCTAAATTTAAGCAACAAGAGTGTAACAAGCTTGGCTCTAAAGGGCTAATAACAATTAAACAATTGGGGTTAAGAAATGTAATTTCAAGAGAAGTGTAAGGATATATTTAGAGCAGAAGAGTAAGCGAGGAACTTAACAAGGTCTCTCGCTTGATACTCGAATAGGTTTTACCTAGGAGATTTCATCGTTAGGCGCAATATTCGTTGCGTGTAACCCTTTTGGACCTTGTTGCAATTCGAATGTTACATCTTGACCAGCTTTAAGTGTTTTATAACCGTCCATTACAATCGTTGAGTAATGAGCGAATATATCAGTCTCGCTGCCGTCTTCTACGATGAAGCCAAAACCTTTGGCATTATTGAACCATTTGACTTTTCCACAAGCCATACTTCTACATCCTTCTATAAGTTGACTAATTTAGTTATTCTAAACCGTGTAATTTGCTAGACTGACTAATGATTAATCAATCTATATTTGACTGTAGTTTATTTAGCCAGTCAGTCAAGTGTTTTAGACTATTTTTTAACAATTTATTTATTTTTTTATTCAAGTTTGCTTGAGTTCTAAAGACAAGACTATATTTAATTATGAGTGGCATGAAAGATTCTGGTGTTATTGAAACAGTTCGCGATAGTGAAAAGCAAAAATTGCAACCACCGCGAAAATATAAAGTCATTTTAAATAATGACGATTACACGCCTATGGACTTTGTGATAGAAGTACTAATGACGTTTTTTAATATGGATAGCGATAGAGCAACAGATGTGATGCTTCAAGTTCATCATAATGGTAAAGCGATATGCGGTGTGTACAGCGCTGATGTAGCTCATACCAAAGTTGAACAAGTCAATCGTTACGCACGAGACAACGAGCATCCACTGCTTTGTAGTTGTGAGCAGGAATAAATACCAAGGTGGGTGATCAATTAGCCCGTCACAACGGTATATAAATATTATCTCAGTAAGGGGTTGCCAATGCTAAACAAAGACTTAGAACTAACCTTGAATGCGGCGTTTCGCGAAGCGAGAACACGTCGTCATGAATTTATGACCGTCGAGCATCTTTTACTTGCACTGCTCGATAACCCTTCTGCTGGAGAAGCGTTAAACGCCTGTGGCGTTGATATGAGCGCATTAAAAGTTGAGTTATCAGATTTTATTGATGAAACAACACCGGTGATTCCTGATCTTGAAGAAGACAGAGAAACACAACCGACGCTAGGTTTTCAACGTGTATTACAACGCGCTGTATTTCACGTGCAATCATCAGGGAAAAACGAAGTAACTGGTGTTAACGTGCTGGTTGCAATTTTTTCCGAGCAGGAAAGCCAAGCAGTTTATTTACTCAAAAAATCAGACATTAATCGTTTAGATATTGTTAACTTTATTTCACATGGTATTTCTAAAGCAGATGATGATATCGGTGGTGAAGACCATGATGATATTCATGATGAAGTACAAGAAGTACAAGGTGAAGAACCGACTAAGCTTGAAAACTTTACCACTAACCTGAATCAGCAAGCTATTGATGGCAATATTGATCCTTTAGTGGGTCGTGACAACGAAGTTGAACGTACGGTGCAAGTTTTATGTCGCCGTAAGAAAAATAATCCACTATTGGTTGGTGAAGCTGGGGTGGGTAAAACAGCGATTGCTGAAGGCCTTGCTTATCGTATTGTGAACAAGGAAGTACCTGAAGTGATTGCTGATGCAGTAGTTTACTCACTGGACATGGGTGCATTATTAGCGGGGACCAAATATCGTGGTGATTTTGAAAAACGCTTTAAATCACTATTAAAAGAGTTACAAGCTAAACCAGGTTCAATTTTATTCATTGATGAAATTCATACCATTATTGGTGCCGGTGCGGCATCGGGTGGCGTAATGGATGCATCAAACTTAATCAAGCCACTACTTTCAAGTGGTAAGCTACGCTGCATGGGTTCGACAACTTACAACGAGTTTAAGAACATCTTTGAAAAAGACCGTGCTTTAGTTCGTCGATTCCAAAAAATTGATGTGCTTGAACCAAGTGTTGCTGATACCACTAAAATTCTTAACGGCTTAAAAGAGCGTTATGAAGAACATCACGGTATTCGTTATACACAAAAAGCTTTAAAAGCCGCAGCAGAACTGAGTGCTAAATACATTAATGAACGTCACCTACCTGATAAGGCAATTGATGTCATCGATGAAGCAGGAGCTAATCAGCGTCTACAGCCTGTATCGAAGCGTAAGAAAACCATTGGTGTGGCTGATATTGAACTAATTGTGTCAAAAATGGCTCGTATTCCACAACAAAGCGTTTCTTCAAGTGATAAAGAAACACTGAAAAATCTTGACCGCAACCTGAAGATGCTGGTGTTTGGTCAAGATCAGTCAATCGATGCGCTCACTTCGGCAATACGTTTATCGCGTTCTGGTCTTGCAAACGAAGATAAACCGGTTGGTTCATTCTTGTTCGCTGGCCCAACAGGGGTTGGTAAAACAGAAGTTACTAAACAGCTTGCTAAGTGTATGGGTGTTGAGTTTATTCGCTTTGATATGTCTGAATATGTTGAAAGGCATGCGGTAAGTCGACTAATCGGCGCACCTCCAGGTTATGTTGGTTTTGAACAAGGTGGTTTACTTACTGAAGCTGTGATCAAAAACCCACATGCAGTTGTACTATTGGATGAGATAGAAAAAGCGCACTCAGATATTTATAATATTCTGTTGCAAGTAATGGATCATGGAACACTGACAGACAATAATGGCCGTAAAGCCGATTTCAGAAATGTGGTTGTAGTGATGACAACCAATGCAGGTGTTCAGGAAACAGTTCGTAAGTCGATTGGTTTCACTGAGCAAGATCACTCTCACGATGCAATGACTGAAATCAATAAAGTGTTTTCACCTGAATTTAGAAACCGTTTAGATAACATTATTTGGTTTAATCACCTTGAAAAAGAAGTTATTTTGCAAGTGGTTGATAAGTTTATTGTCGAATTGCAAGCACAACTTGATAAGAAATCAGTTAATCTTGAGCTAACTTCAAAAGCAAGAGAGTGGTTGGCTGACAAAGGCTATGATAAAGCTATGGGCGCGCGTCCAATGGCTCGTGTTATTCAAGATGAGCTTAAAAAGCCTCTAGCAAATGCAATTTTGTTTGGTGAGTTAGCTGATGGTGGTTCGGTTAAAGTATCGGTCAAAGATAAAAAAATTCATTTTGATTTTGAGATCAACCTAGAAACTGCTTAGCCTAATAAGTTAAGTACAAACAAAAAGCCCAGCTAATGCTGGGCTTTTTGTTTATTAAATGGAATTAAAACTAAGTTAGTTTTAACACCATTTAACAAACGCTTTTAGCTCTTTGTAATAAACACACCTGCTCATTCAAAGCAGCAAAAAGCTAAATCTCTCGTTAACGCACTAACTTAGCGAGCACGGAATACGATGCGACCTTTCGATAAATCGTAAGGAGTCATTTCTACGGTTACTTTGTCGCCAGTTAAGATGCGGATGTAGTTTTTTCGCATTTTACCAGAGATATGAGCCACAACAACGTGACCATTTTCTAGCTCAACTCGGAACATTGTATTTGGTAAAGTATCAAGGACCGTACCTTGCATTTCGATTACGTCTTCTTTCGCCATGTTTAGCGTAACACCTCTTTAATAGTTAAACGCTGCAGATTTTGCCGAAAATACTGCAATAAGTAAAGCTACAGGGCTCATTTTTGTAAATTAAATCGCCAACCACTGATCGCCAATGTGCTTTTGTGCAGGCAAAAATTGGGTTTTATATTTCATTTTATTGCATTCGTCGATTTGGTAACCCAAATAGACGAATTGTTTTGCTTGTTGTTTTGCAAATTTAATTTGCTCCATGATCATGATGCTACCAATACTGTACTGCTCATAATCAGGATCAAAAAATGTATAAATCGCAGAGACTGAGTTGCTCATACAGTCGGTTACAGCAACGGCAACTAACTTATCATCATCCCGTAACTCTATAAAAATTACAGGTAGCCATTGGCAAAACAAAAAGCTTTCGTACTGATTTTGATCAGGTGGAAACATAGAACCATCTTGGTGTCTTTGCGTGATATACTTGCAATATAACGGGTAGTACTCAGCCCGTTCGTAATCACTGTAGCTTACAGTAAATATATTTTTTGCTTTGTTTAGTTTACGTTTTTGAGATTTAGATGGAGTAAATTGCTGGGCTAATACGCGTACTGAGTTGCAAGCCTTACAAACAGGGCAATGAGGACGGTATATTTGGTCACCACTGCGCCTAAATCCCAATGCTAATAATTGCTCAAATTTATCAGGGCAATAACAACTTGGGTCAAGAATAACAAGTAGTTGCTCCTGACGGTCTGGTAAATAGCTGCAATCAAATTGCTGGCTTAAACCAAGCCTAGCGGGTAAGTGCTCAGTCATAAATATTAATCAACTCTTGTGGTTGCCACATATGTCTTTTAGGCACAAAACTGTGCGCTAATTTAAGTCTAGTTAAAAATTCCCTGCGTGGGATAACTTTTGCACCTAAAGTGATTAAATAAGGGTTTTCTAATTGGCAATCAATAAAATGAGCTTGGTGTTTCTTAAGCCAATTAACTAATGCCCACATTGCCAGTTTCGAACCATTACTGACTTCATGAAACATTGATTCACCACAAAATATACCGTTTTGCATGATGCCATACAGGCCAGCAACTAATTTATCTTCATGCCAAATTTCAAGGCTATGAGCGATACCTTGATGGTGTGCTTCGATATAGGCATGCATCATTTGCTCAGTGATCCAAGTTCCTTCTGCATCGATACGCTGTTCACGACAAGCATTGATAACGTGCGCAAATGCGTGATTAACAGTGACACGCACAGGAAAACGCTTTAAATACTTTTTTAAACTGCGGCTAACATGAAATTCATCTAGCTCAAGAATACCGCGCATACTAGGCGACCACCACATAATGGGTTCATAATCACTAAACCAAGGGAAAACACCTGTATTGTAGGCTCTTTGGATACGCTCAACTGATAGGTCACCCCCAATCGCCAACAGGCCATCAGGCTCATCAAGGGCTAATTCTGGATCTGGAAAATCAACTGTCTCGGGCGAGAGTTGGTAAAGTTGCTTGATCATATCAGCGTTATCGTTGTTATTTGTTCTAATTTTAACAAAATTTTAGTTATAAAAAAGGGGCTGTTTTTGCAACAGCCCCAGTAATTAGTGTTTTAGATCAACTAATTTATAGGTTATCTAAGAAACGTTCAGCATCAAGCGCAGCCATACAGCCAGTACCTGCTGATGTGATTGCTTGACGGTAAATGTGATCTGACACGTCACCTGCAGCAAATACACCTGGTACGCTTGTTTGCGTTGCGTTGCCGTTTAAGCCCGACTGAACTACTAAATAGCCGTCTTTCATTTCTAGCTGACCTTCAAACATGTCAGTATTTGGCTTATGGCCAATTGCAATGAATACACCCGCAAGATCTAGATTTTCTGTTTCTTCAGAATCAGTTGCTTTAATACGAATGCCAGTTACGCCCATTTCATCACCAAGCACTTCATCTAAAGTGCGGTTGTAATGTAAAACAACGTTACCGTTTTCTGCTTTTTCTTTTAAACGATCAGCTAAGATCTTTTCACTGCGGAAGCTATCACGACGGTGAATAACGTGAACCTCATCAGCAATGTTTGATAAATAAAGCGCTTCTTCAACAGCTGTGTTACCACCACCTACAACCGCTACTTTTTGACCGCGGTAGAAGAAACCATCACAGGTTGCACAAGCAGAAACACCACGACCTTGGAAGTTAGTTTCTGATTCTAAACCTAAGTATTTAGCAGATGCGCCTGTCGCGATAATTAATGCATCACAAGTATATGTGCCAGAGTCACCAGTTAAAGTGAAAGGGCGTTTTGATACATCAACTTTGTTGATATGATCAAAGACAATCTCAGTTTCGAAACGTTCAGCATGCTCTTTCATACGATCCATTAATGCAGGACCCGTTAAGCCGTGTGCATCGCCTGGCCAGTTTTCAACTTCAGTCGTCGTAGTCAACTGACCACCTTGTTGAATACCAGTGATAAGGACAGGGTTTAGGTTAGCTCGTGCTGCGTATACCGCTGCTGTGTAGCCCGCAGGGCCAGAACCTAAGATTAATAGTTTACAGTGTTTTGCGTCACTCATGTTTTTTCCTAAAAACGTTTCAATACGATGTCTATGCGCCCGATTCTAAGAAAAACAAGGCGGATGTAAACAAAAGCCCTGATTATTTTTTTAGTCAAATCGCTAAGCTGTCAAATAATCCTTACTTATTATAATTTAAATAGCTCTTTTTGCTCACAAAATGGTCTAATTGCCAATTGTTATGCCTTCAAAGTACGGTAATTCATGACCAAGCAATAATTTTTTGATATGTTTTAGCTAATTTTGATATTAGCTCGTGCTATGAGCTAACTAAACGAACAGGCAATTATGGTATTTTGGCAGGAAAAGCCCGCTTTTGGGCTGACTACACAAGACGTACAAGTCTTAACCAATGCAAAAGAGTATCGCACTGAACTATTGCGTTTAATTGGTTCAGCAAAAAACAGGATTTATATTACCGCATTGTATCTTCAAGACGATGAAGCTGGGCGCGAAATATTAACTGCGTTACATCAGGCATCACTTACTAATCCTGATTTAGAAGTAAAAGTGTTGGTTGATTTCCATCGTGCCCAACGTGGTTTGATTGGAGCAGCTAAATCTGATGGCAATGCCAGCATGTATTGTGATTTTCAAGAGCAGTATCAGTCAAATGTGGAAGTATATGGTGTACCTGTAAAGGCAAAAGAGCTTTTCGGGGTTCTGCATTTAAAAGGCTTTGTAATTGACGATACATTGTTATACAGCGGTGCAAGCTTAAATAATGTGTACCTTCAGCAAGATGAGCGTTATCGTTTAGATCGCTATTTTTTAGTTCATCAAGCTGGATTATGCAATTCGGTCATCGAATTTATTGAAACTCATCTTTTAAGTTCTGTTGCGGTACCACGCATCGATATGCGCCCACTCGTAAAATTTAACGATATTAAAGTCGCGCAGAAGCAATTGATGCGCGACCTTAAATCGGCAAGTTACGCAAGCGCCGCAGAAGCAAGTGCTGGTGAGCTTGGTGTCCGATTGTTCTTAGGTTTAGGGCGCCGTAGCAATAAGCTGAATCGTTTAATCAAATCGTTATTTGATACGACAGAACAAGAGCTTGTTCTCTATACCCCTTACTTTAACTTTCCTGCACCTTTAATGCGGTCATTACGACGTTTATTAAAACAAGGCAAGCAAGTGACTATTGTCGTAGGTGATAAAACCGCGAATGATTTTTATCTGCCACCAAGTGAGCCGTTTAGTAAAATTGGTGCATTACCATATTTATACGAAACGATTTTATATAAGTTTTTAAAGTCTCAGAAACGACATATCAGTAACGGCAATTTGAATGTCTATCTTTGGAAGCATGAAAGTAACTCTTTCCACTTAAAAGGAATTTGTTCTGATAAACGTTTACACTTGCTTAGTGGGCATAATTTAAACCCACGTGCATGGGGCTTAGATATTGAAAATGGTATTTTAATCGACGACCCTAAACAGCATATCCTTAAGCAAATAGAGAATGAAAAACAAGCTATTTTGAAACATTGCCGCCGCTTAACAGGTCCGCAAGATTTAGAAACGATGGATGATTACCCAGCACCGGTTAAAAAACTATTAGGTCAGGCAAAACGTGTAAAAGTTGATTTTATTATCAAGCGTTTTATTTAGGGCGTGTTGACCTTTGAAGATTAAAATTTGTTCTCTCTAGGGGCGATTTAATCGCCTTTAGGAAGACCCCGGACGGCAGAGCGCGTTTGACATTGATACTGCGTTATCGCCTATTTTTGTGGAACGATCACACTATATGGGTTCTGTCTTGCCTAAATATAAAAAAAGCAGCGAAATGCTGCTTTTTTTATATTTAGTTATTAGCTTACTTTTGTTGGGCATCTAAAGATTTACCGTTAACCTCTTTTGAGTCATCGCTCATTAAGTATAGGTAAGTTGGCACTAAATCTTCAGGTGTTGCTAATTTATCTCTATCTTCACCAGGGTAAGCAGAAGCACGCATTGATGTACGGGTAGCACCTGGATTAATACAGTTAACACGAATATTGGTTTTACCTACTTCACAAGCCCAAGTTTGCATCATACCTTCAACAGCAAATTTTGATATAGCATAAGCACCCCAATGTTCACGGCCTTGGCGGCCTACACCTGACGAAGTAAAAATAACAGATGCACTTGGTGATTTGCGAAGCAGTGGGAACATAAATTTAGTGATCATAGCTTGCGCAGTTACGTTAACCTTCATAATATTTTCGAAGGTTGAAACGCAGAAGTGCTCAAGCGGACCTAATGATCCTAAAATACCTGCGTTATTTAATAAGCCATCTAACTTACCGAACTGCATTTCAATGGTTGCCGCTAAGTCTCGGTAGTTTTGTTTAGTCGCACCTTTTAAATCCATCGGTACGATAGCAGGTTGTGGATATCCTGCATTTACGATCTCATCATATACACATTCTAGTTTATTTGTTGTTTTCCCGAGTAAAATAACAGTGGCACCATGCTTAGCATAAGTTAATGCGGCAACACGGCCAATGCCATCACCGGCACCTGTTATTAAAATTACTTTGTCTTTTAGCGCATTCTCTGCGGCTTTATAAGTATGCATAAACGTACCATTGATTAGATTTTTCGCCATTTTACCATAGCAAAAAGCCAAGTTATCGAATTTATTGCAAATTAAGGTGGCGAAAATCGAAACTTTACGTTAACTTTAACTGGTCTAATGTCTTATTAATATTCCAATTACATTAAATTAACTTAGAATAATGGTAGTAGAATAACTACTTTTTACCTTGAACACACAATAACAATAAGATTTGCGCGGAGCGAAATTATGAAAAAACTGCTACTTTCACTAGCCATTGCGTCAGCCATTACTGGCTGTGGTGGAGGGGAAACATTAGAAGATGTAAAAAATGATAATCCACCTGTTCTCCCAACCGCGACAGTAAAATTTGACCCAGCAAATAGTGTGATCTCAGTACCAAATGATTTATTAATGAGTGGTACTCTTGATGGCACTTTAAACATGCCAGGTGAATTAGATGACAACAATGTTAGTGTTGAACGTGCAGCGTATGCTGATCCACAACTTGCACTTGGCGCACTTGATGGTTGGTCAACACAAACTCCGTTTAAAATCGATTTAACTTTTCCTGCGGGTATCTCTCTTGATACGGCATCTGCTGCTTCTCCTGGTGCAGTACGTATATTTGAAGTAATCATGGGCGCAAGCCAAACAGATGAAACTTGTTCGCAAGTGCCTGCGGGTATTGCCTGTAAATTGGTGTCTGAATTAACCTTTGGTGTTGACTTTATTACTCAAGGTTCTGGCGATGCTGTGGCTGTGATCCCACTTAAACCGTTCAAAGCTGGTAGTACCTATATTAACGTTTTAACAACGTCATTAATGGACTCTGAAGGACGTTCAATTGAGCCTTCTTCAACTTACGCGTTAGTGAGCGAAGAGACAGCACTTATCACTGATTCACAGAAGTCACTTCAAGCTGTTATCAATAGCTATGAAGATGCAGTGACATCAGGTGGTGCAATCACAAAAGATGAAATTATCTATTCAGCAGCGATGACAATGCAGTCAGCAGGTCAAGTGCTTGGTACAGTTAAGCAACTCCTAGCAGCGAGTCTTTCGCAACCAGCCTTGCCGACACCTATGGTTCAAATTCCTGAGCAACCGGTTATTACAGTCGAGCAAGTATTTGCATCGCAAGGTATTACAGGTGTTTCACCCGTTTTTGGTGGGGTGCAATATCAAAAAGGTAGCGTGATGTTACCTATGTATTTAGCAACTCCTACAGGTAAAACGGTTGATGATTTATCTGCGACTTATTGGCAAGGGCTTTGTGACAGTGGTGTTGCTGTTTTAGGCTATGCAGCTGCAGCGGGTGATTCATTCCCAACCGATCCTATTAGCGAAACTGATGGCCTTTGTATGGCGTTAAGTGGAGGCAAGTTACGTGATTTAGGCTTAGATCAAACAAAACACTTAACTAAGTACAACACAATTCCAAAAACACAAAGCATTGCTAATGTGCCAGTGCAAATTACTAAACCAATTTTACCTGTTATTAATGCAGTGCGAGCTCAGCTTGGCTTAGACGCATTGAGCATGCCTGAGACAGGCTGGCCTGTTGTTATCCTTCAGCACGGCATTACTTCTAAAAAAGAAGATATGCTAGCAATTACAGCGCAATTAACAATGCAAGGTTTTGCAACGGCTGCAATCGATCACCCAATGCATGGTGAGCGTGGTGTAGATGTAGACGGCGACGGTACTGACGACTTTAATGCCTCTACAGGTTCTGTACTAAGTTACATGAATTTACAGTCTTTATTGGTAGCTCGTGATAGTTTACGTCAGTCTGTAGCTGATTTGCTTGGTTTGCGTTTAGGCTTGAACTTTACTGGTGCTGCTGATTTAAATGCGCAAGATGTATCATTCTTAGGACATTCATTAGGCTCTGTTGTTGCACCAGCTTTTGTTGCTGTGACTAATGCACCTTTAGCAGCTCAAGTTGACCCAATGTTCAACGTTAAAAGTGTAGCTCTTGCCAGTGGTGGCGGTGGTATTGCAAACTTCTTGATTGAATCAAATACATTTGGTCCTTTTGTACAAGGTTCTATATTACTTGCGGCTGGTACTGCAGAGTCAGCAGAGTTTGGCGCTTATACTCAAAATGAAGCATTATCTAACTGTGGTTCACTTGCTTCAAATCAAACAGCTTATGTTACATGTGCTTATAAAGAGTACATAGGTTCGTTAACAGTAGCTGGTGAAACCGAAAAATTAGCTAACATTCAAAGTGTGGTAACTCAGTTTGCATTTGCAGCTCAAACAGCGCTTGATAGTGGCGACCCTTCTAACTATGCAGCATCAGTTGCAGCTCTTGGCACACCAGTTTACATGAGTGTAGTTGTCGGTGATGGTGCGAACAATAATGCTGATATGGTTATTCCACCAATGGTAGCGAGTAATCCAATTGCAGGTAGTTTACCTCTTGCTAATCTAATGGGTTTAACAACAGTTGCACAAACACAAGGCCCAACAGCGGACGCAATGAGCTATGTTGTTAAATTTACCAAAGGTCACCACAGCTCAGTATTAACACCTGTTGCTACACCTGACTCAGGCGCAACGGCCGAAGAAAGTGCTGCAGCAACGGCTGAAATGCAATTGCAAATCGCGACTTTCTTAGCAAGCCGTGGTCAGTATCTTCAGGTTACAAACTCAGATGTTGTCACTGAATAAACGAAACCTTGTTAATTAAGTAATAACCAATTAAGTAAAAAGCCACTTCATGTGGCTTTTTTTTGCTTTAAAGCGTGGTAAATTGTGGCGAATCATTAATAAATGGAGAGTTTGATTGGAATTTTTATACGAATATGGGTTATTTTTTGCCAAGACCCTCACATTTGTCATCGCAATTGCAGTGATTGTTGCCATTATTATGGGCGCTGCAGTGAAACCCAAAGCTAAAAAAGGTGAGATAACAATTGATGACTTAAGTGAACAACTTGACGATTTAAAGCAAAGTTTTATTGAAAACACCCTTTCAAAGAAAGAGCTTAAAGCACACCACAAGCAGCAAAAACTCGAGGCAAAAAAACAGCAAAGCGACGAGCCAAAAGCGCGCTTATATGTCATAGATTTTAACGGCAGTGTTGATGCTCATGAAGTAGAAAGCCTAAGAGAAGAAATTACGGCTATTTTAACTATTGCTAATAAAGAAAAAGATCGCGTGCTTATTCGTCTAGAAAGTGGTGGTGGTGTGGTTCACGGTTATGGTCTTGCAGCATCACAGTTACAGCGCTTACGTAATGCCGAAATTCATTTAACTGTTGCCATAGATAAAGTAGCAGCCAGTGGAGGGTATATGATGGCGTGTGTTGCCAATGAGATTGTCGCAGCACCATTTGCAATTGTAGGCTCAATCGGTGTTATTGCACAAATTCCTAACTTTAATAAAATCTTGAAAAAGAATGATGTGGATTTTGAGCAAATCACAGCGGGTGAGTACAAACGTACTTTAACTATCTTTGGTGAAAATACCGATAAAGGTCGTGAAAAATTCAAAGAAGAAATTGAACAAACTCACGGTTTATTTAAAACCTTTGTTAGTAAGCAGCGTCCATCTCTTGATATTGATACTGTTGCTACAGGTGAGCACTGGTTTGCAACTCAAGCGTTTGATAAAGGCTTAGTTGACAAGATTGATACCAGTGATGACATTTTATTGAGCCAAGCTAAAGAGCGCCAAATCTTTAAAGTGAAATACCGTATTAAGAAAAATTTAAGTGACAAATTAGCTATAGGTTTAAGTTCGGGTGTAAGTAAAGCGGGTGTGAGTTTAATGTCTCGCTTAAAAGGCTTAAACCCTTAGGTTGTGCTAAATATAAAATTAAAATAAAAAACCCGCTGTTCAAGCGGGTTTTTTACTTATAAATAGCCAGTAAATAATTACTTAATCGATTTATGATAGTCTTCTAAATCTTTAGCGGCATTTGGGTCGTTAAATACGTCTTCATCAAATTCCCCTTCAGATTTCGCAACTACACAAGTCACCATACAGTCACCAGTAACGTTGACAGCAGTACGCGTCATATCAAGTAAACGGTCTACACCAATAATGATAGCAATACCTTCTACAGGCAAGCCTACTTGGTTTAACACCATCGCTAACATAATAAGACCAACACCAGGCACACCAGCAGTACCTACAGATGCAAGTGTTGCGGTTAAAATAACCATTAAGTAATCTGAAATTGTTAAATCAACAGAAAATACTTGTGCAATGAATACGGTAGCAACACCTTGCATAATTGCTGTGCCGTCCATGTTAATGGTTGCACCTAAAGGCACGGTAAATGAGGCAACTGAATTATGTGCGCCTAATTTTTTGCTAGCAGTTTCTAGGGTAATAGGCATGGTTGCACTTGAGCTTGATGTGCTAAATGCAAATAGGCAGGCATTTTTCATTTTCTTTAAAAACGTAATAGGGTTAAGACCTGTAAACATTTTTAACAACACACTGTAGTTAACAATACCGTGGAAGAGTAGGGCAAAAACAACTACACCAAAGTACAATGCAAGGCTCTTTATTAGTTTTAAATCTATAGTAGTAAATAGTTTTGCCATTAAAAAGAAAACACCATAGGGTGCAATATTCATAAGCAAAGTAACTAGCTTTAGAATAACGGTATTTAAGTCTTCAAATACATTTGCTACTCGTTGACCCGCTTTACCACTAAGCGCCATCGCTACGCCAAATAATAATGCAAAAACAATAACCTGTAGCATATTACCGCTTGCCATTGCATCAATAGGGTTTGTCGGGAACATACTAATGATAACTTGTGCGAGAGTTGGCGCTTCTTTTGCACTGTAATTAGCATCTGAAGGTAGATTGATACCTTCTCCTGGATTTACAAATAACGCTAAGGTAATAGCAACGGTAATAGCGATTGCAGTAGTCGCTAAATAAAGCAAAATTGATTTACCACCTAAACGTCCTAATTTCTTGGGGTCGCTTAAGCTGCAAGTACCACAGACTAATGATACAAAAACCAGTGGTACCACAAGCATTTTCAAGCTTGCGATAAATATTTGACCACCAACATGGAAAATTCCATCAACGAAAAATGCTTTAATTGGTAAAGAGAATAACCCTAGTGGAATAAGGAAATCGTCTTCACCCGCTAAAATGGCTTGAAAGATAAAACCAACGATTACACCCAGTACCATACCTACCATGATACGAGATGTAAGGCTTAAAGATCGTACTTTTGACATACACACAGTCTATTTTTTTATAAATTTTGCCATAGACTACCAGCATGAAGATTTTTATACAGAAAAATTCGATAAATAGTTAAAGAATTTCGTTGCCTTTAAAGGAAAAAAATTATGATCTTCGTTTAATTTTTAGGTTAATATTAGGTAAATATATAAATAATTTTAAAATAGCTAACTAGGGAGAGGTCAATGCCTTTATTGCGATGGCTAAGTATTATAGTTTTCAGCTCATTGTTAGTTGCCTGTGGCGGCGGTGGGTCATTAGAGAATGATAGTGGTTCACTTGGTGGTGGGGATGATGGTACAACCGATAACCCAAGTTTTGTCGTTGCTGTTCAAGGTTTCGTAAAGGACACAGATCAAGAATCGAGCTCAGTAACATCTGATACACCATTAACTATATTAGTTTCTCTGACCAGTAATGGTGATGCGGTTTCAAGTGAAGTTATAAGCTTTAGTTTAGATGGTGACATTGGCTTGCTTGATCCTGTTTCTGGAACTGCTCTGACTAATGCTGGTGGTGTCGCGTCAATTACACTAACTGCGGGTGATACTGCGGGTGCAGGGATTATTACTGCTACTTATGTTGTTGGTGATGAAACATTCAGTGATACCTTTGGCTTTACATCAGATGGCTCTGAAACAGATGACTCAAGTGTTAGTGGCAGTATTACTCTTGATGTGTCAATTTTAGACAGCACAGGCTCGCCATTTACAGTAGAAAACCCTGTTAGCAAAGATAATAAAGGGACAGTTACTGCAACCTTATTAGAAGAAGAACAGCCTTTACAGGGGCAGCTAATTTCTTTTACAACAAATTATACAGGCAAAATCACTCCTGTATTAGGCACTGCATTAACTGATGCAAATGGTGAAGCTTCAGTAACGTTAAGTAGTGGTGATTCTAAAGGGGCTGGTCAAGTAGTTGCTACATACACGGATGAAAGCGGTAACACAATCACTAAAATTGCAGGCTTTATTTCAAATGGTGATGATGCCCCTGTTGAAAGTGCCGAAGCGGAACTTGATATCAAGCTGTTACAAGGGTGCGCAACTAACTGGGAGGCTAATCGTAATACAACATCACTTGAAACAACTTACCTAGCTTCAGGGTGTAGCGTCGTAAATCAGTTTTCATCTGACGAACTCATCGACGTTATGGTAAAAGTGACTGATACAAGTTCGGGTGATGGTATCGACGGTATTATCGCTGAGCTTTCGACTGATCTTGGCGCTTTATTACCAGAATCAGGAAAAGCGCTTACTGACAACTTTGGTTTTGCAATTTTAAAACTACAACCTGGCGCAAATAGTGGTGCAGGTGAAGTATCTGTATCTGCTAAATCGGTGACTGCATCGAAAGCATTCGAAATTGCAACTGCTGAGTTAAGTGTAGAAATTTCAAATGGCTTATATAACAAGGTAGATGACGCCGGTAATGTAATTGATGACGAATTTGTGCCACTTGCAGCGGGTGCAACAACGGTTATTACAGTTAGTATTTATGATGCTGACGGTGAGCTGTTTGTAACGCCATTAGATGTTGAGTTTACATCTGGTTGCGTTGAATCTGACCTCGCTGTTATGGATGACACCGCAACGAGTATTAGCGGTATTGCAACTGCAACATATAGAAGTAACGGCTGTAACACAACACAAGGTGATACGGTCACAGCAACAGTCCTTACCGGGGGAACACCAAAAGTTGTTTCAGTGAATGTGCCAGTATCGGCCGCAGCTGTAAGTTCGATTGAGTTTGTTGAAGCTACCGAGAATGTAATTGCACTAAAAGGGACTGGTGGTGTATCTCGCAAAGAAATTAGTCAACTTACATTTAAGTTAACTGACGAAATTGGTAATACGGCAAAACAAAAGCGATTAGATTTTCGTTTGAGCTCGACTAATGGTGGCATTTCACTTTCTGAAGTAACAGATGCGACAGGTTATTCGCATGCAAGTGTTTCTACAGATTCAGAGGGCTTAGCAAGAATTCAAGTTAATTCAGGCTTTGTACCTCAAGCTGTTCGCGTACAAGCGTGCTACATACCAGATGAACTGATTCCTGAAAACCAAAACGATAATGTAACTTGTTGGAAAGAGCTTTATGATGAATGCCTTCTTGATGAATCTGAGCGAGATAACAATGTTTCATGTCCAACAGGTCAGCTTTCTTTAGTTTCATTAGATGAGCAAATAACAACCGTATCTGATCTTGTTTCAATTAGTTCAGGTTTACCTGATGGTAATAGTTTTACGGCTGCCCCAACAAACTTTAATGTCGAAGCATTAAATTATAACGGTGTTCTTGAGGAAATTAACGTTTATCTTGCAGATCATTTTAATAATCCTGTACCTGATGGCACATCTGTATATTTAACAACAGAAGGCGGTGCTATAGGAACAATTGATGGCACAGAGTTTAACCCTCAGCTTGAGTGTAATACAGTTGATGGACAATGTGTTGCCCAGTGGCGTTCACAAAATCCAAAACCATTTACAGAAGCTAAGTGGGGTAACAGAATCAACAGCATTAATCCAAAAACTGATGCAATTAACTGTGACCTTTACTTTGGAGCCGCAGCGCCTTGTATGGCAGGTATTTTAAACGCTGCATTCAATGAAAATGGCGTACCGCTAGGAGGCCGTGCCACAGTACTTGTCACAGCAAAAGGTCAAGAGTCATTCATCGACATTAATGGTAACGGCCGTTTTGACACCAACGAATATTACAGTGGCTATGACCTGACAGAAGCATTTATCGATCATAATGAAAATGGTTTTTATGATGGTTTAGCAGCAATTTACGACCCAGTTACTGCATCAGTGACAAAGGCTGCTGAAAATTGTCAAGAAGGTGCTACTGATGATCCGTGTAGTCCAGAAAATACGAATGCCGGACACTTCGAAGAAAGCTGGGATATTGACCTTAATGGCATGCATACACTAGCGGATGGAAAATATAATGGTTTAGTATGTAAGTCAGAGGCAACAACGCCAACAGATGGTGATACTTTTGAAAGCCTATGTACTAAAGAATTAGTTGATATTCGAGATTCTTTTGAAATTATTATGTCTGGTAGTACTGCGTACAGTCGATTTGTAGTTACAAAAAATGAGCTGCGTAGCCGATTTGCTGATGCTCTTGCTGAAACAACTGAAGATGATCCTACAGTTTTCACAGATAATGCAATGCAACTTGCTAGGGATATTGAGGAATGTAATCCAATCCGACGTTTTCCTGCAGCTGATGTAAAAGGTGCGTTTGTTCTCGATTTAGAGGAAACAGCTGATACTAATTATTGTGATGTGAGAAATATAAACATTACAACTGCTGATTCTGGTACTGAATTAGCCGCATTAACTTTTGCAGTTTATTACTCTGATATTTTTAATAATCCAATGCCTGCAGGGACCAGTGTTTCAGTAACTGCAGATAATGGAGAATACAGCGGCACTGATGGCTTTGAGCTTCGAAATTCAGCTGCGACAGCAGCGTTTGGAGAAGTTTTATCAATAAGTCGAGAGTCAGAAAGAAATGGTAAAACTGAAGGCTTTTTAACTGTTGAATTTACAACTGGAAAAGGCAACATTTCAACTGCTCGAATTGCAATTACTGATGATGGCTAATAAGTAGTTATTTGTTTAAATTTAAAAAAATGCCAACCAGAAGGTTGGCATTTTTGTTGCTGTTCTATATATTCCTCTTGAAATTACCGCAAAACGCCACATTGACTAAATTAGCAACAAAAATTGTTTAATTATTCAGTCAATGAAGAAAAGTTTCGATTAAAAGCTTGTAACAATTGGTGTTTGTAGATATACCTATAAATATTCGTGCTCCAATGTTAAAAAATCATACTTATTTGTTTAATGTGATGGATATACATTTATAAGGGCAAAAAACTTTTAAAATATTCGGTCAGAAATAGGCAGCTATGGGCAAATCACTTGTAATTGTAGAGTCTCCAGCAAAGGCAAAAACAATTAATAAATACTTAGGTAACGATTTCATCGTAAAGTCCAGTGTTGGGCATGTGCGTGATCTACCAACTTCAGGTTCAGGCAAAACGAAAACTGCAGCGACGAAAACGCCTGCTGAAGTTCGAAAAATGTCACCAGAAGAAAAAGCTGCCTACAAAAAGCAACGCGATTATAAAAATCTTGTTGCCCGCATGGGTATTGATCCTGAAAAAGGCTGGGAGCCACATTACGAAGTCTTGCCAGGCAAAGAGAAAGTTGTTCAAGAATTAAAAAAACTTGCTGAAAATGCAGATAAAATCTATCTCGCAACCGATTTGGATAGAGAAGGGGAAGCCATTGCATGGCACCTCGAACAGATTATTGGTGGCGAGCCTGAAAAATATAAGCGAGTTGTTTTTAACGAAATTACGAAAAATGCTATTCAACAGGCATTCGAAACACCGGGCGAACTAAACACTGATATGGTGTATGCGCAGCAAGCACGTCGTTTCCTTGACCGTGTTGTAGGTTTTATGGTGTCGCCGCTATTATGGGCAAAAGTTGCTCGTGGCTTATCAGCTGGTCGTGTTCAATCTGTCGCGGTGCGTCTACTCGTTGAACGCGAACGTGAGATTAAAGCATTCATTCCTGAAGAGTTTTGGGATGTCCACGCTGATGTAAAAAATACTGAAGCAGCTTTAAGGTTAGAAGTTACCAAACACGCTGACAAGCCTTTTAAGCCAGTTAATGAAGAGCAGGCGATGTCTGCCGTTAGTCAACTTGAAAAAGCTGACTACAAGGTCATTAGTGTTGAAGAAAAGCCAAGCAAGAGTAAACCGAGTGCACCATTTATTACTTCAACCATGCAACAGGCAGCAAGTACGCGCCTAGGTTATGGTGTTAAGAAGACGATGATGTTGGCTCAACGCTTGTATGAAGCTGGCCACATTACTTACATGCGTACCGACTCAACTAACTTATCGAAAGATGCCGTTGAAATGTGTCGTGATTACGTGACTGAGCAATTTGGTGAAAAGTATTTACCTAAAGCACCTATCAGCTATAGTTCTAAAGGCAATGCACAAGAGGCTCACGAAGCGATTCGTCCTTCGAGTGTCACTGTGTTATCTGGTCATTTAGATGGTGTTGAGGCCGATGCTAAAAAGTTATATGAACTAATTTGGCGTCAGTTTGTTGCTTGCCAAATGGTCCCTGCAGAATACGATTTAACAACTTTAACGGTTGGCGCGGGTGATTATCAATTAAAAGCAAAAGGCCGTGTGCTTCGCTTTGACGGTTGGACAAAAGTTCAGCCAGCTGTTCGTAAGAAAAACGAAGAAGATCAGTCACTGCCTGCAGTTAAAGAAGGTGATGTACTCACGCTAGTAGAGTTAGACCCTAAACAACATTTTACAAAGCCACCAGCACGCTTTAGTGAAGCAAGCTTAGTTAAAGAATTAGAAAAGCGTGGTATCGGTCGTCCTTCAACGTATGCATCTATCATCTCAACAATTCAAGACCGTGGTTATGTGCGTGTTGAGAACCGTCGTTTCTTCGCTGAAAAAATGGGTGAGATTGTTACGGACCGGTTAGTTGAAAACTTCGAAGATCTAATGAACTTTGATTTTACCGCTAAGATGGAAGGTCGTCTGGATGATATCGCAGAAGGTGAACGTGTCTGGACACAAGTACTAGATAAGTTTTATGCGGATTTTTCAACCCAGCTTGAAGTTGCCTCAGGTGATGAAGAGCACGGCGGTATGCGCCAAAATCAAATGGTTGAAACCGACATCGATTGTCCAACCTGTGGTCGCAAGATGGGTATCCGAACTGCATCAACCGGTGTGTTCTTAGGCTGTACGGGTTACAACCTGCCACCAAAAGAGCGTTGCACAACAACTATGAACTTGGTGTCAGGCGATGAAGCAATTGCTGCAGATGTTGAAGACGTCGAAACAGAATCACTGATGCAAATGAAGCGTTGTCCAATCTGTGAAACGGCAATGGATTCATACTTAATCGATGAAACACGCAAATTACATGTATGTGGTAACAACCCTGCGTGTAAAGGATATATCGTTGAACAAGGTACCTTTAAAATTAAAGGTTACGACGGCCCCATTATTGAATGTGATAAATGTGGTTCAGATATGCAGTTAAAATCAGGTCGTTTTGGTAAGTACTTTGGCTGTAGTAATGAAGAGTGTAAAAATACTCGTAAGTTACTTAAAAATGGTGAAGCTGCACCGCCGAAGGAAGATCCAGTTCATTTACCTGAGCTAGAGTGTGAAAAATCAGAAGCTTATTTTGTACTGCGTGATGGTGCATCGGGTATTTTCTTAGCTGCAAATACCTTCCCTAAATCACGTGAAACGCGTGCGCCTAAAGTTGAAGAGTTAAAACGCTTCAGAGACCGCATTTCTGAAAAGTTTTACTATCTTGCCGATGCGCCGGCACAAGACCCTGATGGCAATCCTTCAATTGTACGTTACAGCCGTAAAAATAAAGAGCAGTATGTAATGAGTGAAGTAGATGGCAAAGCCACAGGCTGGACTGCTCACTACCAAAATGGAAAATGGGTAGAAGAGAGTAAAAAGAAAGCGCCTAAGAAAAAAGCGGCGACTAAAAAGTAAGTTTACATCTATTTAGATCATAAAAAGGGATTGCAGTTGCAATCCTTTTTTTTGTGCTTTTATGACATTTGCTAATGTCGTTTTTTACCAATCTTTGCTTTTAATCAGTTGCTATTCTGTCTCCATTATTAAGATAGGAGATTTATAATGCAAACTCGTTTATCCCAACAGCAGGTATATTCACTTAACCCAGGACTTGTTGAACATTTAACTGGACTGAGCACACTACCAGAAGATTCAAAAATAACTAGTAGGATTGTAGATCTAGTAAGACTCAGAGTGTCGCAAATAAATGGCTGTGGATTTTGTCAGCATATGCACTCAGCAGAGTTAAGACGCCATGGAGAGCATCAGCAACGATTAGATGTATTGGCTGCTTGGCGTGAAGTTCCAGTGTTCTCAGAGGAAGAAGTTTCAGCATTAGCCTGGGCAGAAGCATTAACAAATATCATTGATAAGCATGTTGAAGACAATGTGTACAACCAAGTGTCTTTAATATTTACTGAAAAAGATGTCGTGGCACTGACGGCAATTGTGTTAGAGATTAATAGTTGGAACCGTATCGTTAAAGCGTTTCACTTTATCCCTGAGTTAACGGAGTAGAGAATAATTATGAAGTTTACACTCGCACCTAGGGTTAATGCGTTGGTAAATATATTATCAGCATGCGCCTTTTTCTTTGGTAGTACCTTATTTTTACCTGCATTTATAGAATATGCCACATTGGGGGTGGTGTTATTCATGATAGGTTCGTTATTATTTTTATTAAGTGCATTCGCTGATTATTACAGCCATTAATAACAAAAAACCGGAGCGCACATCTTTGTGTCATTCCGGTTTTCCATATTCTAAGCTGGCGTAAAATTAGATTTGTACGTCTTTTACTTTTTTATAGCCTTCAGCTTCAAGCTCATCGTTCACACACTTTAATACGTATGGCTTTAATTCTTCGTTGCTGATGTCATCATCTTTTGCCCAGTTTAAACACATTTCGGTGTATTCTTTGATCATTTCAGCTGATGCTTCTGGTGCTTCATTAGCGATTGCATTCGTTGCTGACACGCTTAAAACAGGTGCCAAAATTAGTGCTAGCAATGCTTTTTTCATTTAATTATTCCTAATCAACAAAAGTAATTATTACCGGCTCAATTGCACAGTAATGGTGCGCAATGTGTATCTCACTTTGCTTGAGTGAATTTATAAACTAAATTTCAAAAAAAGATAACGAAATTTTTTTATCGTAAAGATAAGCAAAAAATAACCACTCTTTTTACCTCTAAGGCTAGCAATGGTGAGGCTAATACACGTATTATCGCGCTAATTTTAAAAAGAAAAGTGAATTAAGTTATGTCTGAACAAGTGACTCATTCAAAAATAAAGAAAGTACCAAGCAAGCTAGAACACGTTGTTGAGAGTTTTATTTTTCGCTCGCGTTGGTTATTAGCGCCATTCTTTATTGGCTTATTAGTCGCTGTGGTATTACTGCTGCTAAAGTTCTTTAAATACTTATACAGTATGGCCTTAAATACGTTCACTGCGTCAAACCAAGAGCTTTTGGTGGGCATTTTGACTTTAGTTGACACTGCGCTACTAGCAGGGCTTTTGCTTATTATCATTTTCAGTGGTTACGAAAACTTTGTTTCAAAGTTAAATATAGAAAATCACGAAGATCGACCTGTTTGGATGGGTAAGGTTGGTTTCTCGGGTCTTAAGATGAAATTGATCAGTGCAATTGTTGCTATATCGGCTGTCGAGCTTTTAAAAGTGTTTATCAGCTCAAACAATCATTCCACAGATGAGTTACTCTGGAAGGTGTTAATTCATGTTACTTTTGTGGTGTCGGGGGTGTTATTTGCGCTAACGGATTACATAAATAGTAAAACCATGAACCATTAATAGCAATCTTCCATAAAAAAGCCCTGCAATAGCAGGGCTTGGTTTTTAACAACTGATTCTTAATTCAGGGTTGCGTAAAAGCAACCGAACCCGGGCAGAGTGACTGTATTATTGTTTAATTCAGCTGTGTGATGAGAGATCTCAGTATGCTGTGAAGACACAGAGTCAGAGATTGTCAGTTCACTACTTTGCGCAGCCAAGTTAAATGCACAAAGCATTTTAGTGTCGTTAAGCGTTCGATAAAAAGCAAGCACAGGCTCTTGCGTATCTATAAATTCAATATCGCCTTCTAAGAGAACGTTTTTATCTTTACGCCATGCCATAAATTCACGGTAGGCATTCAAAATCGAATCTTTATCTTGATCTTGCGTATTTACCGCAACTGATTTGTGCGCATCGCCCACAGGTAACCAAGGTTTTACTGATGAGAAGCCAGCTTGCTCTGCATCCGTTGCATCCCAAGGCATCGGTGTACGACAACCGTCACGGCCTTTAAAGTTTGGCCAGAATGTGATGCCATATGGGTCTTGTAAGTCTTCAAATGCAACTTCAGCTTCACCTAAACCAAGCTCTTCACCTTGGTACATACATACGCTGCCACGTAATGAAGCAAGTAGGGCTGTTAGCATCTTACATTGCTGAGGCTCAATTTTTTCACCTTGACTCCAACGGCTAGCAACACGTTCAACGTCGTGGTTGCTAAATGCCCAACATGGCCAACCTTCAGTCATGCGCTGCTCTAAAGTGCTAACTGTATTACGAATATATTCCGCGCTATAGTCGTTTGTCAGTAGCTCAAAGCTATAACCCATATGAAGTTTGTCACCACCTGATGTGTACTCAGCCATGGTTGCTAGTGAGTCTTCTGATGAAATCTCACCTAGAGCAACTGTGCCTGGGTACTTGTTTAGTAGGGCGCGGATGTCCTGCATAAAACTAAGGTTCTCAGGTTGCGTATTATTGTAGTAGTGATACTGGAACGCATATGGGTTGTCTTCGCTAAAGCCTCGGCCTTGACGCTTCTCTGGTGGCTTAGCTGGATTATCACGTAATTGAGCATCGTGATAGCAAAAGTTGATTGCATCTAAGCGGAAACCATCAACGCCTTTCTTAAGCCAAAACTCAACATTATCTAATACTGCTTTACGAACTTCAGGGTTATGGAAGTTTAAATCTGGCTGCTCAGCAAAGAAGTTATGTAAGTAATATTGACCACGACGCGGTTCCCATTGCCATGCAGGGCCACCAAAAATTGATAACCAGTTATTTGGTTGTGTGCCATCAGGCTTTGCATCAGCCCATACATACCAATCAGCTTTGTCGTTAGTTTTATCTTCACGGCTATCAAGGAACCATTGATGTTGATCAGAGGTATGGCTCAATACCTGATCAATAATGATCTTAATATCACGTTGGTGCGCTTGTGCAATGAGTTCATCAAAATCATCAAGGTTACCAAACAATGGGTCGATATCACGGTAGTCACTGATGTCATAACCAAAGTCTTTCATTGGCGATTTAAAGAAAGGTGAAACCCAAATAGCATCAACACCCAGGCTTTTAATGTAATCAATGCGATCAATGATACCTTTGATATCACCAATGCCATCGCCATTGGTGTCTTGGAAACTGCGCGGGTAAACTTGATAAATAACCGCACCTTTATACCACTGCTTTTGAGCCATGTTTTTCTCCATCGTGACACTCAGTGTATGTAAACTGTTAGGCAACCGTTAATGCAATATGTTGCCGGAATGTCAAAAGCATACGTGAAGGGTGAGATACTGTAAAAACTCTGCATACGTATGCACGCCAAATTCATCTATGTGCTCAGTAAAATTCATTAACTTGATTTAAAAGTAAACAACTCGAATATCAATTAATAAAACTTACCAATTAGATATTCCTTCTCTTATCAACAAATGAAAACTCCAGCTTGGTGCATAAAATAGCTGGATTACACCAGAATGGTGCACCATCACAATTGGTAAGACCAATTATCATTCTTGCAGGTCTGTTCCTAATATAATTGCGTCATGTCGCTATTTAAGCGAGATAAATGGCTTAGTATCCATTTCTGTAACCAAATTAGGTTCTTAAATATAGCAAAAATGTTTCATTACTATTAACTAAGACGTAAAAATCATTAAACACTTTAAATTCAGTGGCTTGAAGGTTGGTTTTGTAAAAATGTTGTTAATTTTTGTGAGGGTGAGCTACGCTGAATACGTATGCATAAATTTGTTAAGAAAATAATCAGAGCGTTAATATTCAATTCGACAACAAAATCAGTCAGCGAATTTCAGCTATTATGTTAATGAATAACTGCAACACGTTGGCATTACAATTTGGGTAATGGGAAAACATCATGTCTATGTTCAAACCAAGTATATTAACTCTGGCTTTAACAGCCGCAGGTTTAAATAGCTTTGTAGCGTATGCTGCAGAAGAAGACCAAAAAGCGAAAAACGATAACGTTGAAGTTATCGAAGTTAAAGGTTTTCGTGGCAGTGTTGTAGAATCTATTAATACTAAACGCTTCACTCCTGAAGTTGTTGAGTCAATCTCTGCAGAAGATATCGGTAAATTACCTGATTCATCAATTGCAGAATCAATCGCACGCCTTCCTGGTTTAACAGCACAACGCCTAGACGGTCGAGCTAGCCGTGTAAGTGTTCGTGGTTTCAGTGAAAACGAAAGTGCAACGACATTCAACGGTCGTGAGCAAGTATCAATCGGTGACAACCGTGGTGTAGAATTTGACCTTTATCCATCAGAAATTATGAGTGGCGTAACGGTATACAAAACACCAAGTGCAGGTATTGAAGCTGAAGGTATTGCTGGTGTAATCGACATGCAAACTGTGAAACCTTTAAGTAAAGGTGAACAAGTTATCATGTTCAACGGTCAATATGAGCAAACAGGTTTTGATAAATTAAATCCAGACGGTGACGACCAAGGTTTCCGCGGTACGTTCTCATACATTGACCAATTTGCTGATGACACAATCGGTGTTGCATTTGCATACAACACGATGAGCTCACCAAACCAAGAAAAACGTTGGAACTCGTGGGGTTATCCTGAGTTTACGGGTGAAGATGGCAATACATACTCAATTTTAGGTGGTGCTAAGCCATTTGTACGTTCATCGACTCTTGAGCGTGATACAGCAATGCTTGTAATTGAAGCTGCGCCGACTGATCGCTTAAACATGACATTTGATGCCTTATATGTAGATTTCTCAGATGAAAAAATCCTACGTGGTATAGAAGTTCCATTCGCATGGGGCCAAGGTTCAATCGACCCAAGTTCAGCAGTTGTTGACGCTGACACTGGTTTCATTACTAGTGCAGTAACAGAAGGCCAACGTGTTGTTGTTCGTAATGACTACGAAGAGCGTAATGCTGAGCTCACTCAGTTTGGTTTTAATGCAAAATATGACATTAGCGATGATTGGTCAGTAGAATTTGACGTAAGCCGTTCTGAGGTTGAACGTCAAATTTGGAGTATCGAAAGCTACTCAGGTACAGGTCGAGGTGACGCGAATGGTGTTGCTGATACAATCGGCTATGAGTTTGACGGTGGTAACACTGGCGCGCAATTTAGTCATAACCTTGATTACAGTGACTACGACTTAATTCAACTTGGTGGCCCATTATCTTGGGGTGCAAGTGCTGCACTTAACGATAAGTATGGTTTAACAGGTACTGAGTATCAAAATACAGCGCAAGATGGCTTTATTAATGCGCCAGAAATTAATGATGAACTAAGCACATTAAAACTTGCTGCAAGCAAAGTACTTGATAATGCTTACATCAGCCGAGTGTCATTTGGTATGTCATACCGTGACCGTGAAAAGAGTAAGTTGTCGGAAGGTTACTTCATGACATTAAAAGACTTCTCTTTATCGAACCCTGGCATGGTATCAATCCCGGAGCAATACCGCTTAGGTACAGCGAGTCTTGATTTCATCGGCATGGGTAACATGGTTGCTTATGATACCAATGGTTTAGTAAATGATGGTTATTATAACCTTCTTCAAGAAAGCCTTACTGATTCAAAGCACAAAACACAATCTTGGACTGTACAAGAAGAAGTAACAGCATTCTTTGCTCAAGCTGATATCAATGCTGAGCTGGGTTCAATCCCTGTAACAGGTAATATTGGTGTTCGTTATGTGAAAACTGAACAGTCTTCACAGGGTTTTGCTGCAAACACTGTTGATGGTTTAGTTGTTGTATCAGAGACCGATGTAAGCCATGACTACAGCCACTTCTTACCAAGCATCAATTTATCGTTTGCAATTGATGAAGAGCAAACTGTACGCTTCGGCGCAGCGAAAACGATTTCTCGTGCTCGCTTAGACGAAATGAACTCATCAGTTAATGCATCTTATAATCAACAACCAGATGAAAACGGTAACTACTGGAGTGTATCTGGTGGTAACCCAGAGCTTGAGCCTAAAGAAGCAACTGGTTTTGATTTAAGCTACGAAAATTACTTCCATGAAGAAGGTTATTTCGCTGCAGCTGTATTCTACAAAGATATCACTCAGTGGATTTTCGATGGTACTTATGAAATTGATATGAGTGGTGTAGCTGACCCGTCTACTGGTGAAATCCCTGCGACTTCAACTGGTACTGGTTCTGGTAAAGTAAATGGTGGTTCTGGTGACCTTTGGGGTTATGAGCTTTCATTAACACTACCGTTCACAATGTTCAGCGAATCTTTAGACGGTTTTGGCCTAATCGCAAGCCATACAGGTGTTGAGCAAGACTTAACTGACCAAAATGGTAACGACTATGAGCTACCTGGCCTATCTGATCAAATCGATAGCTTAACAGTTTACTTTGAGCGTAATGGTTTCCAAGCGCGTACCAGCATGCGTAAGCGTAGCGACTTTAAAGGTGACGTATACGGTTTAGGTTTTGCTACTACACAAGTTGATATTAAAGGCGAAACAATTTGGGATGCTCAAATTGGTTATGACTTCAGCGAAGGTGGTGTAGAGAGCCTTGACGGTTTATCTGTCACTTTCCAAGTACAGAACATCACTGAAGAGCCGTTTACATCACTACAAGGTGATAACTCACTTCAAGTACGTGATTACCAAGACTACGGTCGTACATTCCTGTTAGGCTTCAGCTATAAGCTGTAATTAGCTAAAACAGCGATAGAAAATTGCCCTTGTGATTTGTTTTACAAGGGCTTTTTTTTATCAGTGAGCTACACTCAATGAATTGAATTTGGCGTTAGGTGTACTATGGAATCAAAAAAAATTACAAAGGTAGTGATTGCCGGTGGTGGTACCGCTGGTTGGATAACCGCTGCGTTACTTAATAAAGTGCTTGGGAAAGTGCTTGATATCACGCTTATTGAATCAGCAGAAATTGGCACTGTTGGTGTAGGCGAAGCGAGCATTCCACCTATCTTGCATCTAAATGGTGCGCTTGGCATTTCTGAAAAAGAATTTATAAAGGCCACTGGCGCAACGATTAAACTAGGTATCGAGTTTGAAAATTGGCGCAGCCAAGGCCATAGCTATATGCATGCCTTTGGTGAGATAGGTAAAGACTTTCCGTTTTGTGAGTTTTATCATTTTTGGCTAAAAGCAAATCAAACACAAAACGCGCCTGATTTTTGGGATTTCTCACTTAATTACCAAGCTGCAAAAGCACATAAATTTTCCCACCTTAGTCATATTCCTAATACCCAATTAGCAGGCTTACATTATGCTTATCACTTTGATGCCACACGATATGGCGAATTCTTAAAAGAATTAGCGCAATCACGGGGCGTAAAACGTATCGAAGGCAAAATTGAATCGATTAATCAATGCCATCAAAGCGGATATATTACTTCTTTGCTGATGCAAAATGGCAAGCAAATGGATGGCGACTTATTTATTGATTGCACAGGCCTGCGTGCCTTATTGATAGAACAAACACTCAATACAGGTTTTGAAGATTGGTCACACTGGCTACCTTGTGATAGTGCTGTTGCAGTGCAAAGTGAATCCGCTACGGATGCAATTCCTTATACACGGTCAATTGCAAAAGACTCTGGTTGGCAATGGCAAATTCCATTACAGCATCGTGTAGGAAACGGCCTTGTATATTCGTCTCGTTTCTTATCTGATGAATCAGCTAAACAACAGCTTCTGGACAACTTACCAGCTAAGCCATTGACAGAGCCACGTATTATTAAATTTAAAACAGGGCGTCGTTTAAAGCAGTGGCATAAAAATGTGGTATCGGTTGGCTTATCGAGTGGTTTTTTAGAGCCTTTAGAATCGACCAGTATTCATTTAATTCAAAGTGCAGCCATTCGTTTAATTAAGTTTTTTCCTCATCAAGGTATTAAGCAAAGCTTAGTTGATGAATTTAATAAACAAAGTAAAACAGAATTTGAGCGAATTCGTGACTTTATTATCCTTCATTACAAGCTAACTGAACGTGATGACACTGCATTTTGGCGTTTTTGCAAAGGCATGGATATTCCAAGCAGTCTTAAAAATAAAATTGAGCTATTTAAATCCAGCGGCAAGCTCGTAAGAGAAGACGAAGAGCTATTTGCTGAAGTTGCTTGGCAGCAAGTCATGATAGGGCAAGGTCTTATTGCAGACGATCATCATCCATTAACTGATGCCTTATCTGATGAGCAGTTAAATGAGTTATTTAGTAATTTAAAAACGTTGATTAATAACACCGTAGAGCAGCTACCGAGTCACAGTCAATTTTTAGAAAAAGTACAAAATTAATTATGAAAAAAACACAGACATTTTTAGCGTTAACGACCGCATTTACACTTTTTAACTCGACAGCGAGTTTTGCACTTACCGCTTCACCAGAAAATTGGTGGGTTGGAATGCAAAACGATTCTTTGCAAGTAATGCTTTACGATAACAATATTGCTAACAAAGCGTGGCAAATGATGCCTTACAAGGGCGTTGAGTTTAAAGGGGTGACAACAACAAATAACCCTAACTACGCTTTTTTAGATTTAAACATCAGCGATAATACAAAGCCGGGAAAACTGACTTTTAAAGCTGAAGATGGCACAACGTTTACTTACCCATTAAATGCTCGAGATAAGCAAAGTGCCAACCGCGATGGCTTTACAAACAAAGATACGCTGTATTTAATCAATCCTGATCGCTTTGTAAATGGTGACCCAAGTAACGACAGCGTTGCAGGTATGCAGGAGGCTGCAAATCCGAGCTTCAAAGGAGGTCGTCATGGCGGTGATATTCAAGGTGTTATTAATAGCTTAGATTATCTTGAGGACTTAGGTGTAACGCAACTTTGGTTAACACCTGTGCTTGAAAATGACATGCCAAGTTATTCTTATCATGGTTATGCTATTACTGACTTCTACAAGGTTGATCCGCGTATGGGCAGTAATGCGCTTTATAAAACCTTATCAGCAGAAGCGAAAGAGCATGGTATCGGCTTAGTGATGGACATGGTACTTAACCACTTTGGTTCATCGCATCAGTGGATGACTGACATGCCAACAGTAGATTGGGTTAATTTTGATGGCAAGTTTGAAAACGGTAAAAATGCCACAAGCCACGCCAGACAAACAATTCAAGACCCTCATGCCAGCCAATACGATAAACGTCAATTTAATGATGGGTGGTTTGTTGAGTCGATGCCTGATTTAAATCAGCGCCAGCCGTTACTCTCAACTTATTTGATTCAAAATGCCATTTGGTGGATTGAATACGCCAACTTAAGCGGCATTCGTGTTGATACCTATTCATACTCAGATAAAGCGTTTTTAGCCGATTGGACTAAAGCGATTATGACCGAGTATCCAAACTTTAATATTGTTGGCGAAGAGTGGACAACCAACCCGGCAATTGCATCTTATTGGCAGCGCGGCAAAGTCAATCAAGATGGATATACCTCTGATTTACCAAGTGTGATGGACTTTTCATTACAAGAAGCATTAATCCATGCACTTAACGAAGAAGAAAGCTGGAATACAGGTTGGATAAAAGTATATCAATCGCTGGCGAATGACTTTTTATATGCTGATACAGATAACATTTTAGTGTTTGCTGATAACCATGACATGAGCCGTGTTTACACTGAGCTTGGTCAAGACCTCGCAAAAACTAAATTAGCCATGACGCTGCTGTTAACAACTCGCGGTATTCCACAAATCTATTACGGTACAGAGCTTTTGCTTGATAACACGCCAAGTAATGACCACGGTGATATTCGCATTGACTTCCCTGGTGGGTTTACGGGTCAAAAAACAAATGCATTCACAGGCAAAGGCCTTTCAACTGATCAGCAAGAGATGTTAAGTACCATTAAAAAACTGCTTAAGCTGCGCCAAGAAAAACCAGCGCTAAGTGAAGGTCGTTTAATGCATTTTTCACCAAAGCAAGGCGTTTACAGCTATGTGAGAGAGCATAATGGCCAAACTGTATTGGTCGTTCTTAACAAAAACCAACAAGCTATTGATTGGGATTTAAGCTACATGCAAGAAGTGCTGAAAGGCAATAATAAAGGACGAGATTTAATCAGCAAAAAACGCGTTGAACTTGCAGCGCCAATCCGCTTAAAAGCTATGCAAGCACGCTTAATCGAGCTTGAATAATTGCAACTAATAGGCTGAATACGTATGCATTTACTGTCCGTATGCAGCCCTTAACATTAGTATTAACTGATATTTACAGAAAAATGAAGTAATGATGACAACATACAAACTAACTGCGTTAGTAGTGGCTTCGGTTTTAGGTTTAACTGCCTGTGGTAACGATGCGCCAGTACAGCAGAACACGCAAAAGCAGCAATCAGAATCGAGCCAAGCAGCTATCTCTAAGCCTGTGGTTTATCAAGTATTCACTCGATTATTTGGTAATACAAATACCACCAATAAACCGTGGGGTACATTAGAAGAAAATGGAGTAGGTAAATTCGCTGATTTTAATGATGCTGCATTACAAGGCATTAAAGAGCTAGGTACAACACATGTTTGGTACACAGGTGTACCGCGTCATGCTTTAGTAACTGACTATACCGAATACGGTTTGTCACAAGATGACCCTGATGTTGTAAAAGGCCGTGCAGGCTCACCTTATGCAGTGAAAGACTATTACGATGTTAATCCTGATTTAGCAATTAACCCTGAGCGCCGCTTAGAAGAGTTCGAAGAGCTAATCAATCGTACTCATGAGCACGGTATGAAAGTTGTTATTGATATTGTGCCAAACCATGTAGCGCGTAACTATGAGTCGGTCGCAAAGCCTGAAGGTGTTAAAGATTTTGGTGCTGAAGATGACACGACGAAAACTTATGCTCGCGATAATAACTTTTACTATGTAACAGGGCAGTCATTTCAAGTTCCTACCAGCGATAGCTACCAAGTGTTAGGTGGTAACCCGCATCCTCTAGCAGATAATCAGTTTGCTGAAACACCAGCAAAATGGACGGGTAATGGGGCACGTGCAGCTAAACCTGACATCAATGATTGGTACGAAACAGTTAAAATTAATTACGGCGTGAAACCAGATGGCAGCTACGATTTCCCGACGCTACCTGCTGATTACGCTGATAAAGATTACCGTGCGCACTACGCATTTTGGCAAGATAAAGAGCTACCAAATAGCTGGTATAAATTCCGCGATATCGCGCTTTATTGGTTAGATAAAGGTGTCGATGGTTTTCGTTATGATATGGCAGAGATGGTGCCTGTTGAGTTCTGGAGCTTTTTAAATTCATCAATCAAGATGCAAAAAAGCGATGCTTTTATTTTGGCTGAGGTTTATAACCCAACGCTTTACCGCCCATATATCCAGCAAGGTAAGATGGATTACCTTTACGACAAAGTCGGTTTTTACGACACAGTTAAAGCTGTGATGCAAGGCAAGCAATCAGCGGATACTATTTTCGATATCCAAAGCCAAGTGGCTGATATTGAAGAGCACATGCTGCACTTTTTAGAAAACCATGATGAGCAACGTATTGCTAGCCCAGATTTCGCGGGCAGCAGTGAAAAAGGTAAGCCGGCTATGGTGGTTTCTACATTAATGTCGCGTTCGCCAACATTACTTTATTTTGGTCAAGCTGTCGGTGAAGATGGCTCTGAAGATGGTGGCTTTGGCGACCCAACCCGCACAAGTATCTTCGATTACATGGGTGTACCTGCGCATCAAGCGTGGATGAATAATGGTAAATTCGATGGTGGTGCGCTTTCAAAGCAGCAAGCTGATCTACGCGCTTACTACACTAAGTTAATGTCGTTAAACACGCTTCCTGCCATTGTTGGTGGTGACATGCAAGCGGTTGAATTGACGGGTTCAGAGCAAGTCATTGCCTTTACGCGTAAGCTTGGCCAACAACTGGTGCTTGTAGTAAGTAATTTTTCAGAGAACCCACAAAATGTTGAGCTTAACCTTAACCAAGCGTTGTTACCTAAGCTTAACCACAGTGATTTAACGTTAACTGATAACCTAGAAAATCATGCCGACATTGTGATTTCTGAGGCAACAACGAATGGGCCAATTCAATTACAAATGAATGGTTTAAGCAGTGCAGTATTTACTCTAAAGGCTGATTATGACTAATAACAAACCAACGCTAAGCTTTTGGCAAATATGGAATATGTGTTTTGGATTCTTAGGGATCCAATTTGGCTTTGCATTACAAAACGGTAATGTGAGCCGTATATTTCAAACCTTAGGTGCCAATGTTGATGACATTCCAATCCTTTGGGTTGCAGCGCCGCTTACAGGTCTTATTGTACAACCGATCATCGGTTATTGGAGCGATAAAACTTGGAATAAGTTAGGTCGCCGTCGTCCGTTCTTTTTTTATGGGGCTATTCTAACAACGTTATCGTTATTCATTATGCCTAACTCACCAAGCCTTTGGATTGCAGCGGGTATGCTATGGATCATGGATGCGTCAATTAACGTGACCATGGAGCCATTCCGTGCACTTGTTAGTGATAACCTGCCTAAAAAGCAACGTGCAACTGGTTATGCAATGCAAAGCTTCTTCATTGGTATCGGTGCGGTTGTCGCGTCGGCATTACCTTGGATGATGACTAACTGGTTCGATATTGCCAATACAGCACCAGCTGGACAAATCCCAGATTCTGTAAAATTTTCGTTTTACTTTGGTGCAGTAGTTTTAATTATTGCAGTGTTTTGGACTGTGTTTACCACTAAAGAATATTCCCCAGAAGAGCTAGAAAGTTTTCATGAGCAAGAGCAAAGCAATGACTCGAGCGATGTTCAAAGCGATGTGAATTTTAACAAAGGGGCTGCAATTTTTACGGTTCTTGGCCTTGTCGTTCTTGGAATTGTTACAGGTCTATCTCTTGAAAAAGAGCTTTATTTGCTTGCTGGTGGTTTGATTAGTTTTGGTGTTATTCAATTTATAGCCGGTGCTCTAAAAGCTAAAAATGCAACCAGTGGTGGCTTTTATCAAGTTGTGAATGATGTATTCACTATGCCAGAAACAATGAAGCAATTAGCTTGGGTACAATTTTTTAGCTGGTTCTCATTGTTTGCAATGTGGATTTATACCACCTCGGCGGTAACAAGTTTCCACTATGGCAGCAGTGATACAAGCTCACTTGCATACAACAATGGTGCGGATTGGGTTGGTGTGTTATTTGCCGCTTACAATGGCTTTGCTGCCATTGCAGCACTGTGTATTCCGATTGTCGTTAAAAAAGTGGGACTAAAAATGGCCCATGCTATCAACCTAGTGTTAGGTGCATTAGGGCTGGTCAGCTTTATTGTTATTAAAGATCCAAGTTTACTGATCTGGCCAATGATTGGGGTCGGTTTTGCTTGGGCGTCAATTCTCTCTTTACCATACGCAATGTTAAGTACCTCAGTACCAAGTAAGAAAATGGGTGTGTACATGGGTATCTTTAACTTCTTTATTGTTATCCCGCAGCTTTTAGCGGCAAGCGTATTAGGCCTAATTTTACGCCACCTTTTTGATAATCAACCGATTTATGCGTTAGTGCTAGGTGCAGTGTCATTCGTACTAGCAGCGGTCGCCGTACTGCGCGTTAAGCAACAATAATAAGGACACACAATGAAAAAATTTAATCTAATTACAGCAAGCTTTTTAGCATTAGGTTTAACAGCTTGTAGTTCAGAACAATCAGCAAATATAGCGGTAGACCAAGTTTCTGCACCGGGTGCACCGGGTGTTGAGCCTTTTTGGGCATATTCTGGTAAAACAGGTATTGGTACCTCTTATGAGCAATACCAAGACGGTCACTATAGCGACGCAGCTGCTACCGGCAAAGTATCAAAAGTTTGGTTTTCAATTGCTAAAGGCATGATCACAGAAACCATGTTTGGTTTAATTCACCAAGCACAAATCAAAGATATGCAATTTGTTGTCGTTGGTAAAGATTTTACCGTAACAGAGAACGATGATCTGGATGTAAGCATTGATTATTTATATAAAGATGACGCAGGTCGCCCATTATCGCTTGCGTACAAAGTAGTAAGTAAAGACAAGCAAGGTCGTTTCACCTTAGAAAAACATATCTTTACAGATCCTAACGGGCAAACACTGTTTGTTCGTAGTGTATTTAATACAGACCTTGAAGATGTGAAAGCCTACGTTAATGTGAATCCTTATATCGATAACAATGGCTTAGATGATTTTGCAAAAGTGACTGACAAGGGTCTAGTTGCTTGGCAAGATGATAACTTTTTATCTTTACAAGCCGCTCAACCATTCAAACAAGCAAGCGTTGGCTTTACGGGTGTAAGTGATGACTTAAAAGAGTTGAGAGCATCGCAATCTTTACCAACTACTTACCAAAATACCGGTGATAAGTCGGGTAATGTAAGCTTACTTGCAGAGCTGGGCGAAGTATCAAAAAACACCACCTTTGATTTAGCTTTAAGCTTTGGTAAATCTGAAGTTGCAAGCCTCAAAGAAGGTCAAGCAAGTTTAAACCAAGGCTATCAAAAAGTGCTTGCTGCATATAACGGTGAAGGTGCTGCCATTGGTTGGCAAGACTACTTAACAAGCCTTGAACCTTTGAGCACATTAACTAACAGCACTGCTGATAATGGTAAGTTGCTCTATACCAGTGCTATGGTGTTAAAAGCGCAAGAAGATAAAACTCATGCAGGTGCTTTAATTGCGTCACTTTCTAACCCTTGGGGTGAAACGGTTTCGGCTAAAACAGGTTCTACCGGTTATAAAGCGGTTTGGGTTCGTGATTTCTATCAAGTTGCAATGGCATTTATGGCCATGGGTGATGCACGTACTGCTAAAACGGCGTTTGAGTATCTAGAAAAAGTACAAGTAACAGATAACACACTAGGCAATGGTGGTGACACTGGCTGGTTCTTACAAAAGACACATGTTGATGGTGAACTTGAGTGGGTAGGTGTACAGCTTGACCAAACAGCAATGCCAATTATGTTAGCTTGGAAACTTCATCAAGCAGGCGTACTTAGCGATCAAGAGCTGACAGATTGGTATGGCAAAATGTTAAAACCAGCTGCTGATTTCTTGGTTGATGGTGGCCTTGCCAAAATTCTTTGGAACGACACGCAAATTACACCTCCAGCAACGCAACAAGAGCGCTGGGAAGAACAAAATGGTTTTTCTCCATCAACAACAGCTGCGGTTGTTGCAGGTCTAGTGACAGCTGCTGATATTGCTAAAAAAGCAGGTGACACTAAAAATGCAGAGCGTTACCTAGCAACGGCTAAAACCTATAACAGTGAAATTGAAAGCACGATGTTTACGACTCAAGGTAATCTTAAGTCTGAAGACAGTGATGGTGAATACTTCATTCGTATCGGTCAAGACAAAGATCCAAACTCATCAACTACGCTTAATGCCAATAATGGTCGTGAAGGCTTTGATAAAAAGCAAATCCTTGATGGTGGTTTCTTAGAGCTTGTACGCTATGGTGTACGTGATGCACTTGCTCCGAGCATTGTAAAAACATTACCAGAGTATGATGACGAAACCTTAGTTGATAACCTTCAAGTACGCTATACCTTTAACTTTGCTGATGGCTCAGGTTCATTCCCTGGTTACCGTCGCTATGGTAACGATGGTTACGGTGAAGATGAAGTGACCGGTAACAACTACGCTGAAGGTGGTAACAACACCCCTGGTCAACGTGGTCGTGTATGGCCGTTTTTCACGGGTGAGCGTGGTCACTATGAAATCGCTGCGGCAAACGCAACCAATAGCCTAGATGCGATGAAGCAACAAGCGATTAAAGACACCTATGTAAAAGGAATGGAAGCTTTTGCCAATGAAGGCATGATGTTACCTGAACAAGTTTGGGATGGCGTAGGTAACAATAAAGCTGGTTATCAGCTAGGTGAGGGCACAAACTCGGCAACACCGCTTGCTTGGACTCACGCTGAATACATCAAGTTACTTCGTTCAGTGAGCGATAAACAAGTATGGGATCATTACCCAGTTGTTGAAGACGCATTGAAGTAAGTTTTACTAACGCATTGACACAAAAGCCACAGCACTTGCTGTGGCTTTTGTTTTTAAAGTCGCCTGCCTCTAAGTAGCGAACAAATCACTGCGTTGTTAATGAAGGCATGCGTGATAACTTTACTTTATATCCATCAAGCAGAATATGAGGTCTAACAAAGTCGGATTCAAATATTGATCACCTTCGTGTCCCTTACTTACAGCATTTATTTCAACGACATGTGCAGAGCCTGACTTTAAGTGAAGACGTTAGTAATTATAAAAGGAGAGATATTGTAACTTGGATACTATCTGGCAACTTACCCCATGTTGGAATAGTGACAGCTGAACTATAAGGAGTTACAACAAGGCCACTCATAGTAACGATATGGCCTAATCACTAAGATATGTTACTTAATTACAAAATGACAGGACATTAACGTTATAAACCTAAAACCCTAGCATTTGCATTGGGCTTCAATTACTTACCATTTTAATATACATTTAAGTTATCTTTGAACCTGTACTAGGTAAACCTGAATTTAGCATAAAAAGGAATTAATATGAAAACTGCTAGATGGTTCGTTGCCAGCTTTTTACTGCTCTTTACGACGACTGTTTTTGCTTCAAAGGAAGTTGTGATTGAGAAGTCTGATAAATTTACTGCACTGTCAAAAGGCTTTAAGGTAAGTGTTAGAACTGGCCCTACAAAAAACGCTAAAATTTATGACTTTTCGACAAAGAAAATAACCATCGCTGATGAGCATGGTGCACCTTTTCAACGTTACTATTTGCAACTTGCCAAAGCCAATAAAGAGTGGGCTAAAGAAATAGTTACGTTTGACGACAAAACGAATGTAATTGACTTAAATGCACTACTTTTTGGTCAATTGATAGATACTTCGGAATTGAAAAAATTAGACTCTGCGCATGCTTTTTCTTTCTATAATCGCCTTGAACGTATTCTCTCGGAAGAATATGGCACATTTGAACAGGTGTACAGAGATGGTCTTGCTGACTATCTAAGTTATATGTCGATAGAGGCCGGATTTGATAATTACATAGCGAGAACAGGTATAGCGGGTGATAAACTCATACAAGCACTTAAAAAAGTAAATATGCCGCCTTTGGTTGAACACCAACAATTAATTACTGAGTTTATTAAAGCTGTAAATCAAAAAGACAAAACGTGGTTGTTGGCCCAACAACAACCTAATTCCTCACAAAGAGCCTCAGGGATTTATGCGCGCGGTTTAAACGTACTTTTTGAGTACTTTGACAGAATCGGTAACCCTACAAAGTTTAATATTATACGAGAAACGCAAGGCCGTTCTTTTGACCTTAATTCGAATAAATACTTTATTATTGAATTGCTTGAACATAAAGGCCAACGAGAAAAAGTAGAGATGGAGTTTATGTTTGTAGACACTTATGGTGGCCGCTTTATTGCTGAGTATGATATTACAGGCGTGCATTTTCGCTAAGTTAACATTTAAGTGTCGCGAAAAAGTAAAGCCGCACGTTGTGAAAACGTGCGGCTCGGATATTCCTTGGTTACAGCCCCGCTTTTTTCGCGCGAGCAGCGTGTAGCTTTTTGTAACTTTCGATTAAACGAAGGTGTCTATCTAAACCTTCAAGCTTCATGCTGGTTTCTGTTAAGCCATAAAACATCACATCGCCATTGATTGAGCCAACTACAGCATCCATGGTTTCTTGACCAAACATACGAGTGAAGCTGTGAATGTAATCTTCAATCTCAAGGTCATCGCTTAGTGCTACTTCTAACGTTGCGTGCATTGCCTGGTAGAATAGGCCACGTTCAACAATGGTATTGTCATTATATTGTAAGAAAGCTTCAACCAGCTCCATTGCCGCTTCTAAATCACCGAGTGCTAAATAAATAAGCAGTTTTAGCTCAAGAATCGTTAACTGACCCCACACTGTGTTTTCATCAAACTCAATGCCGATTAAGGTGATGATATCAATGTAGTTATCTAGTTCACTTTGTTCTAGGCGTTCAACTAAATCGGCAAGTTGATCTTCTGATAAACGGTGTAGGTTTAAGATATCTTCGCGGAAGTTCAGTGCTTTATTGGTATTGTCCCAGATTAAGTCTTCTACAGGATAAACTTCTGAGTAATCGGGCACCAAAATGCGGCAAGCAGTACCAAGGTCTGAGAACTCAGCAATGTAAGCTTCTTTACCTAAGCTTTCTAAAATTCCGAATAAGCTCGCTGTTTCTTCCTCATTACTGCCAGAGAAATCCCATTCAACAAAATCATAATCGTGTTTAGCGCTGAAGAAACGCCATGAGATCACGCCCGTTGAGTCAATAAAGTGCTCTACAAAGTTTTCAGGCTCAGAAACCGCCATGCTATTGAACGTTGGCTTAGGTACATCGTTTAAGCCTTCAAAGCTTCTGCCTTGTAATAACTCAGTTAAACTGCGCTCTAACGCAACTTCAAAGCTTGGGTGCGCACCAAAAGAGGCAAATACCCCTCCTGTTTTAGGGTTCATGAGTGTTACGCACATCACTGGGAACTGACCACCTAGCGAGGCATCTTTTACTACAACAGGGAAACCTTGTTCTTCAAGACCATTAATACCCGCAACAATACCTGGGTATTTATTTAATACTTCCTGTGGTACGTCTGGTAAAACAATTTCTTGTTCAATGATTTGACGCTTAACGGCACGCTCGAAAATTTCAGATAAACATTGTACTTTTGCCTCGGCAAAATTGTTACCTGCGCTCATACCATTACTTAAGAATAAGTTTTCGATCAGGTTTGAAGGAAAGTAAACAGTTTCACCGTCTGAATGGCGAACATAAGGAATAGAGCAAATACCACGATCTTTATTACCAGAGTTGGTATCGATTAGGTGTGAGCCACAAAGTTCACCATCTGGATTATAAATTTCACGGGTGTAATTATCTAAAATACCCTCTGGTAGCGAGTCATCGTCAGTTAGTGCAAACCACTTTTCATTTGGGTAATGTACGAACTCGCTATTGGCAATGTCTTCGCCTAAGAACTGGTCGTTATAGAAGAAGTTACAGTTTAAGCGCTCAATAAATTCACCTAAAGCTGAGCATAACGCGCTTTCTTTGGTCGCACCTTTACCATTGGTAAAACACATTGGCGACGCAGCGTCACGGATATGTAAAGACCACACATTTGGCACAATATTACGCCAAGAAGAGATTTCGATTTTCATCCCTAACTCTTCAAGGATGGTCGTCATATTTGCGATGGTTTCTTCAAGCGGTAAATCTTTACCTAAAATAAACGTGTTGCTGTCATCACCTGGTTTTGCCATCAGCATTGCTTGCGCATCAGCTTCAATGCTTTCAACAGTATCGATTTTAAATTCAGGGCCGGTTTGAATAACACGTTTTACTGTACAACGCTCAACAGAGCGTAAAATACCCGTGCGGTCTTTCTCAGAAAGGCTTTCTGGTAATTCAACCTGAATTTGGAAAATTTGGTTATAGCGGTCTTCTGGGTCAACGATATTGTTTTGCGCAACACGAATACCATCTGTCGGGATATCGCGCGAATTACAATACACTTTAATGAAGTAAGCCGCACACAATGCAGATGAAGCTAAGAAGTAATCGAATGGACTTGGTGCAGTGCCATCACCCTTATAGCGTATAGGTTGGTCTGCAATGACAGAGAAATCATCAAACTTAGCTTCAAGCCTGAGGTTGTCGAGAAAATTAACTTTAATTTCCATTAAAAAATTCCACCTTTGTGCGCGTTGCTATCTAAGCTTTGTGTGCCAGATAAGCGTTTTCATCATAATAGGTGTAATTATCTGCTTTTTCGAAGTAATAGTCTTGGGTAAATCGAAAAAAAACTAATTTTAATGCAATAAGTTTCTGGTTGGGAAGGGAGTAGGCGATAACAAAGCTGTTATCGCTAAAAATTAAACACTCGAACCACGAATAATTAACCGTGGTGGTAAAAGGGTATTCTCTACATCTTCACCCCGAATGAGTTTGAGCAGGTTATCTACCAACATTTGTCCGGCGAGGGTAGTGTCTTGTTGAACAGTGGTAAGTGGTGGGTTTACAAAGCTGGCAACCGCAATGTTATCAAAACCAACAACATGTACATCATCAGGGACCTTGATTTTTGCTTCTTTTAACGCGCGAATAGCACCAATAGCAATCAAGTCGCTGGCCGCAAATAATGAGTTAAAACGAATGTTATTTGCTATGAGGGAACGAGTCGCGTGATAGCCAGATTCTTCTGTTGAAATAGCATTAGCCATCTTACGTTCGTTTAAAGCCACGCCTTTGGCTAAGAATGCATCTTTAAAACCTTGGTAGCGAGCAAAAAACTCAGGGCTATGATCAGAGGCATCACCAATAAATGCACAATCAGTTCTTCCGGTTGCGAGTAAATGCTCAGCAGCTAATTTACCACCACCGTAGTTATCACAGCTGACAGTTAAATCTGGGCGGTTATCTACGCTTGCCCCCCAACATACAAACTTAGTGTTTTGGTCAATTAAGGTTTTAAACTTAGGCTGATAATCGAGGTAATCACCATAACCAAGCAAAATTAGGCCATCTGCACGGTGGCTGTCTTCGTAATCAGCTTGCCAATCAGAGCTGCTAGACTGAAACGATACGAGTAAATCGTAGCCTTCTTTTGCACAGGCTCTTGTAATACTGCCTAGCATTGCTAAGAAGAAAGGATTTATTTGTGATTCATCCGAGGTTGGATCTTCAAATAATAAAAGTGCCAGGGTGCTACTTTGTTGTGTTCTTAAGTTACTGGCATTTTTATCAACTTTATAGTTGAGCTGCTTTGCTACCTCGTGAACACGTCGACGCGTTTCTTCGTTGACCAAAGGGCTATTTCGCAGCGCGCGAGACACGGTTGACTGTGACACACCCGCATAATGTGCAATGTCAAATGATGTCGCCTTACCTTTCATATGGTTACCAAATAACAGAAGAAGTATTTCCATTTTCGGCTATTTAATATTTTTTTCAAGCTATTTGTGACAAGCGGCGTGTGTGTGACTGTTCTGTACACAGCTAGGCATTTTTTATGCGTATATATATGCTTTTTCGATACTTAATACGCAGGTTTTCTTAATAAATACGTATGCATGCACAAATAATGAAAATTTTTATTGATCCCAATCTGACACCGGTGTCATAATGTCACTGTTTTATCATTTTGTTGTCAAAACGTATTTGGCTGCCCATTCAATTGGGCAGCATTTTTTTAATACAAAAGATAGCTTCCTTGAGGCAATGACCCAAAGTTTAGCAGACACAATGGCTTTGCCATTGAAAACTAGAAAAATAAGCGGCAACTAGCTTAGACAAATAGAGAAAACAACATGAACACACAGACAACGACAGAATTCGCTCCTATTCTTGTTGCCGATATTGGCGGCACTAACGCTCGTTTCGCTTTAATCACTGACTTTAATGCACAAACTAACCAGTTTGTTATCGAGCATAATTTAACATTCCCAAGTGCTGACTTTGGCTCTTTAGAAAGTGCAATTACTCAGTATTTCAGCCAAATTTCATTTCCAAAGCCAAACCGTGCATGTTTAGCGGTAGCGGGTCCGATTAAAGCAGGTCAAGTACATTTAACAAACCTTGGCTGGCACTTTAATGTTGCAGACTTAAAAGTTGAATTCGCATTTGAGCAACTTGAAGTAATCAACGATTTTGCTGCATTTGCTTATGCGGCTCCTTATTTAGATGATTCACAAAATATGGCCGTTAAAGCAGGCCAAGCTGATGAAAATGCTAATATTGCCGTAATGGGACCTGGTACAGGTTTTGGTGCTGCGTGTTTAGTTCGAACATCTCAAGGCAGCGCTGTTCTTAGCTGCGAGGCAGGCCATATTACTCTTGCAGCAGTAACTGAATTAGACCGGTTGCTAATTACTGAACTTAAAAAGCAATTAAATCATGTGTCTGTAGAGACTGTGTTCTCAGGCCCTGGTATAGCGCATTTATATCGTGCTATGGCTGCAGTAAAAGGCGTTGAAGCTAAGAATTTAGATGCAGCACAAATCAGTGAGTTGGCAACTACAGGTCAATGTGAAGTGTGTGATGCAACGCTAAATCAATTTTGTGATTGGATTGGTAGCGTAGCAGGGGATTTAGCCCTGACATTTGGCGCATTAGGTGGCGTATTTATTGGTGGTGGTATTTTACCTCGCATGCAACAACGTCTATTATCTAGTCGATTTGTTGAACGTTTTGCAGACAAAGGCATAATGTCGCAATATACTTCACAGATCCCTGTTACGCTTGTAACACAAGACAACATTCCATTCATTGGTGCTGCTGCGTGTATACATGTTAAAAGTAACGCGTAATTAGCAGTTGGATGTAGAGCGGATGAAGAAAGTAACCATCAACAGTGTCGCCAGCTATGCCGGTGTATCGAAAAAAACAGTATCTCGCGTTCTCAACAACGAGCCAAACGTGAGTGATGCAACGCGCGAAAAAGTACTTAAAGTATTTAAAGAGCTTGATTACACGCCAAACCCAATTGCACGAGGTTTGGCACAAAACCGTAGTTTTATTATTGGTTGCTTATACGATAATCCTAGTAAAAGCTATATTACCCGTGTCCAAACTGGTGCCTTAGCTGCCTGTCATGAGCTTAATTACAACTTATTGATCCATCCTTGTGAGTTACGTGGCGACGAATTAATTAGTAATATTGAGCAGTTGATTCAAACCTCGCGTTTAGACGGTATTGTACTGACCCCTCCATTTTCAGATTTTCCTGAACTTGTAAGCTTTTTAAAATCGAAAAAGATCCCGTATGCTCGCGTCGCATCAGCGGTACTTGAAGACGACTCTATTTCTGTAAGAAGTAATGATGAGCAGGGAGCTTTTGAAATAACTGAGCATCTTATTAAGCTTGGTCATAAAGAAATCGCTTTCATTAAAGGTCACCCTGATCACAGTGCTACAGAGCAACGTTTTAAAGGTTACCGAAGAGCACTTGCTTCAAACGGCATTGAGTTTGATGAGCGCTTAGTTGAAGAAGGTAACTTCAGTTATCACTCTGGTGTTGACAGTGCCCGTACTATTCTAGATTTAAATCCTCGGCCAACGGCGGTATTTGCTTCAAATGATTACATGGCAGCAGCGGTGTTAAAACTTGCTACGCAAATGCAGTTAAGAGTGCCAGATGATATTTCTATCGCTGGATTTGATAACGCTCCAATTGCTCGTCATATCTGGCCAGGGTTAACTACCATTGCTCAACCAGTTGAAGAAATGACTCAGCAAGCAGTCAAGCAATTGATTACTCATATTAGTGACCCACAAGAGTCGCCTTATCAAGTAACCCTTGAAGCAAAACTCATTACTCGTGAGTCGACAGCTGCAATTAAATAAATTTCATCTTGTTTTTTCACAGTAGCCCGAGAATGAGTGACGCGTTCTCGGGCTTTTTTATTTCAGATGGGAAAAATGGATAACAACACTTTAACTCATTGTTTTAAAATAGAACTAACTACAAACTTAGGCTAGAGGGTACGCCTTTGATAGTAGTACTTCATATGAATTCTGCTCATATTCTACTAAAATAAAGTTGTTCATTATTTGGTCATTTAAAAAAATTAAACTAAATTTAACAGATAAGGTTGACACCGGTGTCACAGTCATGAGTTAATACAGTGACACCGGTGTCAGGTTGGTTGTGAGAGACAGCCTGTCAGCGTACCTTTGAACGGGTAAATCAAAGATGCTCAGTACAATTATTTTCGTGGAGTCTGTAATTGTTACTGAGCCTTTATCCTCTAACTATAGAGATGAGTCGAATTTATATGTTGCATCCTCGTATTCAAGAAGTCACCGAACGCGTTATCGAACGCAGTAAAGAGACCCGCCAAGCTTATTTAGAGCGAATCTCGCACGCAAAAAAACAAACAAGAGTTCGTGCAGGTTTAGGCTGTGGTAATATTGCACATGTTATGGCTGCTTGTAGCAGCGATGACAAAGATCGTTTAAAAGCAGACGAGCAACCAAATCTAGCTATCATCAACGCTTATAACGACATGCTTTCTGCGCATGTCCCTTACAAAGATTACCCAGAAATCATCAAAAACCTTGCGACTAAGTACGATGCAACAGCACAAGTTGCTGGCGGTGTACCAGCAATGTGTGATGGCGTAACACAAGGCCGTGACGGTATGGAGTTATCATTGTTCTCACGTGACGTGATTGCAATGTCTACTGCGGTTTCTTTATCGCATGATGTATTCGACGGTGTTTTCTGTTTAGGTGTTTGTGACAAAATCGTCCCAGGACTTTTAATTGGTGCTTTATCATTTGGTCATTTACCAACGTATTTTTTACCAGCAGGTCCAATGCAATCGGGTATCCCGAATAAAGAAAAAGCTCGTGTTCGTCAAAAATTTGCACAAGGCTTAGTAAGTCGTGAAGAGCTTCTTGAAGCTGAAAGCGCATCTTATCACAGTGCCGGTACATGTACTTTCTACGGTACGGCAAACTCGAATCAAATGTTAATGGAAATCATGGGTCTACATTTACCAGGTAGCTCTTTCATTAACCCTTACACAGAACTACGTGATGGTTTAACAGGTCATGCTGTAGAAACTATGTTAAAGCAGTTAATCGAAACAAAAGATGCTAACTGCCTTGCAGATGTAGTAAGTGAAAAAACAATTATTAATGGTTTAGTTGGCTTGTTATCAACAGGCGGCTCAACAAACCACGCAATCCACTTAGTGGCTATTGCGAAAGCTGCAGGTGTGATCCTAACGTGGAAAGACATGGCTGACTTATCTGAAGTTGTGCCACTTCTTACGCGTATCTACCCGAACGGCTCAGCTGATGTGAACCACTTCCAAGCAGCTGGCGGTATGGGCTTCTTAATGAAGCAACTACTTAGCAAAGGTTACTTACATAACGATGTGAAAACGATTGTCGGTGATGGGTTAGAAGCATACACCACGGAGCCAATGTTAGATAAAGATTCATCGGTGATTATGACTAACAGCACAGGCCCAAGCAAAGTTAAATGGGTGTCGTGTCCTGAAAAGTCACACGACGAAGAAGTATTGCGCCCAATTGATAACCCGTTTAGTAAGCAGGGTGGTTTACAGCTTCTTACTGGTAACCTTGGTAAAGCAGTTATTAAAGTATCAGCAGTGGCAGAGTCACACCAAGTTGTTTCTGCACCAGCTAAAGTATTTAGCTCACAAGGTGAGTTACAAGAAGCGTATAGCCGCGGTGAATTAAACACAGACTTTATTGCTGTAATTAAAGAGCAAGGTCCGAAAGCGAAAGGCATGCCTGAACTTCATAAGTTGACGCCAGTAATGGCAACACTGCAAGACCAAGGCTACAAAGTGGCGATTGTCACAGACGGTCGTATGTCGGGTGCATCTGGTAAAGTTCCTGCTGCAATCCACTTAGCACCAGAAGCTGTTGAAGGTGGTGTAATCGCTAAAATTCACGAAGGTGATTTAGTGACGCTTGACGCACCAGCAGGTGTATTGAAAGTACATGTAAGCGATGAAGAATTAGCAAAACGTGAATTACAACTTAGCCAACCAAGCCAAACATACGGCACAGGTCGAGAGTTATTTGCAGGTTTCAGAAATATAGTAAGTAGTGCAGACCTAGGCGCTAGCGCCTTTGGTTTAGAATAATAATACGCCGTTACTGGGCTATGAGGAACAAACAATGAGCATTGAGAAAATTTTATCATCGGCACCTGTGGTACCGGTTGTTGTTATCGAAAAACTTGAAGATGCAGCACCCCTTGCACGTGCGCTTTATAACGGTGGCTTAAAAGCATTAGAAATTACTTTGCGTACGCCAATTGCGGCAGAAGCAGTGAAGCTAATGAAAGAAGCCGTACCAGAAGCATACGTTGGCACAGGTACTGTGGTTGATAAAGCGACATTTAATGCATCAGTTGAAGCCGGTGCTGACTTTATGGTTAGCCCTGGCGTAAACGACGAATTATTAGCACTGGCTAAAGAGTCTGATATTCCATTTTTACCAGGTGCTGCGACACCAAGTGAAGTAATGAAATTAGCAAGCCAAGGCTTTAAGTTTCTAAAGTTCTTCCCTGCAGAAGCAGCGGGTGGCACTGCAATGCTGAAATCAATTGGTGGCCCTTTACCACAAGTAACATTTTGTCCAACAGGCGGCATTAGCCTTGAAACAGCACCTAACTACCTCGCACTTAAAAACGTAATCTGTGTGGGTGGTACGTGGATGTTAGACAAACAACTTATTGAAAACAAAGACTGGCAAGCCATTGAAGCGCTTGCTCGCCAAGCAAGTGAAGTAAAATAATTAACGGGAGATATTAGAATGATTAATGTTGCAATTAATGGCTATGGACGTATCGGTCGTAACGTATTACGTGCCCTTTATGAGTCAGCTCAAAACAACGAAATCAAAATCGTTGCAATTAACGATTTAGCACCAGCAAATGTTAACGCGCATTTAACTCAATTTGACTCAGTTCACGGTCAATTTTCTCAAAAAGTAACACTTGCTGAAAACACCATGCTAATTGGTAATGACGAAATTACCCTTACGCAAGAGCGTGATCCTGCAAACCTTCCTTGGAAAGCTCTAAACGTAGATATCGTTCTAGAATGTACTGGTTTATTCACTTCACGTGAGGCAGCGGCTAAACACATTGAAGCAGGTGCTAAAAAAGTAATCGTTTCTGCTCCTGGTACTGATATGGATGCAACTGTTGTTCATGGTGTTAATAGTGAAGTATTAAACGCTGACAGCAACATTATCTCAAATGCATCGTGTACAACAAACTGTTTAGCGCCGATTGCAAAAGCAATCAACGACACAGTAGGTATCGAGCAAGGTAGCATGACGACAATTCATGCATACACAAACGATCAAAACTTATCTGACGTTTATCACCCAGATTTATATCGTGCACGTAGCGCAACTCAGTCAATGATCCCAACTAAAACAGGTGCTGCTAAAGCAGTTGGCTTAGTACTTCCTGAACTTGCGGGTAAACTAGACGGCATGGCAGTACGTGTACCAACAATCAACGTTTCTTTAGTAGACTTAACGTTCGTTGCTAAGCGTGAAACAACTGCAGCAGAAATCAACGAAGTAGTTAAAGCAGCATCAGAAGGTGCAATGCAAGGTATTCTTGAATACAACGAACTACCGCTTGTTTCTATCGACTTTAACCACAACCCAGCGTCTTCAATCTTCGATTCAACCCAAACTAAGGTAGATGGTAAGCTTGTTAAAGTGATGGCTTGGTACGATAACGAGTGGGGTTTCTCAAACCGCATGTTAGACCAAGTTAAAGCGCTAGGTCAGTTCTTATAATAGAACAGTAAAAGTTTAAGCTTTATCCAACAAAGCCACGTTTATCGTGGCTTTTTTGGTTTTTACTGGAAATTAATTTGGATTCACATTACTTTATTGTGCGTAATTGTTTTCAAGGAAAGATAATGAAAAAAATCTTATTAACTACGTCACTCTTTTTATCGTCGATACTGCCTAGTTATGTATCCGCATCGCAAGAAGCACAGCAACTTGCAGTGTGTTTAACTGATTCACTAAATGGCAAAGAGCGAAAGAACCTCGCTAAGTGGATTTATCTAGGTATGTCGACGCACAGTATAATTAAGCCTTTCTCGAACGTGACAGAACAAGATATGGATGAAACTAATCGCTATGTTGGTGCGTTAGTTACGCGTTTATTAACCGAAGACTGTCCAAAGCAAGCAAAGGCGGCGATTGAAGTCGGCGGTCAGGGAGCAATGGAAAACGCATTCGGTATTGTGGGTGAAGTTGCAATGCAAGAGTTAATGGCTGAGCCAAGTGTGGGTAATGCTTTAGGTGCATTTGATAAATACCTTGATCAAGATAAGTTTGATAAAGCATTTCAGTAATAGTTAAAGGCTTATTCTTTTATAAGCCTAAATCGTTTTATAAGGATATGGATGTTCAATAATATTAGACACTTCTTCGCTATTAATTTTTTATTTACACATTTTCGTGATGACTCAGCGTACATTTGTTCCTAAATTCTTCTGTGTTATGCTGCAAAAAATTGATAAATGGATTTTTATATCATGACTCGTCTTTATCATCGGTTATTTCGGGCTGAGCAGTTTCAAGTGGGTGAAGGCAATATCAGTGGCTATATTGCCTGCTTCTTAGCGATTTTATCCTGTTTAGGAGTATTAGCTTTTCACTTTCCTGAGTACTTAACGACGCCAGAGCTTCGACAAAACTACAGCGTTGAGTTTTTGCGTCAGCTAATGTTCGTGGCACTAATTATTTCAGGCAGTTTAGGCTTGTTGAACTTTGTTCGTAACACTAACAAACGACTCGGTGCAACAGCTTGGGTGCTGATACTTCTTGCTATTGCATTTGGTGGCCCGAATGTTCAAGTGGGCGATTTTAGAGATGATACGCCATACCTAGGGCTTGATTGGTTCATTCTTGATTTACTTGGCTCCACACTGATTTTTATTTTAATTGAGAAGCTGCTACCGCACCGCAAAGAGCAAAAAATTCTCCGCTCTGAGTGGCAAGGCGATTTAAATCATTTCTTTGTAAATCATTTAATTATCGGTTTTGTGCTTCTTGCAACCAATCAGTTTGTGCATCACGCATTTGGCTGGGCTGTATCTGATACTGTGCAAGGCTTTATTATAGAAATGCCATTTTTACTCCAGCTCTTTTTAATTATTTTAGTGGCCGATTTAATGCAATACTTTGTGCACAGGGCTTATCACGAAGTACCTCTGCTTTGGCGTTTTCATGCCGTGCATCATAGTGCAAAAGAAATGGATTGGCTCGCAGGCTCACGTCAGCATATTTTAGAAATATTAGTGACGCGTAGCTTAGTACTTACGCCTATTTTTGTACTGGGCTTTCCATCTGAAGTCATTAGCCTTTATGTGATTATTGTTGGCTTTCAGGCTGTGTTTAACCATGCCAATGTTCGCGTAAATTTTGGTTGGTTAAAGTATTTTCTGGTTACTCCTCAGTTTCATCATTGGCACCATTCATCTGATAAAGCGGCCATTGACCGTAACTATGCAGCGCATTTTTCTTTTTTAGATTATCTATTTGGCACCGCTGTAAAAGGTCAAGCAGAGTGGCCCGATAAATATGGTGTGGTTGGCGATTACATGCCCGAAGGAATGTTAAAGCAGCAGCTGTTTCCGTTTAACAGGCAAAAATAAAGCCTCAGTGAGGCTTTGTTTATAGGCAAATTAGTATTAAATCATAATCGCGCAAGCAGCTCAGAAAAGCGAGGTCGTTTTTCTGAGTTGAGTACCAAGCACTCTTGGGCTATGTCGGCAAGCATCTTTGTAATGTCATTTTGTTCAGTCACAACAGTCAGTAAATCATCGATAAAATAACCGAGGGCACGTACTTCAATGCCTTCTAATAGCTGTTGTTGAGTTGGCATTAGCATCGATAAATCGGTTGCGGCACCAAAGTCACCAAACAATAAATCGCCTTGTGAATTGATCATGCTGTTATGGGCATAAATGTCACCATGGCTAACTTGCTTTTTATGCAAATGGGCGAGGGTACTTGTCATTTGTTGAATGATTTTTAGCACCATTTCTGGCGTGTACTGGCAGTTGTCTTCGAATGTGTCACGGGTACAACTTGCAAGTGATGGTGGTAAACCAAGGTTCGTAAACTCTTTATTGATCAGCTCCATTACTAAACCCAGTTGTGACTCTTCATCAACATAGCCCAACGCTTTAATTAGGTTTGGGTGCTCACTTGCTTGTAAACAGCAATTAAGCTCATCGAGTGGGTAGCCATCACTGGTGATCTCGCCTTTAAATAACTTAAGGGCAACAGGTCGTTGATGCCAGTTTGCGAAGTGAATAACCCCAGATGCGCCTTGGCCAATCTGCTTTTTAACATCGATTTCATCCAGTGCTATTTGGCTAAACAGCTCACAATGTAAGCAGGTTGAACGATTTAAATCGTTACCAGAGAAGGCAAGCCAAGCAAGTTTAGGTAAGGCTAAAAGCCAATCTGCAACTTTTGTAAGCTTATTGGCGCTTAAACGTATTAGCTCAAGCTCTTTACAATTAGCCATTGAGGCTGGCAAATGTGTTAACTGATTGCCGGCCAGTGCCAGCTTTTTAAGCTGACTGTACTCACCAAATGTATCCGGCAAAGCGGGGATTTGATTATCAGTTAAGATCAGCCATTCAATTTTCGTTGGCAAACAGTGTGCTTTAAATTCAGTAATTTGATTACTTTTAAATGCCACCATGATTAAGTTTGGGCATTGTCTTAGCACGTCAGGTATGTGTTTAAACTGATTAAATGATAAAAACAGTCGTTTTAGATTTTTTAATTTGTATAAATCGTCAGGTAAATCACTTAGCTGGTTATTAGATAAATCAAGGGTTTCTAACGTATCGGCTAGGGTATAAATTTCTTTTGGGAATTCAGTTAGTTCTGCAACAAGCTGAAGCCGTGTACAACCTTGTACAGAACCGGCTTTTAACTCTTCGAGGGTATTCAATGTTGATTCCTTTGTGCTAAAAGGTAAAAGGCCAACTTGGTTGGCCTTTTTAATTAAAACTGTGCGTTATGGTAAACGTTTTGTACGTCATCACAGTCTTCTAGCATGGCTAAAAAGCGTTCCATGACTTCAACGTCTTCACCTTCAATTGGTGCTTCTACTTGCGGCACAAAGGCAATTAGATCTTCGTGGAAATCAGTAATTCCCATTTCTTCAAGTGCTGTACGGGTGTTGTTGTATTCTGTGTGTGGAGCAAATACGGTGATTTTACCGTCTTCAACTTCTACATCTGTTACATCGACATCTGCTATCATCAATGCTTCTAATACTGCTTCGTCATCATCACCGTCAAAAACAAAAATAGCGAGGTGATCAAATAAGTGTGATACTGAATTTTGCGCACCAATTTTTGCATTTGCTTTAGTAAAACAAACACGTACGTCAGCGAAGGTACGTTTGTTGTTGTCGGTTAAGCAGTCAACAATGATCATACAGTTGCCCGGGCCGTAACCTTCATAGCGAGTTGCTACGTAATCTTCGCCGCCACCACCTTTGGCTTTATCGATTGCACGCTCGATTACATGCGTAGGTACTTGGTCTTTCTTAGCACGCTCAATTAAGCGACGAAGTGCTAAGTTGCCATCGGGATCAACACCACCATTCTTAGCGCAGATATAAATTTCTTTTCCGTACTTTGAATAAACTTTGGTTTTTGCACCCGCAGTTTTTGCCATTGAGTCTTTTTTGTTTTGATAAGCTCTGCCCATCTGCGTGTTGCCTTTTTGTTATAGATAAAAATAAAGCCGTTATTCTAATCATTTAACCTAGTAGTTAACAGTGTTTATTCGTCGCTTTGCTGTAACTGCCACATTCGAGCATATTCGCCATTCGCCGCAAGTAGCTGTTGGTGCTGACCTTGTTCAACAACTTGTCCTTGTTTCATAACAATAATTTTGTCTGCGTCGGTTATTGTTGATAAACGATGGGCAATGACTATGCTGGTGTGCTTTTGCGCGACTTCACGCATAGCACTTAAAATAGCTTGCTCTGAATGCGAATCAAGCGCTGATGTTGCCTCATCAAATAATAAAATAGGTGAACCCTTTAAAATGGCTCTGGCAATTGCTATACGTTGCTTTTCGCCGCCCGACACTTTTAAACCGCGCTCACCAACAAGGGTTTTATCGCCTTTATCTAGGCTTGCAATAAACCCATCTAAGTGGGCAAGGCTTATAGCTTTATCAATATCATCTTCGCTTGCCGTTGGATTTCCGTAGGCGATGTTTTCGCGAATGCTGGTGTTAAATAGCACGGTATCTTGCGGTACGATGGCAATAGCTTGGCGCAAACTTTCAAGTGTAACTGTGTTGATTGCTTGCTCATCAATATAAATTTTGCCCGCATCCACATCATAAAAGCGGTAAAGCAGGCGGCTTAAGGTACTTTTACCTGCGCCACTGGCACCGACAATCGCTACTTTACTGCCTGAAGTAACCTCAAAACTTAAATTATTTAAAATAGGCCGTTGTTTGTCGTAACTAAAAGAGACATTCTCAAATCGAATAGCTGCTTTTGTTGTAGTTAATGGTTTTGCATCTTTGTCATCGCTAATAGCGGCTTTTCGATTTAATAAGCCGAGCATGTTTTCAAGATCAGTTAGTGCACGGCGTATTTCACGATACACAAAGCCTAAAAAATTAAGAGGTAGAAATAGCTGGATCATGTAAGCATTGATCATCACAAGCTCACCTATGGTCAGCTCTTTATTGACCACTGAACTGGCACCTAGCCACATTAGTGCTGTAATAGCTGCGGCGATAATAAGTGCTTGCCCTGAATTTAGCGCCAGTAACGATAAACGATTTTTTAGCCTCGCTTGTTCCCACTTAGCTAAAAAGCTGTCGTAGGTGTTTGCTTCATAATGTTCATTGTTGAAGTACTTAACGGTTTCGTAATTTAGTAAGCTGTCGATAGCACGAGTATTTGAGTTGTTATCGGCAGTATTTGCTTCACGTATAAATCGGTTACGCCACTGAGTTACTATTACAGTAAAAGCAATGTAAATAGCGACAGCGATAACAGTGACTAATGCAAACCAAGGTGAAAACAAGGTCGCAAAAATAATGGCGACTGTGATTATTTCAAATAGGGTTGGCACGATGTTAAACATCAAAAAGCGCATTAAAAAGCTGAGGCCATTTGTACCACGCTCTATATCTCGACTAATACCGCCTGTTTGCCTATCAAGGTGAAAGGCTAATTCTAAACTATGTAAGTGTTTAAATACTTTTAAACCAATATGGCGCATAGCGTGCTCAGTAACACGGCCAAACAATGCATCGCGAACTTCACCAAAAAACACACTGGCAAAGCGCAGCAAACCATAGCCGATGAGCAGGGCAATAGGAACGCTTAATATCAGGTTGATACTAGAATCTACTGCGTCGATTATTTCTTTTAGTGCCCAAGGCATCAGCAATGTGGCCCCCTTGGCTGCAATAAGAGCTAGTACAGCCAAAATAACTCGGCCTTTAAAGGTCATTAAATAGGGCCAGAGTGTTTTGATGCTTTGTGATAGGTTCATTGCATCAGGCGATCTCGTTACCTGTTCTTTGCGGCTCATTCCACGCATGGGGGTCTCTTAAATCAATTTGATAAAAATAGGCAAAAGCTTTCGTGTTTTAGGCAAGTGTAATTTGTAAATTTACCTCTATACTGAGTGCAGTATACACCAGCGCATTAGCAAATTTGTTAATTGCATGAGTTAAACACGAAGAAAATTAAGGAGTAAGCATGAAAACCGTCGGTTATGCAGCACATGATTCTGAAAAACCATTAGAGCCGTATCATTTTGAACGCCGTGCACTTCGTGAAGAAGATGTATCAATTGAAATTCTTTATTGTGGCGTGTGTCATTCAGACTTACACACAGCAAAAAACGATTGGGGCTGGACTCAGTACCCAGTAGTACCGGGTCATGAAATTGTTGGCCGCGTTCTTGAAGTGGGTAGCGGCGTTACTAAATACAAAGTGGGCGATAATGTCGCTGTTGGTTGTATGGTAGATAGCTGTTTGAGCTGTGACCAATGTCATCATGGTGAAGAGCAGTTTTGTCGCGAAGGAATGGTGGGTACATACTCAGGGCAAGATCGTATCAGTGGCGAACTTACTCAAGGTGGGTATTCAAAACACATTGTGGTTCGTGAAGAGTTCGTACTCAATGTACCTAAAGGTTTAGACCTAGCGAAATGTGCGCCAATTCTATGTGCGGGTATCACAACTTATTCACCACTACGCACGTGGAATGTTGGCCCAGGCAGCCGTGTTGCGGTAATTGGTCTAGGTGGTTTGGGTCACATGGCAATTAAAATCGCAGCTGCAATGGGTGCACATGTTACGGCAATTAGCCGCAGTGATAAGAAAAAACAACAGGTTTTAGATTATGGTGCGAAAGACTTATTAGTCTCAAGTGATGAACAAGTGATGCAAGCACATGCTAATCAATTCGATCTAATTATTAATACCATACCCGTTAAACATGACTTTACACCTTATATGCCACTACTTGATATAGATGGTACCCAAGTGCTAGTTGGCCAAGTTGGTGAACTTGCAGAATCAAACTCTGTTCCACTTCTGCTTGGACGTCGCCGTGTTGCTGGCTCATTGATAGGTGGTATAGCACAAACCCAAGAGATCCTCGATTTCTGTGCGTTACATAATATTCTGCCAGAAGTTGAAATGATCAAAATGGAACAAATTAATGACGCTTTCGATAAATTAAAGCAAGGTGATATGGCCTCACGCTTTGTTATCGACATGTCATCATTAGAAGTTTAACTTGTTTAACAAAGTTAAATTAATAAGCGGGTCGAGTTAGGCTCGCTTTATTTTAGTTACTTTTATTTAAGTAATAACTTGTGTTTTATTTTTTTACCCTCATTATAGCTGTGTTATCCACTTAATTTATTGGTCAGTTCTTGTTACGGTTTTTCTCAGTCATTATCTTGCTATTTACTGTGTTCTTTAGTGCACAGAGCATGGCTGTGCCTGATACTCACTCACACTATGCTGCCACTAAATTGTTCCAAGTCGAGCTGACTAAAACCCCAGTTATTTCTCAAACTCATACAGCTAAGCATCCTAAACCGGTAGAACCATCGGGGTTTGATACCCTTGTGCCGCGTTTAACTGCCAGTAATTCATCATTGTTTCTTTACCATAGTCAGGTTGACCCTGATTACGAGCTATTAATTGAATTCTTTGCTGAAGATTGGGGAAAAGAGCACTTTTTAGCGCCACCAAGTGCTGTGCGCATGATCCCATGGTTTGCGTTAGCCACGCAACGTAAATCCCGCATTAGTGGCTGGAAAGACGCTAATCTCTTGTACAAAGCGAATACGACCTACCATAGCTAAACGACTTCCTTCGTTACTTTTTTATTTTTGGAATTAATTTTTTACCGGCTGAAAATGCTGGAAGGAAGTCATGTATGTCACATAAATCAAAGCCGGCGCTATGGCGTCGTCTAAAAATGAGTTATGTCGCTATGATAGCGGCGTGTATTTTATTAGCGGTTAGCGCACTACCTAATCTTTACCCTAACAAATCTTGGTTGCACATTAGCTTGCCAGATCAAACTGTGACGCTGCAAAGTGTGACAACGTCACTAAATCAACATGGTTTTGAAGTGTCTGAAGCTAATGATAGCCAAGCACAACTGGCTATTTTATTAGCTGAGCCTACTCAAAGTGCCAATGCACTGAGTTTTATAAAAACTCAATACCCACAGCTGGAAGCTAAAATTGTTGAGCATGCGACAAGCCCACAATGGCTTCAGCAGCTTGGTCTTTCACCGATTAAGTTAGGACTTGACTTAAATGGTGGGGTGCTATTTGTGCTTGATGTTGACCTAGATAAAGCAATGCAAGAGCACTTAAACAGTGTGTATCAACAAACTAAATTGACGCTTCGAAAAGACAAAATTCGTGGTATTAGAGCCAGTGAAGTAAAAGAAGGGGTTGAGCTGCAAATTTTACCAAGCGGTGAAGGGCAACTCCCAGGACTCATCTCAACCTTACAAGGTCAATTCAAAGGCCTGATGCAAACTAAATCAACGAGTAATAACCTAACCACAGTATTACTGCATTTTAATGAGCAAAGCCAAAGCGAATTCAATAAACAAGTCATGGCACAAAGCTTAACAACCCTGCGTGGACGTATTGAAGAGCTTGGCATCACAGAAGCGGTAACGCAAAGGCAAGGTAAGCAGCGCATTCGCATTGAGTTGCCAGGGGTACAAGATCCATCAGAAGCTAAACGCATTATTGGTGCAACAGCGACCCTAGATTTTTATCAGGTCGTCGAAGTGGGTGGTAAAGCGTTTAATGTGCAAGGTGGTGGCGTTGTTAATTTAAATCCTGTGGCGATTTTTTCAGGCGATCACATCAATAATGCCAGTGTTGGTAAAGATGAATGGGGCAAGCCTTTAGTCCAGCTTAGCTTAGACTCTCAAGGTGGCGACGCGATGTCTGCTTTTTCAAAGCACAATATAGGTAAGCCAATGGCTACGGTTTATTCTGAATACTCCCGGAATGCAAATGGCGAAGTTGTGAAAAAAAGCGAAGTGATCAATGTGGCAAACATTGCACAGCATTTAAGTTCTCGTTTTAGTATTACGAATATGAAAAGCCCACAAGCAGCTTACGATTTAGCGCTTTTACTTCGTGCAGGGTCGCTAACTGCACCAGTGACAATCGTTCAAGAACAAACCATAGGTCCAAGCTTAGGTAGTGAAAACATTGAACACGGATTAGCTGCTTTAATGCTTGGTATCGGTATTACCCTTGCATTTATGGCGCTTTGGTATCGTCGTTTAGGCCTGATTGCCAACATTGCGTTGTTACTTAATTTAACCGCTTTAGTCGGCTTAATGTCGTTATTACCTGGCGTGGTGTTGACATTACCGGGCATCGCAGGGCTTGTATTAACAATAGGCATGGCAGTTGATACTAATGTAATTATCTTTGAGCGAATAAAAGAGGAAAAACGTAAAGGTCGACCTACCTATCAAGCAATAGAGCAAGGCTATAACCAAGCATTTACGACCATTTTTGATGCCAATGTGACCACCATGATCACAGCTATCATTCTATACGCCATTGGTTATGGACCGGTGAAAGGTTTTGCAATTACATTAGCGCTCGGACTATTAACCAGCGTATTCACCGGTGTTTACATTTCAAAAGCGCTTAGCCAAACACTCTACATTAAACTGACAAATTTATCGGGGGCTAAAGCATGAGTTGGTCAACATTAACTGCAGCGAGTAAATCGCGCGTTTTAGGGTTATTGCTAAGCTGTGTTTTAGTCATCGCGAGCTTAGGTGTTTTATCTGTCAAAGGGCTAAACTTTGGCCTTGATTTTACAGGTGGCTACATCACTGAGATAAACACAACGTCAGTAACAACTATTGCTGATTTAAAGGCAAAGTTAAGTCCTGAAATTGCAAACAAATTAACCATAACTAAAGCGGGTGAATACCACTTTGTTTTAAGAGAAGCGCCAGAGCTTAGTGAAGCCAGCAATTGGCAATCAGAGCTGAATGAGCAAGGTGTAGAATTTACCGTGCTTTCAAGTTCTTTTTTAGGTTCACAAGTCGGTGATGAGCTTTTTGAGCAAGGCTGTTTAGCATTATTTGCAGCACTGATTGCCATTATGGTTTATTTAGCTGTACGTTTTGAATGGCGACTCGCGGTAGGCTCAGTGGTTGCACTGTTACATGATTTAATCTTAGTGCTTGGCTTGTTTTCCTTGTTAGGGCTTGAGTTTAATTTAACCGTGCTGGCGAGTTTACTGGCTATTATTGGCTATTCATTAAATGACTCAATTATTGTTGGCGACAGAGTTAGAGAGCTTTTACGTATTCAGCCAGACAATCAACGCATTAATACCCATGTTGTGATTAATGATGCAATTGGCTCTACGTTAACGCGTACATTGATCACCTCAGGCACAACACTTGCGACCATTGCTTGTATTTGGCTGCTTGCTGGCGCTGCATTAACGGGTTTTGCTATCGCGTTATTTGCAGGCATTGTGGTGGGCACCTTCTCATCGATTTGTATCGCCGCCACCTTACCGCAATTATTAGGGTTAAGTTCAGAAAATTACACCCAAACACTGGATGATAAAACCAAAGCCTATATGGATATGCCATAAGTCAGTTTTATAACTTACTTTCATCAGCCGCTATTTTTCCATAGAATAGCGGCTTTTCTGTTTTAACTGCTTTGATATGAATAAAACACACGTAATTGAACATTTACGCTTTGCGCTAGAGGCACAACTGCAAAACGCCAAAGCAGCGGCAAAAGCGGCTCATGATGCAGCAACCCACGAAGAAAGTGTTGCTGAAACTCAATACGATACCTTGGGTTTAGAAGCCGCTTATTTAGCGCAAGGGCAAGCTGAACGAGTTAATGAGTGCTACCGTGACATACAAGCATTCAATACAGTGTTTAAAGAAAGCGAATTTAATAAGGTTCGTGAAGGTGCATTAGTGTGTCTTGTCGATGAACAAGATAACTCAAAGTGGTTTTTTATGGGCCCAAGTGCAGGTGGCTTAGTAGTCACCGTAAAAGAACAGCCTATATATGTTGTAACCCGTGAAGCGCCGTTAGGTAAACAGCTGATTGGCAAGCAAATTGATGACGAAGTAACACTGACAATTGCAGGTAACGCACAGTTTTATAGCATTACAGAAATAGTCTGATCAAGAAAATTTATTAATCAGTAAATTTCATCTTCAAGTAAAAAATAACTCGTTGGTCACAAAGTAAAAAAACCTCTATAAATCACATCAAGCTTAATGCTTATAAGCACCCATCTAGTTAAGTGAAGTTTAGCCTCATGCGTTCACTTAATCGGCTGGGTGTTTTCATTTTTTTCATAAGACTTAATTTAGGAAAAGTCGTGTTTAAAACCTTGATTGTGGTTGATAACAATGAGCAACGTATTGCTCAAAATTTCGAAAATGTCATTACCTTTGACACCTACTTACGTGATTACCCAAAACATAATGAGCCAAAAACGCGTATTTTAAACTTGTGTGATACAGGGCAGTATTTAAGTAAAGGCTATTATTGCTCTTTGCTTGCTGAAGCAAGAAAGCATCAGGTATTACCGAGTGTAAAAACAATTAATGCACTACGTAGCGATGAGCATAGCACGCGTCATAAAGAGCTTGCTGGTTGTACTGTATTTTTTGGTCACACAGATCAAGAGCAGCAAAGCAAAGCAACTAAAGCATTATTCTCGCAATATCCTGCGCCTATTTTGGTGTGTGATGAACAAGGTGTTGTGAAGCAAGGTGCGATTGCATCATTAGATGACACTGGCTTTACAGAGTTTGTAAAGCAACTCAATAGCTTTACGATGTCAGTATGGCGCATTCACGATAAAAAACGTCGTTACCGTTGGGATATGGCCATATTGGTTGATCACCAAGAAAAAGTGCCGCCAAGTGATAAAGATGCCATTGCTAAATTTATTAAAGCAGCCGCTAAACATGGTATTTATGCTCAAGCACTTACATTTGATGAAATTACCAATATTGCACAATTTGATGCGTTGTTTATTCGTCAAACAACGGCCATCGACCATCCAACCTATCGTTTAGCGAGTAAAGCACAAAGCTTAGGGTTAGTGGTGATTGATGATGCAGAGTCGATACTGCGCTGCTGTAATAAAGTGTATTTGCACGATGCTTTTAATTATCAAAAAGTGCCGAGTTTAAAAACTCACGTTGTGGCTGATACAAGTGAAGAGACAATTGAAAGTTTAGAAGCAAACTTCAGCTACCCACTGGTATTAAAAATGCCAGAAGGCTCTTTCTCAAAAGGCGTATTTAAAGTTGCTAATCGTGATGAGTTAGTTGCTAAATTAACAGAGTTGTTTGAGTTCAGTGCACTTGTGCTTGCACAAGAGTACATGTACACCGAATACGACTGGCGTGTCGGGGTGTTAAATGGCCGTGCAATTTATGCGTGTCGTTATTTAATGGCGCGTAATCACTGGCAAATTTATAACCATGATGCAAAACGTTTCTTTTCTGGTGGCTTTGAAACCTTGCCAACATTTGAATTACCTAAAGTGGTACTCGATGCGGCGTTAAAAGCCTGCAAAACGGTAGGTAAAGGTTTGTATGGTGTTGACGTTAAAGAACATCAAGGTAAAGCATACGTGTTAGAAGTGAATGACAACCCAAGTATCGACCATAAAGTCGAAGATGCCTATTTAGGTGACGAGCTTTATATGATCATTATGGATGAGTTTAAACAACGCTTAGAAGCACGAGGCCGTGGTTAATGAACGCCTCTGTTTGTCAAATCCGTTTTGCTCAGGCAACGGATTTGGCGGCCCTTGTTGCCATTGAAGAACAAAGCTTTAGTCAAGATAGATTAAGTAGTCGTAGTTTAAAACGTTGGATCAGCGCAACGCATGGCTTACTGATGGTGGCCGAGATCGAGAACCAACTAGTTGGTTATGGCTTGGTTTGGTGTCACAAGGGGACGCGTCTTGCTCGGCTATATTCACTGGCGGTTTTGCAATCTCAGCAAGGCAAAGGCATTGCTTCAAAGTTACTGCTTGCGCTTGAAAACGAAACAGCTAAACGCGGCCGTTTATATATGCGTCTAGAAGTTGCGGTAAACAACCTATCGGCAATTTGCTTATATGAAAAACTGGGTTACCAGGTGTTTGGTCATTACAGTGATTATTATGATGACCATAGTGATGCCCATCGAATGCAAAAAAACATTCGACGTAATATCGAGTTTAATGCCGATAAACACACGCCTTGGTATCAGCAAACAACCGAGTTTACCTGTGGTCCTGCGGCGCTATTAATGGCAATGTCATCCTTGAATGATACCGCAATGAGCCAACTCAAAGAGCTGGATATATGGCGTGAAGCCACGACTATCTTCATGACTTCAGGGCATGGCGGTTGTCACCCTCTAGGGTTAGCGCTTGCTGCAATGAAACGTGGTTTTAAAGCTGATGTAGTTTTAAATACCCGTGATACTTTGTTTATTGACGGGGTAAGAAGCGAAAAGAAAAAAGCCATTTTGCATACCGTACACAATCAGTTTGTGGCTGAAGCAATCGCTGCAAAACTGCCTGTGAGGTATCAAGAGTTAACCTTGGCCTCCATTGAAGATTGGCTTGCGGAGGGTAAAGCGGTGGTGTTATTGATCAGTACCTATCGATTTGATGGTAAAAAGTCACCGCATTGGGTGTGTGTAACGCATATTGATGAGCATTGCTTGTACGTGCATGACCCGTTTTGTGAAAACGAAAAACAATTGGCGATTGATTGTCAGCATGTCCCAATAACCAAAGCCGATTTTAACAAAATGGCTAGTTTTGGTTCATCAAGACTCAGCACTGCGATGGCCTTTTATTTATAATTTTAATTGTTAGTTTGATTTGGAAGTACAGTGACTCTGAGTAGTTTATTTGATATTGCCCCTTATTCTTGGTCAGCAATTGGTAGCGCCGCATTTTGCGGCGCAATTATTGGTATGGAGCGTCAATTACGAGGTAAGCCTGTTGGTATTCGTACCTCCGCATTGATTGTGTTAGGTACTTATTTATTTCTTGCTACAGCATTTATGTTACATGGCGATGTGATAGACCATTCACGTGTTGTAGGCCAAATTATTACCGGTATCGGCTTTTTAGGTGCGGGTGTGATGCTTGCGAAAGATGGTGCGGTTGTTGGAGTAACTTCCGCAGCAACTATTTGGGTATTAGCCTCTATAGGTGTTGTGATTGCCACTGATAACTTGTTAGCTGCAATTAAACTTTCGGTATTAGTGGTCGTTATTTTATATGGCGTAGATGTACTTGAAGCTAAATTTAAGAGCTTAGGTCGCGGTGTGCATGTTCGTGTAAAACGCTATTCAAAGTTGTATTATCGAAAAGAAAAGTGAAGTTAGATAATAGAAGTTAGATTAGAGTGATTCATGGAGCCTTGTTACACAATAAAGCCGTCCTGTTTAGAAGATTTGTTACTTGTTGATAGTCAAATTCCTGAGTTTGATGGCCGAAATAGCCTCAGTAAATTACAAGCACGGTGTGCAGATGTTGAGCATCTAGCTTTAGTTGCTTATATCGAAAATGAGCCTGTGGCCTACAAATTGGGTTATGAGCTAGATTCAAACACCTTTTATAGCTGGCTTGGTGCAGTTGCGCCAAAATGTAGAGGGCAGGGCATAGCTCAATCATTATTAAACGCGCAAGAAGCTTGGGTTAAGACCAATAATTACCGAGTTATAATGGTTAAGTCTATGAACCGTTTTCCTGCAATGCTGAATATGCTTATCAAAAATGGTTATGCAATAGTGGGTTATGAGGACAGAGGTAGCCCACAAACTAGTCAGATTTTATTCTCCAAAGTCTTTGATTAGCGTACTAAATTCTAGACTACTCATGCTAGGTTTGATTCCATTTTTAAACGTTTGCCCATGAATATTGGCCATCTCGCCTGTTGTTAAAACAAGAATACTTTCGTCACTGAGCTCAAACGGAGTATTGACAGTAGCTAAGCCACACGTTTTCTCCCCAACAAGTGTTACATTATTAAGAGAAGATAGCCCAATTGCCAATGCTTCAGCTGAACTAGCGACGCTAGAATCAATCAAAACAAAAATCCCGATAGGCTGATGTTTTAAATGATAAGTATCTGGTTGAAAATTGATTTTTTGTAGCGTGCTTTCATGGGCTATTCCATCTTTAAATCCAAATCTAGTAATGCTTCCAGATGACAAATGGAATTCACCTAATGTTTGTGTAGCGTCGAAAAAAGGGGAAAGTGCTTGCAACATCGGCCACATATTGCCGCCGCTATTTTTTCTTAAATCAATAATCCAGTATCGAGAATTCTCGTTGTCTTGAGATCTTATATTATTGATTGAATTACGAACATATTGAGATTTTTCTTCCGTTGTTGTCGCACCAATACTGGAAACTTTTAGATAAGCAAGTTTACCTTTTTGAAAACTCAGCTTAATTTTACTGTTATTAACACAGCGTTTTTTGGCGCTGAAAAAAATTATATTTGAATCTTTATCCTTGAGATAAGTATGAGGTTCATTGAGTGATTTAAGAAGTGTTGCAACGTTTGGAGTCTTATAGCCAAGATAGGCTGATTTGTCTGAATAATCATTTTTACGGATAAAGTGCTTGTTAATTAATTGCTTTACTTCATCATAATTTGGCTCTGCTTCAACAAAAGAAGAAATTAGAGTAAATAACATCAATGTAAAAAAGTATGATTTCTTCATTAAAACTTACTTCGGCAAACTAATTAAAAAGTGAGCGCCGTTGTTACTTTCTTGAACACAGATTTCACCTTGTAGTTGTTGAGTAACTATTTTCTTCGCAATGCTGAGGCCAAGCCCAATACCTGATTGGTTGTTTTTACCTTTATAAAATGGGGTGAAAATGGAGTTTTGTTCACTTATGCTGATACCGGTGCCATTATCGGAGTAGTGAATTTTTAATACCTCATCAAAATCATAAATATCAATTTCTATAGCAGGGTTTTCGATGTTGTTGAACGCATGCTCAATTGAGTTTTGCTGCAAAATAAAAAGTACTTGTTTTAGCAAGTCTATTTCAACTTCGAATTGGCTATGAGGGTTTTGATAATTAATATCTAATTTGATACCACGATGTTTTATTTGCTCTTCTAAATGCTTATACAATGACTCCGAAAGCTGAGTTAACGTCATGATTGTTTTAGTTGATTGTGATTTTGTATAGAGCAAATCCTGTAAAATTCTTATCTTATAGGCGCAAGTAGTTAAATTGCGACTTACTAGTTCATGAGTGTCTAACAAAGTGTTTAGTGTATTTTGCAGTGTTTGCTGACTCAAGCATTTCTGTGTAAGCCTATTTTGAGTTTCTGTCACTGTTTGTTGAGTGAAATCAACGGCTGTTATGCAGTTACCTAAAGGAGTATTGACCTCATGGGCAATGCCACGAATTAAAGTGGCAAGTTCAGTAAATTGGTTTTGTTCAAGCGATTGTTTCTGTTGGTAAAGTAATTTTAGTTGGGTCTCAAAGCTTTGTTTTATTGTTTCGAGTAGTTTTATCACTGGCTCGTTGTATTCATGGGGCTTGCTATCAAGGATACATATTGTACCAAATGGCGTTGTATCGCCAGCAGAAATGGGCAAACCTAAGTAGGAAACCATATTGAGCTTGATATCAGGGTTTTCTTTCCAATCATCATCAATAAGTGCATTAGGTATATTCAGCAGTTTCTGGTTTTTTACAACATGCTCGCAATAAAGGCCTGAATTTTTAAACTTTTCACTGTCGCCTATTTCGTATGGGTTTAATTGGTTTGCATTTTTAGAAAATACACTAATAATATTATTTTCGACCTTCATTACTAAAGCGACAGGCACATCGGCAAACAGTGCTAATACTTCAAGGGTTTTATTCCAACTCTCAACTAATTCATCATAATCAGGCTGATACATTATTTGAACTCAATTAAATACAAATACTACTAAGTGATAGCTTAGTAACAAATTCTAATTGAGCAACATAAATGCTCCATATCAGATTTTATTGTTCTTCAATCAGTAATTTCTTATTAATTAACCAAACAGTTTACGCCTAACTACTGTGCGATATTCACTTGGTGTTTGTGAAAGCACTTTCTTAAATACCCTTGTTAAATGACCTTGGTCGTTATATCCGACTTCTAGTGCTACCTCTTGAATAGATAAATTTGATGAGGCTAATAACTCTTTTGCCGTTTGAACACGCAGCTGTTGCCAATATTCAACGGGTGTTTGGCTGGTGGCTTGACGAAAGCGGCGTGTAAAGGTGCGGTAGCTTAAACTAAATTGCGCCGCAATTTCTTGCAGGGTCAGTTCGGAGGTTAAATTGTTTTTCAGCCAAAATTGAATTTGCGCAATAAGTTCATCAGGGTGCTTATCAACCGCACCTTCTAGATAACGTTGATCTTCATAGGGCTTACGAATCTCATGAGAGAAATTACGTTCAACATGTTGCGCTGCTGCTCGACCATAATATTGGCTAATAATATGGACTATAACGTCTGCAAGGGCATTTAAACTGGCAACTGTATACATACGCTCAGATTGAGTAATAAAAAAGTCAGGTTTAAGCTGCACTTTAGGGTAGTCACGTTTAAATTGCTCTGCGTAATGCCAGTGGGTGGTAGCAGGGTGACCATCAAGTAATCCAGCCTCAGCAACTAAACAGTTGCCAGTACCTACACCAATGATATGACTGCCTTGCCGCCAAGAATCGCCAAGCCAGTCAACCAAGCTTTGCTGTTTGCTTACTACAGGTCGCGGGTTGCGCCAAATACCAGGGACAATAATTAACTCACTAGCTGGCGCTGAGGCAGTTTCGCAATCGGGCATTATTGCTAGCCCCGTGCGGTTGGGGATCGCTTTTATGCTAGTTGCTACTAAGTTGATGTTGAGAGGTTTAAATTCGTTATGCTGATGATGGCTTTTGGCAAAGGCCTCGCCGGCTCTAAGCATTTCTATAGGTAAGGTTAAACTAGTTATTAGTAAGTGTGGATAAACCAAAATACTAATTTCTATGGCTTTTTGATGTTGAAGTTTCGTCACTGAAATTGCTCCGACCAGTTGTTTTTGGCCTTTTATGCAGGTTATTTGGCTATTTAAGCACAAAGTGTATTAGTTAATCCATTTAAACTTGGTTTAATTCTCATAACACGTTTTCTCAAGGTTTTTTATGACAGCATTACCCGTTATTGTTGGTATGGGTGGTATTAATGCCGCTGGCCGCACTTCTTTTCATCAAGGTTATCGTCGTATCGTGTTAGACAGCTTGGACGCTAAAGCCCGTCAGGAGACATTTTTAGGCTTAGCGACTTTAATGAACTTAGTCACCCTTACTGAAGGTGTACTTAAAGATGCTCAAGGCAATACAGTTGCTGAAAAAGATATCGAAGCTAAGTTCGGTGAACAAATTTTAGCTGGCACACTTATTCGCAAAATTGAAAAAAATCACTTCGATGTTGATGCGACTCCGTGGCAGCAAAAAATGACGTTAACAGCGTCAGATGAACAACAAATAGTTTTTGAAACGCGTCGCCGTGATTTACCAACCCCTGTACCTAGTAGCTGGCACATTGAGGAGTTGAGCGATAAAAAAGTAAAAGTAACTATTAGTGCTGATCTTGCTATTAAACATGACAGTACCCGCGATAATCCAATTAAAGCGGCGGGTCAACTTCCGACAGGTTTCGAACCTTCAGCTATGTATAACAGCCGCTACCAGCCTAGAGGTCTGCAAGCAACTATCTTTGCTGCAACTGATGCAATTCGTTCGACTGGTCTGCCGTGGCAGCAGGTAATGAACAGTGTTGAGCCTGATCAAATTGGTACTTACTCAGCCTCTGTTGCTGGCCAAGTTGATGATGAAGGTTTTGGTGGTTTGATTCGTGCGCGTCAACAAGGTGATCGCGTTAGTACAAAACAGCTTGCACTTGGCTTAAACACCATGTCGACCGACTTTATCAATGCTTATGTAACAGGTAACGTGGGTACGACCTTTACCACATCAGGCGCGTGTGCCACGTTTTTATATAACCTACGTGCTGCTGTAAACGATATTCAAGCAGGTCGCACGCGAGTAGCGATTGTGGCATCAGTAGAGTGTGCTATTACGCCAGAAATTGTTGAAGGCTTTGGTAATATGAGCGCACTTGCAAATGAAGAGGGCCTAAAGCGCCTTGATAATTCAGAAGTCGTTGATCATCGCCGTACAAGCCGTCCATTTGGTGAAAACTGTGGCTTTACAATTGGTGAAGGTGCACAGGTTGCTATCTTAATGGATGATGCATTGGCATTAGAGTTAGGTGCTGATGTGTTAGGTAGCGTTGCGGATGTGTTCGTAAATGCTGATGGAATTAAAAAATCAATCACAGCACCGGGCCCTGGTAACTATATTACAATGGCAAAATCTGTTGCACTAGCTAGTGGTATTGTTGGTCAAGAAGCGGTACAAAAACGTAGCTTTATATTGGCTCACGGCTCAAGCACGCCTCAAAACCGCGTAACAGAATCATTAATTTACCATAAGGTAGCACAGACATTTGCTATTGATAATTGGAAGATTGCAGCTCCTAAAGCGTATGTTGGGCATACTATTGCTCCAGCCAGTGGTGATCAATTAGCCATGGCATTAGGCGTGTTTAGTCATAACATTATGCCAGGGATTACTACAATCGATAAAGTGGCTGATGACGTTTATAGCGAGCATTTAGATATTCGCACAGAACATTATCAATGTGATGCAATGGACATTGCATTTATAAATTCAAAAGGGTTTGGTGGTAACAACGCAACGGCGACTGTTTTATCTCCAGCAATTACATTGCAAATGCTAGCAAAGCGTCATGGTGATGTGGTTATGGCGGAATATCAGGATCGTCATACTCAAGTAGCTCAAGCTCAAGCTGATTACCAACAACAGGCTGATTTAGGTCATTATGAGCTTATTTATCGCTTTGGTGACGGCTTAATTGATGAAAATGACATCAAAATTTGCCAAGACTCAATGACAATCCCAGGTTTTGATAAAAAGGTTTTATTATCAAAATCAAACCCTTATTCGGACATGTTTTAAGATCAAGACTTGTTTAAGCACATTCTTGACAGCAAGGCGCTTTTAAAGCGCCTTTTTTAGTGCTATAAATGTTCCTATCAAAGGGAATTGGAGCAATTACTCATGATTAAATTTACTAAACTCGCTGTACTTTGTTCACTTATCGCATTACCAACACAGGCTTTAGCAAGAGACGTCAATGATTTAGGTGTTGATGTTCAAGCAGCAACTTCCGCCTATATCGTAAAAAATACAAATCCGCGTTATCCAGGTAGTTATAATGGCTCTCGTTTAGAGGGCTGGGCTTTAATGTCTTATGTAGTGGACAAACAAGGTAAAGCTAAAGATATCGAAGTGATTATGGCATCTGATACTCGTGGTAGTGAAGAAAACGCAGAGAAATATTTAACGAACTTAGAATTTGCACCCGCGACTAAAAAAGGTGAAACAGTTGAAGGTGGTTATCTGTTTTCTTTTGAAGTAGGTAAGTATTTTAATGGCTACTCAAATGATAAGGCTAGCCGTGGTTTTATCAATGAGTACGATGAAATCAATAAAATGCTGCAAGCAAAGGAATTTAAAAAAGTTGAGCAAGCACTAGCCAAGCTATATAAAGATCACACTAAAAACACCTCTGAACAGGCGTTATTTGCATGGCTAAAAAGCCAATTTTTTTACCATCAACAACAATGGTTTGGCTTTGATGAGCAGCTGTCTATTGCCTATTTACTACGAAATAAGTTGCCAACAGATATACAGTATTTAGTCGCTAAAAGCGCTTTACAATGGTACAGCTTCAAGGGTGACTTCAATCTTGCTTACAACGCCATTGATGCGCTAGATAATATTGAAGGAAAAGAGTTTTCAGAAGAAAACAAACTTGCCACAATTAAGCAAATTGATGACTTATTAGCTCGTACTCCGCAGATCAATTCACAAATTAATGTCTCAAAGGATAAGCTTTCATATTTGTCGTTATCTCGTGGTTCTATCAAGATAGAGGGCGCACGTGATGTATCTAAATTACAGATCCGTTGTGCTGATCAAGTAATAGACCTTGAAGCAAATGATTCAGTGAGTTATGTGCTTGATGAACAAAGCCGACGCTGCGGTTTATTAGTTAAATCTACAAATTCTGCTGAGATTAAAGTAAAACAAACTGGTTATGCTATTGTTAATTCAAAATATGACGCCAGTTAATTGTTTACTTTAAACGCTTTACATATCTTAGCGTTACGAAGTTAATTAATGCCATTAGAAAGGCGATTTCGTAACGACTAAATGCCACAGCAATGCCAATAAGTCCCATGTTCCAAATACTGGCTGCTGTGGCTGTTCCATAAGTAGAGTTTTTGTTCTTCAAAATGGCGCCACCGCCAATAAAACCAATACCCGTGATAATCCCTTCGAGTACTTTTGACTCAGCCTCTGAGCTAGTTAAAACAGACATTCCAACTAATGCATAGCCACAAGATGCAACAGCAACTAATGGAAAAGTACGAAGACCTGCGCCATTACTCGTTTTTTCTCGATCAAATGCCATGGGTAGGGCAAGTAAGTAGGCAATCCCCAGGTGCATTAGGTTATCGAGGATCTCATGCCAATCAAGATTAAAGTCCATAATCAATTCCTTTTTGTTAATAGCCGAGTGTTGCAATTTCAATACCCGATCAGCAAATTAATTAAAATGAGGAAACTAGGGACATGTAGCCGGGTTTTTAAAAGTAGAGCTTGATATAATTTGCGATTTTTACGCACTACTGTGTCATTTTTTCAGTCTTTTGGCTGTTTGAAATTTCAGCATACAGACAGTATGCTAAACACGCTAAATAAATAGGCTTCAGTTTGAAACATACAACCTCATCTCTTGAAAAAACTGCTCTCGCATTGTGTATGTTAGGTGCGCTCATTGCTGTAATTTTGCCTAGTTTTATCACTGAACAAGTACAGCCTTTTGTACAAACGGTTTTAGATTGGATTGGGAGTAGTTTTTTCTTAATGGTGAATTTTTTATTGTTCGCCATCATAATTTTAGCTATTAGTCCATTAGGCAGCCGTAAAGTAGGTGGGCAAGATGCTGTTGTTGAGTATTCTAACTTTGGCTGGTTTGCTATGTTATTTGCTGCGGGAATGGGCTCTGGCCTAGTTTTTTGGGGAGTTGCGGAGCCTGCTTTACATTCGCTTGACCCGCCCCTTAAACAAAGCTTATATCCAGATAGATTAGCCAGTAGCTTGGCGCTAACATTAGTTAATTGGGGGGCTCATGCTTGGGCACTTTATGCGGTATTTGCTTTAGTGCTTGGTGGGTTAACTCAATATAGTGGTAAGTCTGGTGATATTTGTTCGCCTGTTCTTACTGCAGTAGGTAACAGGTTTGATAAATCAACAAAATTTACAGTCTCTTTTATTGTAAAATTAATTGCTGTTCTCGCGATATTTTTTGGTGTAGTTGGCACTATAGCAAATTCAACTCTGTTGATAAGTAAAGGGGTTGAGATAGAGTTGGGAGTTACTTCTACTTTATTAGTTGGCTCATTAATCGTTTGTTTATTAACAGTTATATATTCGCTATCAGTAAAGTTTGGTTTACGTCGCGGCGTACAATCACTAAGCATTTTCAATGTGATTTTGGCATTCAGTTTGTTGGTCTGGTTATTAACAGTGGTGCCGATTGAGCCAATTATAAAAATTGCTCTAGATGGAACTGGCTATTATTTACAGCTACTAGTAACTGGAACTTGGCAATTTGATAGCCAATTAAAAGCGCCGGATTGGGCCACTCATTGGACATATAACTATTACTTTTGGTGGTTAGCCTGGGGTCCATTTGTTGGTGTTTTTTTAGCCAAAATAAGTCAGGGGCGTAAGGTTTGGCAATTTATTTTTGCGGTTGTGTGTATTCCTACTTTAGTGACTATTATTTGGTTTGCGACCTTTTCTGGGGCAGCAATTGAATGGGATAGACTCAATCAAGCGGGTATTTTAGTAGCGATAAAACAAGATTACAGCCAAGGATTATTTGTCTTTTTTAATCAATTAGGTTGGCAAGGAACCGTGTTTATTTGGGCTAGTTTGTTATTACTATTGATATTTGTTGCAACATCAGCTGACTCTGCAATTTTAGTCATAAGGGAACTTGTAGGAGCTGATCCTAGCAATCGAGTGACCCTTTACACTTGGTGTTTGGCATTATTCTTATGCAGCTTGGCTCTTTTACTTTTACAAGATGAGCCATTAAATCGAAGCGTTGCAATTTTAGGCGCTTTACCTTTCTTATTAATATTCCTATTGCAGTTAGTTGGGTTTCTAAAAGAGTTTATTCGCGATATTTGTGATTAATTTACAGTTTTTTACAGTTAAATTATGCATTTGTCATTATGCTTATAAAATAAGCTTAAGTGTATTGGAGGACCGATGCTTAAATTTTTGTATGTGATGCTACCTTTTAGTTTACTTAGCGGCTGTACAGCAGTTGGCCTAGTGGCAGATGGTATTGGCGGGGCCTCTAGCCAAGCACAGCCTGCAAGCGCCTATGCAGATAAAAAAGATAATGACCGAGTTAACTATGGCATGACCATGACAATGCTAGGTTACGAAATCGACAAGGCGATTATTGAAGGTCTAGAGAATGGTAGCAAAGGTAAAGATGTTGAGCTTAAATGTCGTCAAATAAGTCGCGCAGTAAATGAATGTGTTGAGGTTCAAGCTGAGCCGAAAAAAAGACCTACATTAATGGATAGTTTTAATAATGAAGATTAACTTCTCAAAACTTGTTATTTGCTTTGTTAGCTACCAATTAGTGGGGTGTACAGTGGCGGGGTCAATAGTAGATGGCTATGCAAAAAACTCACAACCAACAAACCTTGCAACCACAAATGCAAATCAAACTAACAGCACAGTAACGGACTCTGAGGGCTTTTCATTTGCAAAGTTAGGCTTTGAAATTGATAGCGCTGTAATAGGTTTACTCGAACCAAAAGAGGAACAACCAAAGTTAGTTTGCAGGCAAATCACACGAAGTATTAAAGAGTGTGAGGAAGCTAAGCCCTCACACTAAAAATTAGATATTAATCACAGATACTTTTGATGAAACATTAGGTGTTCGTCAATAAAGCTACTGATAAAGAAGTAACTATGATCATAACCTGCGTGCATGTTAATTTCGGCTGGATAATCTTTCTTATTCACGACAGCAAATATGTTCTCCGTTTTGAGTTGCTCAGTTAAGAAGTTATCGGCCTCACCTTGATCAATGCGAATCGGTAAATAATCATCAGCGACGGCTTTTTTCATTAACTCACAACTGTCGTATTCAAGCCAACTTGCTTTATCATTACCTAGGTAATTGCTAAACGCTTTTTCACCCCAAGGGCAATTAATCGGGTTAACAATCGGGCTAAAAGCACTGGCGCTGACGTATTGTTTCGGGTTTTTGAGTGCAATCATCAATGCGCCGTGACCACCCATAGAATGACCAGCAATGGCTTTTTTAGTCGTCACAGGGAAGTGTGCTTCGATAAGTGCAGGTAATTCAGACACAACATAGTCGTACATGTTGTAATGGACATTGTAAGGTGCTTGAGTAGCATTTACATAAAAGCCTGCACCTTGACCAAAATCGTAGTTTTCATCGTCAGGAACATTATCACCACGCGGGCTAGTATCTGGAGCGACAATCGCAATACCCAGTTCAGCCGCTTTTTTAAATGCCCCGGCTTTTTGCATAAAGTTTTCATCGGTACAGGTTAAACCTGACAACCAGTACATCACTGGCACTTTATTCGTTTCGCTGGCACCGGGTGGTAAAAATATCGCAAAGCGCATAGCACAATGTGTACTGGTAGCTTGGTGGGTATATTGTTTATGCCAGCCACCGCTGACTTTTGTTGAGCTTATGTTTTCTAGCATAACCAAATCCTTGAAACAAAGGCGCTAGGCATTATCCTAACGCCAAATTAAAAGATTAATAATGAATAACTGAGCGGATGCTCTTACCTTCGTGCATTAAGTCGAAAGCTTCATTGATATCTTCAAGTTTCATGGTGTGTGTGATGAAATCATTTAACGCAAACTCACCATTCATATAGCGCTCAACAATCTCTGGTAGTTCAGAGCGACCTTTAACACCACCAAACGCACTACCGCGCCATACTCGACCTGTTACCAGTTGGAATGGGCGTGTCGAGATCTCTTGGCCTGCACCTGCAACACCAATAATCACTGATTCACCCCAACCTTTGTGGCAACACTCAAGGGCAGAGCGCATTACATTAACGTTACCGATACATTCAAATGAGAAATCAACACCACCGTCAGTCATTTCAACGATGACTTCTTGAATTGGTTTGTCGTAGTCATTTGGATTGATTAAATCAGTTGCGCCTAATTTAGTAGCAAGATCAAACTTACTTGTGTTGATATCAACACCAATAATACGGCCTGCGCCAGCCATTTTCGCACCGATAATCGCCGATAAACCAATGCCGCCTAGACCAAAAATAGCAACAGTATCGCCTTTTTGAACTTTTGCAGTTTTAGTTACAGCGCCCATACCAGTTGTTACACCACAACCAAGTAAACAAATTTCTTCAAGCGGGGCTTCTTTGCTTACTTTAGCTAGTGAAATCTCAGGTAATACAGTGTACTCAGAGAAAGTAGAGCAACCCATGTAGTGATAAATTGGTTGACCATCTTTATAGAAACGCGTCGTGCCATCTGGCATTAAACCTTTGCCTTGCGTTTCACGTACCGCAGAGCATAAATTTGTTTTACCAGATTTACACATCTTACACTCGCCACATTCAGCAGTATAAAGAGGAATAACATGATCGCCTACTTCAACATGTGTGACGCCTTCGCCTACAGCTTCAACAATACCGCCGCCTTCATGGCCAAGGATTGCTGGGAAAATACCTTCAGGATCTTCACCAGATAAAGTAAATGCATCTGTGTGACAAACACCTGTAGCAACAATCTTTACAAGCACTTCGCCTTTTTTAGGCATCATTACATCCACTTCTTCAATTGATAGTGGTTGATTTGGACCCCAAGCGATAGCCGCTTTTGATTTAATAAAATCAGTCATAACGTTCCCTTATAGTTGTTGGAAGTAAGTATTAAACCTAGTCTATTTTATTTATTTCTCAATGAATGATAATCTTCGTTTTATTAAAACACTTTTACAGTATGGTAATAATGAATCGTTGGCACGGAATTGATGAATTTTTAGCGGTAGCAGAAACGGGCAGTTTTACCAAAGCAAGTAAACTTCTGGGTATGTCGGTGGCCCATGTAAGCCGATATGTGAGTCAATTAGAAGAGCGATTAAACACACAATTGCTAACCCGTACGACCCGTAAAGTGGTGCTAACGCAAGAGGGGCAGGTGTTTGCGCATCAAACAAAGCAATTACAGCATGCCATGGATGATGCCACGGCACTGCTTGCTGAGCAGCAACTGACACCAAAAGGCAGTATAAAGCTAACAGCCCCAGTGATGTACGGTGAAAGTTTTATCATGCCTGCAGTACATTCGTTTATGCAAAAACACCCAGATATTGAAGTGATCAGCCATTTAAGTAATGAACAAGTCAATCTATTAGAAGATGGGTATGACCTAGCAATTCGGCTCGGTCATTTAAAGGATTCATCCTTGAAAGCACGGCGTATTAGTCAGCGCAGGCTTGTTATTTGCTGTAGCCCTGAATATATAAATAAATTTGGCCAACCACATAGTGTTAGTGAATTACATCAGCATAATTGCCTGATTGGAAATAACAGTTACTGGCGGGTAAAAGAGCAAGGCCAAGATAAGCATATAAAAGTGGCTGGGCGGTTAGCATGTAACAGCGGTTGGGCATTGGTTGACGCTGCTATGAAAGGGTTGGGTATCGTGCAACTACCGGATTACTATGTTAATGAACACCTAGCCAGTGGCAAGTTGACCGCTGTACTTTCAAATGTTGCACCCGCACCTGAAGGTGTATGGGGTGTTTATCCACCTAGGCAGTTTATAGCAACCAATGTAAAAGCATTACTAGACCATTTGGTTGCTACTGTTCAAGTATCAGATTTATAATTATTTTTTACAATTTCGCGCATCCCATGCTAGCTAAATCTGTGCTAACATGAGCGCATATTTAGCCCTTGGAATATCCATAACTTATTATGTTTCAACCTGTTAGCCTTTTTATAGGGCTGAGATATAGTCGCTCCTCAAAGGGTAATGCCTTTATCTCATTTATTTCATTTTTCTCTATTGCGGGCATTGCTATTGGCTTAATGGCCTTGTTTACAGTCAGTTCAGTAATGAATGGCTTTGAAAATAACCTGAAAACCAACATGCTTGGATTAATTCCCCATATCGAAGTATCTGCTGATGATAACTCGAAAGAAACCATGCTGCAGTTAAAGCAGCAACTAGAAAACTCTCAAGATATTAAACAAGTTAACCTTTATCGTCATGGTGAAGCTATTTTACAAACTAACCAAGATTTGCACGGCGTATTGTTACAAGGGCTCTATGATGAAGGAAGCTCCCTCTATAACGTAAAGGATAAAATTGTTGCCGGTAATTGGTCACAAGTAATGGATAGCAACTACCATATTGCTATTAGCCGCTATTTGAGCCGAAAATTAGGCATTTCGCTCGGGGATAAAGTACGGGTGATTATGCCTAATGCGAGTTCATATACCCCCCTAGGTCGAGTACCTAGCCAGCGCTTGTTTACCGTTGGCGCTCTTTATGAAACGCAATCAGAAATCGATATGTCATTGGCATTTACTAGTGGTTATTCGTTAGGCCGGGTTTTAAAGCTGGCAAAATCAGCGGCACCAAACTTAAGTGTTTCGCTTTATGAACCATTTGCTGTTGAGCAAGTTTTGCAATCTCAGTCAGCTATTTTAAATGATTACACAGTGGCTGATTGGCGAGCTAGCCAAGGGACACTATTTGCTGCTGTGGCGATGGAAAAGCGTATTATGTCGATGTTACTTGGCTTAATCGTGCTCGTTGCGGTGTTTAATATAGTTTCAGCATTAACCATGATGGTCAGTGAGAAGCAAAGTGAAGTAGCTATTTTACAAACACTGGGTTTAACCCCGTTACAAGTGCAGCATGTTTTTATGATCCAAGGCTTATATAACGGTCTGATCGGTACCAGCATTGGTGCGTTACTTGGTGTGCTATTAAGTAGCAACATTAATGAATTATTAAATATGTTAGGCATCAATTTATTAGCGGGTGTGAGTTTACCAGTTAAATTTGATGTTATGAGTTTGAGTCTAATTGCTGCAGGGAGTATTGCGATGAGCTTTTTAGCTACTTTGTATCCTGCCAGAAAAGCTGCAAAAGTGAATCCAGCAGAGGTATTACGTTATGAGTGATTTAGTTATCAATTGTCAGCAGCTGAACAAAGTTTATCAAGATGGCGATAACGAGGTTGCGGTATTAAAAGGGGTTGATTTAACACTTAAACAAGGCGAAATGTTAGCTGTTGTAGGTAGCTCTGGCTCAGGCAAAAGTACTTTATTGCATATATTAGGCACCTTGGATAACGAAAGTTCAGGCAAGGTTGAAATTAAAGGTCAGCAGGTTTCTAAATTAAATCGAAAACAACAAGCCAGTTTCCGGAATGAAAATTTAGGCTTTATTTATCAATTCCATCATCTATTAATGGAATTTACTGCGATTGAAAATGTTGCTATGCCACTCTTAATTAAAGGTTTAAGTGCAGTCGATGCAACGGAAAAAGCGCATAACATGCTAGATAAAGTAGGCTTGTCTCATCGCAGCGAACATAAACCATCGGCTTTATCAGGTGGTGAGAGGCAGCGGGTTGCAATCGCACGTGCATTAGTAACAGAGCCTGCTTTGGTGCTTGCCGATGAACCAACGGGTAACCTAGATAAACAAAACGCTATTAAGATTTACGACTTAATTAAAGAGTTAAATACCAGCTTAAAAACCAGTTTTGTAGTGGTAACTCATGATTTAGAGCTTGCAGATAAACTCGGCAAAATTGCTTATTTAGATGATGGTAAGCTTGCAATTAAAGAGTCTCAGCATGTTGCTTAGTGCCTTTATTTCAAAACGATTCCGCGCTCATAGCGGACAAAAAGACGGACAAAATGGCTTTGTTAGCTTTATAGCTAAAGCTTCGACGATTGGCATACTTTTAGGAGTAGCCGTCTTAATTGTTGCTCTTTCAGTTATTAATGGCTTTGAGCAGCAATTAGTGCATCGGCTTTTATCGGTTGTACCACAGGTTGAATATGTCGCGCCAAATAAACCAATCAATAACTGGCAATCAAAAATTGCGCTACTTCGCTCTCAAACCGGTGTAACAGGTGCTGCACCCTTTATTAGTGTTAATGGTATGGCGCAATATAAAAGTGAGTTAAAAGCGGTTGAAGTGCGCGGTGTAAGCCCTGAATTTGAAAATCAGGTGTCGGCATTAAACCAATTTACAGAAGGGCGCTTAGTTAGCCAGTTACAACAAGAAGATGTGCTTTTAGGACAACAAATAGTAAACCGATTAGGTCTTAAAATTGGCGATCCAGTTACCTTATTAATCCCACAGATAAACCAGCAAAGTAACACTTTACTGGCTCCAAAACGCGTGAGCTTGAATCTGGCTGGTATTATTAAAATGGGCGGTCCAATAGATGAAACCGCGGCTTTTATTCGTCTAGACAAAGCGCAAAATGTGCTGAGCTTTAATGAAAACCAAGTAACCGGCTTACGATTACAAGTGGCCGATGTGTTCGCCGCCCATCAAACAGCGATGCGTGTTGGGCAAGTTATTCCAGATTATGTTTATGTCTCTAGTTGGTTTCGAACGCAGGGAAGCTTATATCAAGATATTCAAATGGTTCGTACCATTGTGTATATCGTGGTGTTTTTAATAATTGCGGTAGCGAGTTTCAATATTGTTTCGTCTCTAGTGATGGAAGTACGTGAGAAACAGGCAAATATTGCGATTTTAAAAACCATGGGCGCACAAGATAGTACCATTTTAGCGACCTTTGTTATGCAAGGTTTTACACAAGCCTTAATAGGTGTGATTTTGGGCACGATTATCGGTGTGATGCTAGCATTAAATATTAGTGAACTGTTCACTTGGGTAAGTAACTTATTTGGTGATAACCCGTTACAAGGTGTGTATTTTATCGAGTTTTTACCAAGCAAATTAGTATGGCAAGATATCGTTATCACCGTGATTGTCACCTTTGTCCTCGCAATTTTGGCAACACTTTACCCGGCGTGGCAAGCAACCCGGGTAGACCCTGCAAAAGTACTTGGTAACTAAAGAAATTCAAGCTTGGACAAGCATTAGATTATTGATTTTTGGTTTCATGAATTTGGCCCTAAAGGTTGGTATTAACAATCTGATGAAGTTGATGCATTAATTAAGCGTTAGTTTTCATAATGTCTTTTGCAGGTTAGCTGGCGAGCATGCTGATTAGTGAATATATGCGCTAGGCTATTAGCTGAAATCATCGTGTTAGCTCAGTTTTCACGCGGTATTGACCGTGAAACAGCGAAAGCGTTTAGCCAAGATCCGTAAGCGCTAAGCTTAGCGCAAAGAGCTATCGAACTAGGTTTTGATATATAATTTGATAGCTCACAAGTAGCGTTTATTTATATGCTTTTTATGCACAGTGAATCGAAAGTCATTCATCAGCAGGCTGAGCAATTGTTTAAAGGCATGAGTAATTATGAGTTTGAACTAAAGCACAAAGTTATTATTGATAGGTTTGGTCGTTACCCACACCGCAACACAATTTTAGGTCGAGAATCAACAATTGAAGAGCTGCAATTTTAAACTGTGCCTAACTCTTCATTCTGAGTTGGCTGAATAATACTCAAGTAAATTAAAATGCCTTTTGATTGCCCGTAAACACTTGCACAGCGCCATTTTAAACCTTAAAGTGTCAGAAATGTTGTAAAAGAGTAACCACCATGGAACAAAAACAAGCAAGACCATTAACACCAGAAGAACAAGCCGAAGCGCAAAAACAAAGTGTTATTTGGCAAAGAGAATGTTTCCAAAATGCACAAAAGCATTTAGCAGATAAAGGGGTTATCCCGCAAACTGTTGTTGAGAAAGAAAGTCGTTTCATTGCGCCTTTAGTGGCAATTTGGAAATTTAAAGCACAAAACGGTAAAAGCTATTGGGTGATCACGGGTCGCTTACCGACTGATCACGCTGAAGCAAGCGCAGCAACTAATGCACGTGAAGTATTACGTTATTTTTCAATGCAGTGGCAATTGAAGGCTGATCAGCTAATGCAATCAGGGGCCGTAGACAAAACCAAAGTTGATTTTGCGAATTTGCTAATCAATCGTGCTCATGGCTTATATGAGTTGTTTGAAAAAGAAGAAATGTGGCAAAACGAGCCAGCATAACTGACTTTACAAACTTACTAATAAAAAAGCTGAATAATTTTATTCAGCTTTTTTATTTTACCTAAACCTTAATGTACTAAAGTGAATGGCCGCGTATCAAACTGCTTAATAGGGCAGAGCATTCGCTGCCTTGGAATACCAGCTTCCATAAACACTAAACCATCTGCTGAAAAGCCATTTTGTTTAAACCTGTCTACCTCATTCAAAATACAATTAATACTGACACAGTCACAGCCTTGCTTTTCAGCCATACTTACTAAGTAATTCAATAATGATTTGTAAACCGAACGGTTACGGTGTTCAGGCAAAACAGCAATACGACCAATTAGGCCATCATTGCATAAACGCCCAGTAGCAACTGGGCATTTACATTCGTCTGTTACAAGGACGTGATGTGCTGTTTTATCTAAATGGTCAAACTCAATGTGTTTTGGAATATGCAATTCGCAAACAAATACCCGCTCTCGGATCTGTTGTAAAAGTTCCTTGTCGATATTCCATTCAACTTCATCTATTTGATAGCCCATAAACACACGCTCCTAACAAAACCAAATACCCTCATTTAAAAGTGTAGTAAAAGTTTTCAAGAAAATGTGATTATTTTTTGAACTATTTATATCAGAAGCTGTCAGCCAGGTTTGATCTGTGAGCTTTTTAATTAATTCAAGCTCATGTAAATCATGCATGTAATTAATGCCATTAACACTTAAAAGTATTTTATCTCCAATCACTTGATAGATTGCTCGGGTGCCACCTAAGCGCTCAAAAACAACCTCGTCATCACGTAGTAACTCAAGTAAATTATCTAATGTATAAGGTTCTTCTAAAGGTGCTAAATCCATTTCATGTTTTGGCTGACTCATATTGTTACCAAGCCAAGTCTTAAATATTGCATCATCATTTATTGCAGCAATCATCAGCTGTTTAACATTTTCAGCTTCAAATTCCTTAAGTTCGCCTTTTGAGTCACGTAATTTAAGCTCAGCATCACTGTATCGTTGATTGCCAAGTTCAGTATCTATCAAATGGTCTGCAAACTGTGATAATAAATCGCGCTGGTTTGGTGCTCGAAAGCCAACAGAGTAATTTAATGCGTTTTCAACTGCGTAACCCTCATGTGGACAACCCGGTGGAATATAAAGAATATCACCAGGCTCTAGAACACAGTCGATAACAGCAGGAAACTGCTCGACTTGTAGCAGGCTTTTATTTTGCGCAAACTGTCTTAGGTTAGCATCAGGCATACCAACCCGCCAATGGCGTTTGCCTTGGCCTTGAATAATAAACACATCGTATTGGTCTAAATGCGGGCCAACACCACCACCTGGTGTTGAGTAGCTAATCATTAAATCATCGATGCGCCAGTTAGGAATAAAGCGAAATGGCTCTAGTAATTGAGCAGCTTCGTTATGCCAATGGTCAACCGCTTGTACTAGTAATGTAGCGTGCTTTTCAGTCAATAAGCTAAAGTCTTCAAACGGACCATGGTGTGCTTGCCAGTCATTTGAGTGATTGGTCACTATTCGTGATTCAATACTTTCTTCCATTGCAAGACCCGCAAGCTCTTCTGGCTCAATGGGGTCAGTAAAGTCTTTAAAACCTTGTTTGATAAGCAATGGTTTTTTTTGCCAATACTGAGCTAAAAATTGCTCTTGGGTAAGTGAATTGATGGATAATTGATACATAACATGACCTAAGCGAATTGGTATAAAAAAAGCGAAAGGAAGGCCTTTCGCTTTTTCAAGTCTTTGTTTGAATTTAAGCTAAGTTATCGATGAACTCAACCGCACGACCAATGTAATTAGCCGGAGTTAATTTTTTCATTTCTACTTTTGCTTCTTCAGGTAACTCAAGACCGTCGATGAAATCAGCCATGATTTCTTGGTTTACGCGCTTACCACGAGTAAGGTCTTTAAGTTTTTCATATGGCTTTTCGATACCATATTTACGCATAACAGTTTGGATTGGCTCTGCGAGTAATTCCCAGTTTTGATCTAGCTCTTGTAATAAACGTTCTTCATTTACTTCAAGCTTGCTTACACCTTTTAATGTCGCTTGGTAAGCGATAAGAGTGTAGCCCATACCAACACCTAGGTTACGTAACACTGTTGAGTCAGTTAAGTCACGTTGCCAGCGAGATACCGGTAGTTTTTGTGCAAGGTGAGTAAAGATAGCGTTAGCAATACCTAAGTTACCTTCAGAGTTTTCAAAATCAATCGGGTTTACTTTGTGAGGCATTGTTGAAGAACCAATTTCACCTGCGATTGTTTTTTGTTTGAAGTGGTTAAGTGCAATGTAGCCCCAAACGTCACGGTCAAAATCAAGTAATACAGTGTTGAAACGTGCAACTGCATCGAATAACTCGGCAATGTAATCGTGTGGCTCGATTTGTGTTGTGAACGGGTTGAATGTTAAACCTAGGCTCGTTACGAACTGCTCAGCGTGGCTGTGCCAATCGTAATCTGGGTATGCACTTAGGTGAGCGTTGTAGTTACCTACAGCACCGTTGATTTTACCTAACATTTCTACGTTAGCAATTTGGTCACGTTGACGCTTTAAGCGCATGTAGACGTTTGCAAACTCTTTACCCATTGTAGAAGGGGTAGCTGGTTGACCGTGGGTACGTGTCATCATCGCAACTGACTTGTACTCAACTGCTTTTTCTTTTAATGCATTTAGAAGTTGGTCACAGTATGGAAGTAATACTTTGTCACGCGCTTCAGTTAGCATTAAACCATGAGACAAGTTATTGATGTCTTCTGAAGTACAGGCAAAGTGAATGAATTCGTTAACTGCGTTAAGCTCTGCGTTGTCAGCCACTTTTTCTTTAAGTAGGTATTCAACTGCTTTAACGTCATGGTTAGTTGTGCGCTCGATCTCTTTAACGCGTGCTGCGTCAGCTTCGCTAAAGTTATCAACAATGGCATTAAGTAAAGCATTAGCCTCGTCGCTAAATGCCGGTACTTCTGTGATTGCGCTAGCTGCAGACAAAGCTTGTAACCAACGAACTTCAACAGTTACACGGTATTTGATTAAACCAAATTCGCTGAAAATACTGCGTAGTTCCGTGGTCTTGCTGCCATAGCGACCATCTACCGGAGAGATAGCGGTTAACGCTGAAAGCTCCATAATGACTCCTAAATTGTCTAGTTTGAACGATAATTAAATTGATTGTTTAGCAATAGCGAGGATTTTTCTTTTTGCAAAGAAAAAGTGACGGCGTTTACCGCCCATTTGTCGCCATAACACGGCACTACGAATTCCGGCCAATAATAAGGCGCGAATTTTGTTTTGCGTGAGCTGCTGTTTTAATAACTCTGGCTTGCCGTAAACTTGAATACGATGCCCAAGGGGGCTTAGCACCGACGAGTAAATATCAGCAAGCGCTGCTACTACAGTATCATCTGTGATAGCAAAATGGTCGAGGCGACGTTTAACGTCATCAATGCGACGACCTAATTCATTTAAGCTGCTTTGTTTTGCGCTCAAGGCACGTTCTAATTGCATTAAGCCACCTACGTATTTTACGATTTCGACGTCTTTATCTGCGCCGGCAGAAAGCTGGGCAATCAAAATACGATAGCCTTCACGTAAATTATGTTTACCCTGATATACATCTTCAGGTGTATCAGGTGATGTTTCGACAATACAGCTTAATAACTTTTCTAATTCGTGATCACTGCCTTGGCCATATTGCGCAACTTTTTGTACTTGTTTGGCAACTTGGCACATGGCAGCTAAAGCCATGACTTGGTGCTCTGTCATTACTTAATCACCGAATCAATAATACCACCACCTAAGCAGACTTCATCAGCGTAGAATACGGCTGATTGACCAGGTGTAACCGCTTTTTGTGGCTCATCAAATAATACGCGAGCCATGCCATCTTCACCAACGAGTAATGTACAGCTGATGTCTTCTTGGCGATAACGAGTTTTAACAGTGCAGCGTGTTGTACCTTTAGGGCCGACACGGTCAACCCAGTGTAGTTGATTTGCATTTAAGCCATTGCTGTATAGGCGAGGGTGGTCTTTACCTTGGCCAACAACTAGTACATTGCGTTCAATGTCTTTGTCTACAACATACCAAGGTTCACCCGAACCTTCTTTCATACCACCAATTAAGAGGCCTTTACGTTGACCTAAAGTGTGATACATCAAGCCTTCGTGCTCACCAACTTCATTGCCATCGGTATCTTCGATTTTACCTGGCTGTGCCGGTAAGAATTTTTGTAAGAAATCTTTGAATTTACGCTCACCGATAAAACAAATACCTGTACTGTCCTTTTTATCGTGAGTTATTAAATCTTGCTCTTCGGCAATACGGCGAACTTCAGGTTTAGCAATATCACCTACAGGGAAAAGCGTTTGTGCAATATGTTCATGGCTTAAAGTGTATAAGAAATAACTTTGATCTTTATTGTCATCAAGGCCACGACACATAACAAATTTATCACCCCGTTTTTCACGGCGCACATAGTGACCAGTAGCGATGTAATCAGCGCCGAGTGCTTGAGCTGCAAATTCTAAGAATGCTTTGAATTTAATTTCTTTATTACACATGATGTCTGGGTTAGGCGTACGGCCTGCTTTGTACTCTGCTAAGAAGTACTCAAAAACATTATCCCAGTATTCTGCTGCAAAATTTACAGTATGAAGCTCAATACCTAATTTATCACAGACTGCTTGTGCGTCTTTAAGGTCTTCAGCTGCAGCGCAATATTCATCATTATCATCTTCTTCCCAGTTTTTCATGAACAGGCCTTCAACTTGATAGCCTTGTTGCTTTAATAAATACGCTGATACAGAAGAATCCACACCGCCGGACATACCCACGATGACTTTAATGTGACTATTTTCGCTCATAATATTCGCTGTCATTTTTTAACTGCTATGGAAAGGCCGATATTATATACCCAAACCAGCCAAAATCACAGCCGTTATTGGTAAATCAAACTAAGTGGATAGGCTTTACCAGCTAAATGATCTTCAATGCATTTTAAAACGAGGGGGCTTCTCAGTGGTAGGTTTTTAATTTGTTCAAAACTAAACCAATCTGCGCTGAGAATATCATCATCCTGGGGGGAGGGTGCTATTAGTGTAGGGCAATTAAAAGCAAAACTAAAACGCATATAGTGAACGCCATTTGCGGCATGCAAATTATAAATGCCAACAAGGTGATTGGCATTAAGGCTAATGCCAGTTTCTTCAACAAGTTCGCGATGAGCTGCTTCTGCTAAGGTTTCATTGGCTTCTAAATGACCTGCTGGTTGGTTATAACAAATTTCACCTGTGTGCTTATCGCGCTCTTTAACAAGTAAATATTTGTCTTGACACCTGACGATTGCAGCAACTGTGACATTAGGTTTATGCATCGGGATTGTTCACGACTTTAAACTGGCCACTGTCCAAACCATCAAGAGTATAGTTACCAATGCTATATCTAATTAATCGCAAAGTAGGGAAACCAACATGGGCTGTCATACGGCGAACTTGGCGGTTTCTTCCTTCAGTGATGGATATTTCTAACCAGCTAGTTGGAATATTCTTTCGTTCGCGAACGGGCGGGGTACGCGGCCAAATTGCGGGTTCATTAATTCGCCTAACCTTGGCAGGCTTGGTCATGCCATCTTTAAGCTCTACGCCTTTGTTAAGCGCAAAGATAGCCTCATCAGTAACATCACCTTCTACTTGCACCCAATACGTTTTTGCTGTTTTTTTATTGGGTTCAGTGAGAGTGTGTTGTAATTTACCGCAGTTTGTAAGTAGCAACAGTCCTTCACTATCTCTGTCTAGGCGTCCTGCTGCATAAACGTCTTTAATAGTAATAAAGTCGGCAAGCGTTTTGCGGTTTTGATCATCAGTAAACTGGCAAAGCACATCAAATGGTTTGTTAAACAGTACGACTTTACGTTTCTCTGGGCTAATTGCTTTTTTTACTTCACGTTTTTGTATCGGCCTTGAGTATGTTCGGCCACTACTGCGACGTGGTTTACTTTTAGGTTTGTTTACCATTAAATGCACCTAGCTGGTTTAGGTAAACCTGCAATTTTAGTTGCTTGCTTAGCAGGACCTTTAGGGAAAAGTTTGTACAAGTACATGCTATTACCTTTTTCTTCACCAAGCTTTTGAGCCATAGCTTTGACCAACATACGAATAGCTGGGCTGGTGTTGTATTCAAGATAAAAATCACGCACAAAGTGCACAACTTCCCAGTGCTGTTCACTTAAAGTAATGTTCTCTTGTTCAGCAATAATAGGCGCTAGATCTTCACACCAATCATTTGAATCAAGTAAATAACCTTGTTTGTCTGTTTCTATTTGTTTGTTATTAAATTCAAGCATGGTTTACCAAGTAATTGTGTTCTGTGCATTTAAAGTCATTTCTACAAACTGTGTGTAGTCTATTACGATATCCTCTTTATTGAGTGAAATATCGCGAGCTGTAGTATCTTCTTCAAGTAAATATAGACAGGATGAGAACTGCTTAAATTGCATATTGTTATAACAAGCATCACTGACTAGTAGTACCTTATCCTGTGCAGTAATTAGATTAGCCAACATATTATTGCAATAGTGAGATAAGGGTTTCGAAAAAATATGCAATGTACTCATAACGTCACCACCTGATGCTGCTCTGTAATTAAGTCTCGCTGTTGCTCAAAGTTAGCTACTTTAACATCGATAATCAGACTATCTTCTGAAAGGTTAAAATCCATTAACGACTTTTCACAGACATAAATGTTTTCAACATCGTATAACTCAAGGGTTTTAATGGTTTTAAAATAGTTTTTAATGCCAAGTTGCTCTGGCTGTTGATTTTTTTTCAGAGCTAATACTGCCTCACCACTAAGAAGCCAACTAATGTTTTGTTCGATAGCAGCAAAAATCAGTGTAGTGTCGAGTGATTCACGAATATGTTGATCATCAAATGGACTGTGTTGACTGATCACAAGAATGTTTTTCATTTAAACTGCACCCATTTATCAGCTTCACTTACTAACATTGCAAACTCAGCTAAGCCAGCAACTGTAAACACGCCTGTGTTATCAATATCTAACCCTCGTTTTTCTGCAGCAGTAACACAAAGAAGCAGAGGAACATCTTGCGAGTTTAATTCTTGCCATAAACGATTAATTGGTAACTCATCACTGGCAAGTTCTAAATGATTACTTGCGTGGAAAACACCTGCTTGATAAAGAAAGATAGCTGTAATTGAGTGACCAGAATCAAGACAAGCTTGCGCAAATTTAATTAGCCGTTGTGTCGTGTCATGATCGGTCGGCGCGGTATGAAGAGAAAGTACAAATTGTGCCAAAACGCATCCAATAAAAAAGCCCCTAGAAAGGGGCTATTTTAGCAGAACTATTTAATTAGTCATCACTTGCACCAAGTAGGTGTAGAAGTGACGTAAATAAATTATACACGTTCAGATATAAAGCAACTGTTGCGCGGATGTAATTTGTCTCACCGCCATTAATAATGCGGCTAGTGTCAAATAATATTAAACCAGACATAATCAATACAACGGCAGCGTTAATTACCATAAAGGTAATAGAGCTACCAATAAATAAATTTACTAAGCTTGCGATAATTACCACAATTAAGCCCACTGTTAAAAAACCACCCATAAATGAGAAATCTTTTTTAGTGGTTAGAGCGTAAGCTGATAAGCCGAAGAAGATTAAGGCTGTCGAACCTAGGGCTTGCATAATAAGCATAGGGCCATTTGGCATTGCAGCGTAGTAGTTAAGCATTGGACCAAGTCCTGCGCCCATCAAACCTGTGAAAACGAATACCCAGGCAACACCTGATGCACTGTCTGCCTTTTTGTTGACAACAAAAAGTACACCAAATGCAATCAAGCTAAATACTAACCCCATAAAATAAGGTAGATTCATTGCCATTGAAATACCTGCTGTTACTGCGCTAAATGCCAGTGTCATAGCTAGTAAGAAATAGGTATTCTTCAAAACTTTATTGGTTTCAATAGTCGACATTACTGGTCTAGCAGTATTGTACGATTGATTAAACGCCATTGTTAGAGCTCCTTTAAATGAACTTATACGTTCGTTAGTTCCAATTATTAAACTGAACTAAGCCTATCAAGAGTTATATATTTGGGCAAACTATTGTGGATCAATAGACAAGATAAATAATAGAAAAGTTCAAATCGATTATATTTTGAGTTTGATTGTGTTAATGCTGAACGATTTAGTTGTTTTTTAATCACTTAAACAGTTTTTTGAAAAAAAAGCTTCACAAACCCGGCTTCCTTATCTATTATGCACGCCGTCGGAGAGATGGCAGAGTGGTCGAATGCACCGGTCTTGAAAACCGGCAGGGGTTTGTAGCCCCTCTAGGGTTCAAATCCCTATCTCTCCACCATTATTTTTACTACTTGCGTAAGCGGGTAGGTTTTCGCATTCGGAGAGATGGCAGAGTGGTCGAATGCACCGGTCTTGAAAACCGGCAGGGGTTTGTAGCCCCTCTAGGGTTCAAATCCCTATCTCTCCACCATCATTGAAGCCGCTGAATTTATTCAGCGGCTTTTTTGTTTCTGCCGTTTTATTCCTTTGCCAAGCAAATTACGACTATTGTCGATATTTCGCATTTTCCCTAGTTAGTCCATGCTTAATACTTCTCGTATTATCTTTGTGGCATTAGGGAATTTATGAAACATCGTTTAGCAAAGAGTGTAGGACTTTCTTTATTATCGCCTGTGATCGTTGGTTGTATCTTAGGCCTTTATTATGCGTTTTCACTTGAAGGAAATGGCTTTAGTATTTTCTTCAACTTACTTGTCAGTGCAATAGCCAATGCACACATTGTAGGCTTAACTATGGCTGCATTTGTGGTACCTGGCTACCTGCTTATGTATAAGTATGCGAAAGTAAATTATTCAGGTGTGCTGACACTGGGTTTACTAGGTGGAGCTATCTTTAGTTACTTATTGAGTGCTACAACAGGTATGGCATTTGTAGTCAATGCTGTCATGTCTGCCCTTGCAGCAGGGCTGTTTTTATTTGGTTTAAGACAGGGCCTTACAGCACAATCTTCTCATCAATAGCAGAATAATTAATCAAGCTGAATGAAATTGAGGGCAAAATGTTTTTTTTTGCCCTCAAAAGGTTTCATTTGTCGTCTACAAAGAGTACCTTTAGCTACTGTATGTTTAATAAGAAGTAGTTTGGTATGCAAAAGCAAGATTTTTACCAGTCATTAGTTAAACAAACTGAATCGCTAATCACTGGTGAATCAAATATCATTGCCAACATGGCAAATATTAGTGCGCTGTTATTTACCTCACTAGAGGACGTAAATTGGGCGGGCTTTTATTTGATGGATTCACCTGAAGAATTAGTGCTAGGGCCGTTTCAAGGTAATCCTGCATGTATCCGTATTCCAGTAGGTAAAGGGGTATGTGGAACTGCCGCGCAAACACAACAAACACAACTCATTGAAGACGTGCATGCATTTGCTGGCCATATTGCCTGTGACGCTGCATCTAACTCAGAAGTAGTTGTGCCGATTTTCAAAGACGGTAAAGTATTTGCTGTACTTGATATCGATAGCCCAAGCATTGCGCGATTCGATGCTGATGATCAAGCTGGTTTAGAAGCATTGGTAAAGTGCTTTGAGGCAAATCTAAAATGAAAGATCTGCTAAATGTGCAAGATTACCTCTTTGCAATTGCTGATGTTGGTGATTGGGAAGGGGAAGAAGAAGTTGTTGCTGAAAGGCTCAACGACCTGATTCACATGGCTTGGGATCGTCTACCGGATGACCTTGACTGTGAATCAATTGATGAAATTATAAATGGTATTTGGGAACACCTTCGTGGTGATTTAGCGCTTATTGAAGCGGACTTCGAAGAGTTGACCGACTGGGTAACACACTATGTCGATTCATCACTTGATGAAAAGATGTAATAAAAGGTTCTAAGATGGAAACCACAAACAAGCTAAAAGATATTAATGAAGTACTGGATTTCTTATATCAAGAATTTCCACAATGTTTTAAACAAAAAGACGGTATTCAGCCGCTTAAAGTCGGTATCTTTAAAGATATTGCTGAGCGCATTGAAGGTTCTGAGAAGGTAAGTAAAACTCAGGTACGTCAAGCATTAAGAAAGTACACCTCAAATTGGCGCTATTTAGAAGCAGTGACAAAGTCTGAGTTCCGTATCGATCTTGATGGTAATCAAGACGAAAAAGTTGAACAAGAGCACATTGAGCACGCACAAAAAGCGTTAGAAGAAAGCCGCGCTAAAATGGCGAAGCGTAAGAAGCCGCAGCGTCCACGTAAAGACGGTGACACAAAATCTTACAAAAAGAATACTGGCCACCACGCTAAATCAGGCGAAAAAGGCGCTAAAGTAAGTAATAAGCCAGCTAAAGCTGCTCCTGCAAAACGTTCAGGAAAAGTTGAACCTTTACCTGCCTCTGAGGTCAAGGTTAATAGCAAAGTTAAAGTTAAACTTGGCCAAGCACTTGTAAACGCAGTTATTACTGAAGTGAATAAAGATGAAGTTCACGTTGAGTTAGTAACAGGGATGCAAGTTAAGACCAAAGCAGACAGCCTGTATATCATTTAATAGCTGTAAAAAATAAAGGAGTTGTGTATGAGTAAAAAGTTTACGCTCATTCCGTTAGTCGCTGCCCTGTTTTCAGGTTCATTATTGGCATCTTCAGACAATTTGACTGAAAAAGATCTGCCAGTACTCAAGCAAGAAAGCCAACATAGTACGGCAAGCAAACGGGTGACAAACTTATTTACTCGTGCACATTACAAACCAATTAAATTTAACGATCAATTATCTGAAAAGGTTTTTGATCGATACATTGAATCTCTCGACTACAACAAAAATGTATTTTTAGCCTCTGATATTGCTTCTTTTAAGCAGTATAAAGATCAGTTTGATAATGCATTGTCGACAGGTAAATTGGGATTTGCCTTTGATATTTTTAACTTAAGCTTAAAACGTCGCTTTGAACGTTATGATTATTCTTTATCGCTGCTTGAAAACGAAATGAAGTTCGATAAAGAAGATGAGTATCTGTTCGACCGTGAAGATGCCAATTGGGCAACAAGCCAAGCTGAGCTTGATGAACTTTGGCGTCAACGAGTCAAGTACGATGCTTTACGATTAAAAATGACGGGTAAAGACTGGCAAGGCATTAAAGAAGTCTTGACCAAACGTTACCACAATGCGCAAAAACGCTTAGTGCAAACTAATAGTGAAGATGCTTTTCAAATCGTGATGAATTCATTCGCACGAAGCATTGAAGCGCATACCTCTTATTTATCACCTCGCCGTGCTGAGCAATTTAAGATGGACATGGATCTTGAATTAGAAGGCATTGGTGCTGTGCTTAGCTATGATGAAGACTATACAGTAATTCGTAGCTTAGTACCTGGTGGCCCGGCTGATAAGTCAGAACAAATTAAAGCAGATGACCGTATTATTGGTGTTGCCCAAGAAGGTGAAGAGTTTGTTGATGTGATTGGCTGGCGTTTAGATGACGTAGTTGATCTGATCAAAGGCCCAAAAGGGACAAAAGTTCGCCTGCAATACTTAAAAGGTGCAGATGCTCACGGTACACCTAAAGTAGTTGAAATCACTCGTGATAAGATCCGCTTAGAAGACCGCGCTGCAAAATCTGAAGTATTTGAAGCAAAATACTCTGACTTAACCAGCAAAATTGGTGTGATTGAAATCCCAGGTTTCTACAACAATTTATCGCAAGACGTTAAAATTGAAATTGCGAAATTAAAAGAAGCCAAAGTAGACGGTATTATCATTGATTTACGTCAAAATGGTGGGGGCTCACTCTACGAAGCAACTCAGCTTTCTGGTTTATTCATAGACCAAGGTCCAGTAGTGCAAATTCACACGTTAAATAATCGTATTGAAGAGCAAAAAGACCGTGACGGCGTCACTTTTTATGATGGCCCACTCACTGTTTTAGTTGATCGTTACAGTGCATCAGCCTCAGAGATTTTTGCTGCAGCAATGCAAGATTATGGCCGTGCAATTGTGATTGGTGAACAAACATTTGGTAAGGGTACAGTACAGCAGCATAAACCCCTTGGCCGCGCCTATGACTTATACGATCACCCATTAGGTAGCGTGCAATATACAATCGCTAAGTTCTACCGTATCAATGGCGGAAGCACGCAGCACAAGGGAGTGATCCCAGATGTGTCATTCCCATCAGCAATTGAACCATCGGAGTGGGGCGAGAGCCAACAAGATAATGCCTTACCTTGGGATAGTATCATTCGCGCTAAATATAATTCAGTCGATAACTTGAAACCAGCTATTGCTTACGTTAATAAGCTTCATGATTCGCGAATTGCAGATGAGCCGGAGTTTGGTTATGTGTTTGATGACATTAAGCGCTACCAAGAAGAGAAAGACCGTAAAACTATCTCACTGGTTGAAGCGACGCGTTTAAAAGAGAAAGATGAAAGTGAAGAGCGTGCTTTAGAGCGTGCTAATGAACGATTAGTTCGCCTTGGTGAAAAGCCAGTAGAAAAGCTTGATGATTTACCTGATAGCCTTGATGAACTAGACCCTTTCTTAGAAGAGGCTGCATTAATCACGCAGGATTTTATTAAATATGGTCGTATTGCTAAGAAATAATTGGCAATTAAATAGCAATATTGATTAATAAAAAGGCGCTTAGGCGCCTTTTTTGCTACCTAAAACAGGTCAGGTTGTTATAATTGCAGGATATGGCTGCCCAAAAGCCACTGAAGTTTTGCGTCAAGCTTACAATAATAATTAAACACGCCACATAAGACGTGTAGGAGACTATCTTTTGAATTCAATTGAAGAGAAGCCAATTAAACAGGCCAGTTTTTTAGATGCCTTGATCCCAATTACTGTGCTCGTGTGCCTGCTAGGCGCCGCTGTTTATTTATTCGGTGATAATTCATCATCAGGTCCTAACCAAATCGCTTTATTATTCGCTACTTTTACTGCAGCATTAATTGGTTTAAAAAATGGTTATACCTGGAAAAAACTAGAACAAGCCATGATTGAAGGGATCACCTTATCACTCGGTGCAATTATCATTCTGCTAATGGTGGGTGCCTTAATTGGTACTTGGTTGTTATCGGGTACTGTACCAACTCTAATTTACTATGGGCTACAAATAATCAATCCTAGCTGGTTTTATGCGGCTAGCTGCTTAATTTGTGGCATTGTAGCTATGAGTATAGGCAGTTCTTGGACCACAGCGGCGACCATTGGTGTGGCGTTATTAGGTGTTGCAACAGGCCTTGGCCTTGAACAAGTTGTAACGGCGGGTGCGGTTATTTCTGGTGCCTACTTTGGTGATAAATTAAGCCCACTTTCTGAAACAACTAACTTAGCACCTGCTGTAGCTGGTGCTGATTTATTTGAACATATCCATCATATGCTTTGGACAACAGTGCCAAGCTTCATCATTGCCTTAATCATTTTTATCTTTATGGGCTTTAATGCTGGAGGCTCAACAGAAGCAGGGCGTATTGATGAAATCGTTAATTTATTAGAGCAAAACTTTAATATCGGTTTTGAAATGCTAGTACCACTGGTTGTGTTATTGCTTTTAGCAATTCGTAAAATGCCGGCGTTCCCTGCAATATCGATTGGTGCGGTGTTAGGTGCGATTTGGGCTATGTTATTTCAGTCAGATTTAATTAACAGCCAAATTGATGCATCACAAGGCCATCTGATTGGCTATTTTAAGTTAGTTTGGACAACTTTCTTTGATGGTTTCAGTATTGACACTGGCGACGAAAAAATGGACTCATTATTAAGCGGTGGAGGTATGGCTGGCATGCTGACAACTACTTGGCTAATTATGACGGCCTTAATGTTTGGCGCAATCATGGAAAAAACCGGATTACTTGATATGTTCGTTAAGAGCATCTTAAAAATTGCTAAAAGCACTGGCTCTCTTATTACTGCAACTATTGCAACCTGTATTGGTACTAATGCAGTTGCAGCTGACCAATACATCGCAATTGTTGTTCCTGGTCGTATGTTTAAAGACGAATATGAAAAGCGAGGCTTAAAGCCGGTAAATCTCTCTCGTACGTTAGAAGATGGTGGCACAATTACTAGCCCTCTTATTCCTTGGAACACCTGTGGTGCCTATATGCAAAGTGTTTTACTAATCAATCCATTTGATTATGCCATGTACGCATTCTTTAATTTAATTAATCCATTATTAGCGATTGTTTATGCCTATTTGGGTATTAAAATTTTACGTATTACCCCAAAACACCTTAAACAACAAGCTAACGCTGAATAAACTATTTAGGCCCTGCTAAGCAGGGCCATTTGGAGTCAGTTATGTCTGCTACGAGTAAACCTCAAGCTCAATATTTAAAAGATTACCAAGCCCCACAATTCTCAATTCAACACATCGATTTACATTTTGAACTAGCGCCGTTAAAAACCTCAGTACAGTCAACAATGACAATCAATCGTACTGACGAAAGTAATGCTGATCTTTCTCTAGATGGTGTTGATTTAACACTAATTTCTGTGATGGTTGATGACAAAGCTTATAATGATTACACGCTCGAAGATGAAAAGCTGATTATTCATAATTTGCCTAAAAATTTTATACTTAAAATTGAGAACCAAATTGACCCGCAAACAAACACCTCATTAGAAGGATTGTACCTGTCAGGCGGTGCTTACTGTACGCAATGTGAAGCTGAAGGTTTTAGAAAGATTACCTATTACCTCGACCGACCAGATGTACTTGCCAGCTTTGATGTGACAATTATTGCCGACAAAAAGTACACTCATTTACTGTCTAATGGTAACCAAATTGAATCAGGTAACTTAGATGACGGACGTCACTTTGTAAAATGGCAAGACCCATTTAAAAAGCCGAGTTATTTATTTGCACTTGTTGCTGGTGATTTTGATGTGCTACGTGACCATTATACAACCCAGTCTGGTAGAAAAGTTGAATTAGCCTTGTTTGTGGATAAAGGCAATTTATCGAAAACGCCCCACGCGATGACGTCTTTAAAGAAGTCAATGCAATGGGACGAAGAGCGCTTTAACCTTGAATATGATTTAGACATTTACATGATTGTTGCCGTTGATTTCTTCAACATGGGTGCAATGGAAAATAAAGGTCTCAATATCTTTAATTCAAAATGTGTTTTAGCAAATCAAGAAACGGCCACCGACAAAGATTATCATACGATTGAGTCTATAGTTGGCCACGAGTATTTCCATAACTGGACAGGTAATCGAGTCACTTGCCGAGACTGGTTCCAATTGTCGTTGAAAGAAGGGTTAACGGTTTTCCGTGATCAAGAGTTTAGTAGTGACTTAGGCTCCCGTGCACTTAATCGTATTGATGCAGTTAAAGTTATGCGAACTCACCAATTCAGTGAAGATGCAGGGCCTATGGCGCACCCAATTCGACCTGAGAAAGTCATTGAAATGAATAATTTTTATACTGTGACTGTGTATGACAAAGGAGCTGAAGTTATCCGTATGATGCACACCTTACTGGGAGAAGAGAAGTTCCAGCTAGGTATGGCATTGTATTTCGAGCGCCATGACGGGCAAGCTGTTACCTGTGATGATTTTGTGGCTGCAATGAGTGATGCATCCGGTATTGATTTAACGCAATTTAAGCGATGGTACAGCCAAGCGGGTACACCAAAGCTCAATGTAGAACAAGTGTATAATGAACAAAATCAGACTTTTACATTGAGTATTGAACAATTCGCACCTGATAATCAGCCTAACAATGCCTTATTGCACATACCGTTTGCTATTGAGCTTTTAGATAGTGAAGGGCAGTCGCTACCTCTTGTGATTGATAATCAGCCACAAGATTCGGTATTAAATGTTACTGAAAAAACGCAGAAATTTGTTTTTGAAGATATTACACAGCGCCCAGTAGCAGTGCTACTTGAAGATTTCTCAGCGCCATGCATTGTTAATCAAAATACGTCTGCAGCTGATCTGTTACATATTATGCGTTTTGCTCGCAGTGACTTTTCACGTTGGGATGCTCAGCAGCGTTTATTTACGAATGAAATGAAAGCGGCGATTGCCAGTGGTGAAGCTTGTTTATCTGATGATATCTTGTCGGCATTAAAGCTACTAGTTGATAATCGTGAAGGTGACCTCGCACTAATTGCGGAGCTGTTAAAACTGCCTAGCTACGATACTCTTGCTGCAGAATATGCCGTCATCCCTGTTGATGACATTATTGCTGTGCAAAATGCATTTGAATCGCAAATTGCCAACTTCCTAACAGAGTCATTGGTTAATTGTTATAACGCCCTTGATGACGATGGTTCAACATCCGCTACAGCCGTTGCCGTACGTGCTCTTAAGCAACTTTGTTTATACTATTTAGCGAAAACAAATCATAGCGAAGTTAGCAGCTTAATTAGAGAATCTGCAAACAGTAGCAATATGACCAACGCCCTTGCTGCATTAAGTGCTGTGGTTAAAGCAAACCATCCACTGTGTGACACACTGCTAAATGAGTTTGATGCTAAATGGCGTCATGATGTGCTTGTTATGGATAAATGGTTTGCCTTACAAGCAATGAAAGATTCAGCAACGAGTATCAACGATATTAAAGCACTCTATGGTCATCCTAGTTTTGACTTTGGTAACCCTAACCGAGTGCGTGCATTAGTTGGTAGCTTTAGTCACTTTAATATCACTCAGTTCCATCGTGCAGATGGAAAAGGGTATCAATTACTAGGTGATTTACTGGTTAAGCTTAATGATATTAACCCGCAAAATGCATCGCGCATGCTGACACCGTTTATGTCATGGAAACGCTATGATGAAAATCGTTCAGCGGCAATGAAAGCACAATTGCAACGCTTAGCTGATTTAGATGGTCTCAGTGATGATTTGTTTGAAAAAGTTGAGAAAGCTCTCGAAAGTTAATGAATGAGTATTACTTTGCCTTGTATCTGAGTTATTCAGAATGTCTTGATTACTATCATGGTAAATATAAATCTGTGCAAGTCACAGAGGATGGTGGCAAGACTGTTCGCTTTGATGCAAACCATTTACGCCCTTTTATTTCATCCTTAGGTATAAGAGGGCGCTTTAGGTTGACATTAACCGCTGAAAATCAGTTTTTAAAACTAGAGAAAATTAGTTAAAAAGCAGCTTTGGCTGCTTTTATTTTGTACTTTTTAATCACTAAAAAGTCAATTTTCACTGTCTACTATTCTCTAAATTTATTATATTTTTGTTAATTCGATTTGTTCTATTGTTAATTTACGTGTATAAAATATCTGGTATGACGTCTTACCAATGCGTAAACGTCACATTTTTAAATAAATATTAACCGATTGAACGCGTTCTATATTGTAATTTTACTGTTTCGCTTCTATCGTTAGAAAGATACTAAAAACAACAATTTGATCACAAAACAACCCGTTACAGGGGGATGAACACAATGATAAAACGATCGCTTTTTGTTAAAAACAAAATAGCTTTGGGACTCGCGGCGGCTACACTCGGACTCTCAAGCACATCTTTGCACGCGGCAAACTTTGAATTAGGTGACTTTGACATACGTTTTGACTCTAATTTCTCTTATGGCCAAAGTATTCGTGTTGAAGACCGAGATTTCAAACATATAGGTAAAAGTAATAATCCTTCATTCGATTGGACGGGTTATCATTCTGCTTTAAATCCAATCTATTCTTCTGCTGATGTATGGAACCAACCAGGTGCATATTCAAATAATGGTGATGCAGGTAATCTTAATTTTGATAGTGGTGATTCATTTTCAAAATTATTAAAAGGTAACCACGAGCTATCAATCAGCAAAGATAACTTTGGTTTCTTCACTCGCTTTATGTACTTCTACGACTTTGCGTTGATGGATGGTGATTACGCATATAGCAATCCAACTTCAGGCAATAAAGTTGATCCATGTGATGATGACGACACAAAAGAACAAGTGTGTGCTGATTTACGTTTACTCGATGCCTATGTATGGGCAAACTTTGATTTAAATGAAGGTCGTAACCCACTGTCTATTCGTTTAGGCCAACAAGTTGTTAACTGGGGTGAGAGTACTTTGATTTCGCATGGTATCAACGTAAACCCAGTTGATATCGATCGATTAAAAGCCCCTGGTGCAGAATTAAAAGAAGCGTTCATACCTGTAGGTATGCTTTGGGCATCCCTCGGTATTACAGATAATTTAACGCTAGAAGGTTTCTACCAGTATGAATGGCATGAAACACGTCTTCCTGCGGCAGGTACATATTTCTCGACTAACGATTTCGCGTCTGAAAATGGTTATCAGCAAAATATACAACTGGGCTTCACCTCTAACCCAGATATTGATTTAGCATTCTTAACAGAAAGCTTAAATAATTTAGATGACATTGTTCGCTCGGAAGGTGTTGATCCTACATCAGCACAAGGTCAAGCAATGATGGCACAAATGTACCTAGCTTATCCGACCAAAGTGGCATTAAAAGGCAAAGGTTCTGCAGGTAAAAACGAACCTGATGACGGTGGTCAATATGGCTTACGCCTAGGTATGTACTTACCTGAATTAAACGACACTGAAGTGGCGTTATACCACATTAACTATCATAGCCGTCGCCCGGTAATTTCTGGTCAGGTATCTAACTTCACTGATGCGGCAATAGCTGCCGATATCGGTATGTTACTAACGACAGAAATCACAGAAGATAATGTAACAGGCTTACAAGCATTTACTAAAGGACAGCTAGAATACCCTGAAGATATTAAGCTTTATGGTCTAAGCTTTAATACATCAGTCGGTGAAACAGCGCTTGCTGGTGAATTTGCATTCCGTCAAGACGAACCACTTCAAATTGATGACGTAGAGTTACTTTACGCGGGTATGCCTGAGCAATTAGCGGTTGCAGGTATTCGTCCTGACTTTGCTGGTATTTCACAAATGAGTTTAGGCGATGCTACGAGTGTTGTAGGTCCAGGTGAAGTTGCACAAGGCTTTATTCTTCGTAACACAGCACAATTACAATTTACTGCAACGCATTTATTTGGTCCTTCGCTAGGTGCTGATAGCTGGGCGGTAGTTGGTGAAATTGGTGGTGTACGTATTAATGATATGCCAGATTACGATGAGCTTCGTTTAAACGTTGCCGGTACTGGTCGAAGCGGTATCATGCAAGGCCCATTAAGCGATGATTATTCAACGCTACACTTAGGTCTTTCAAACGGTCCTGAAACGAATCCATTCCCAACGGCTTCTGCATGGGGTTATCGCCTAATTGCCAAAGGTGATTATTATAACTTCTTTAGCGGTGTTAACTTCTCACCACGTTTTGTGTTCTCGCACGATGTAAATGGTATTACACCTGATCCAATGTTCTTATTTGTTGAAGACCGTAAATCGCTCGGTGTTACCATGAACTTCAACTATCAAAATGCGTGGTCATTCGACTTTAGCTACAACTCGTTCTGGGGTGGTGGCGCAACGAATACTTTCTCTGACCGCGATTATGTTTCTTTCAATATTAAATATTCAATCTAAGGGTAAATTATGATTATTAGAAAACCTACCCTCATCGCAGCAGCATTTTGTGGCTTTTTTGCAAGCTCAAGTGTACTTGCAAAAATTACCGCTGATGAAGCGGCTCGTTTAGGTAATGATTTAACGCCTATTGGCGCAGAAAAAGCAGCAAACAAAGATGGCTCTATTCCGGCTTGGACTGGTGGTATAACAAAACCACCTGCTAGTTATAAGCCTGGTATGCATCATCCTGACCCGTTTGCTGATGATAAAATCTTATTTACGATTGATAAATCGAACGTTGACCAGTACAAAGATTACTTGAGCCCAGGTCAAGTTGAATTATTCAACACGTATCCTGATACGTTCAAGATGAATATTTACCCAACTCGTCGTAGTGCGTCTTATCCTCAGTTTGTATACGATGCAACTAAAAAATATGCAACGACAGCTGAGTTAGTAGAAGGTGGTAACGGTATTAAAAATACCGCTGTAGGTGTTCCGTTCCCAATTCCTAAAGATGGTTTAGAAGCTATTTGGAACCACTTACTACGTTTCCGTGGTTTATCAATTGCGCGCTCTGGTGGTCAAGCAGCACCGACAGCGTCAGGTTCATACAACTATGTAGGTTTTGATGAGCAACTATTAGTTGAATACTCATCACCTGAAGCAACGCCAGAGAAACTACAAGAATCTAATATCTTGTTTAAGTTTAAGCAAAAAGTAACTGAGCCTGCTCGTCTTGCAGGTACTGCGTTACTAGTTCATGAAACCATGGACCAAATATTAACGCCACGCCAAGCATGGACATACAATTCAGGTCAGCGTCGTGTTCGTCGTGCACCTAATGTTGCCTATGATGCACCTGGAACAGCAGCTGACAGCTTACGTACGACTGATGATTTTGATATGTTCAACGGTTCTCCGAATCGTTACAACTGGACATTAAAAGGTAAGCAAGAGCTTTATATTCCTTATAACAGCTACAAGCTTCACAGCGACAAACTAAGCTACGATGATATTTTACAAGCAGGTCATATCAATCCTGAGCATGTTCGTTATGAAAAACACCGTGTTTGGGTTGTTGAAGCGAACCTGAAAGAGGGTACTCGTCATATTTATAAGAAACGTGTTTTCTATATTGATGAAGATAGCTGGCAAGTACATGTAACGGATATCTATGATAACCGCGATCAAATGTATCGTGTAGCGATGGCTCATGGCCTTAACTACTATGAAGTACCTACTCATTGGAGTACGTTAGAAGTTTATCATGACCTTAACTCTCGTCGTTATTTAGCAATTGGTTTAGATAATCAAGAAAAAATGTATGATTTCTCACAATCATTCAACGATAACGAGTTTACTTCAAGCGCATTACGCCGCGAAGGTCGTTAATAAAATTAAGGCACCTGACTCCAGGTGCCTTTTGCAATTCGCGTAAGTCATCAGTACACGCAATAGGTTTCCCAGTGACTTTTTTGACTTCTCTTTTTTATCTTTTCGAAGGCGATTTATCTTTATGAAGTATTTGCTTTATGCCTGTCTTGCTTATAGTGCTTCATGTTTTGCTCAAGACATGCCTATGCCGCAACAAGCTATTAGCGCTGTTAACGCAAACAAAACTCTACTCACCGACATTGAACTAGCTGGCTCAAATCTTGTTGCTGTTGGCAAACATGGTGTGGTTATTACAAGTACAGATGCTAAAACTTGGCAACAAGCGAGTGTACCGACCCAAGTACTACTCACTGCAGTTGATTTTTATAATAGCGATTTAGGCTGGGCCTGTGGTCATGATGCAACCATCATTAATACACAGGATGCAGGAAAAACCTGGCAATTACAGCAGTCTCTACCAAACATGGATAAGCCATGTTTAGATATTTTATTTACTACTGCTGAGCATGGTTATGCAGTAGGTGCTTACGGCATGTTTTTTGAAACTAATGATGGTGGCCAAACTTGGCAGAAACGTTTTTTAGATAGTCTATTATTTGAGGAAGACCGTGAATACCTCAATGATCTAAAAGACAGTGATCCAGAAGGGTATGAAATTGAAACCGCTTCAATACTCCCACATTTTAATCGTATTGTTAAAACCGATAATAGCTTATTTCTAGCTGGTGAAATGGGGTTAATGGCACAAAGTTTCGACAATGGACAAACATGGCAGCGTCTTGAAGAGATCTATATGGGCTCTTTCTTTACGTTTGCGTCAACTGCAGATCAAGGTGGAGAAGACCTAGTTGCAGGCCTTAGAGGCAACATTTTTACTCGCCAAGCTGGCAGTGAACAGTGGCAGCAAATACCACACGACAATTATGCAACCGTTAATAGCGCGATCAACTACAACAACCAGTGGCTATTATTTGCTAACAGTGGGGTGATTTTCCATATTAAGAATGACCAACTTACAGAAGAACAAATGGCCGATGGTAAATCGTTACTTGATGGTGTTGTGTTTCAAGACAAACTAATTATGGCTTCAGAAAATGGCATTAAAGTGAAGGAGTTGAATCCGTAATGCGTGGTTTTTTAGATATTTTAGAAAGAGCGGTGTTTCGTCATCGCTTATTCGCAATTATTTCCTTTGCTTTGATCACCTGTTTTTTATTATTCAAAGCAACACAAATTCAATTAGACGCATCGTTTAATAAAAATATTCCGCTCAATCATGACTATATGAAGGTTTACACCAAACACGAAAAACAATTTGGTGGTGCAAACAGTATTTTGATTTCAGTCTGTGATGCAGACGGTGATATTTTTAATGAAGAATTTTTTACCCAACTTAAAGCAGTTCATGACCAGCTTTATTTTATTCCCGGTGTGAATCGTCCATTAGTAAATTCAATCTTTGCACCGAGTGCGCGTTTTGTTGAAGTGGTTGAAGATGGTTTTGCTGGCGGTCCAATTATTCCGGCAAACTTTACCGCTGACAAACGTGGTCTTGCGGTTGTAAAAGAAAATATCGAAAAAGCAAAAGTGGTTGGCCGCATGATTGCCAGTGACTACTCTTGCGCGATGGTGACAGCCCAATTACTCGAAACTGACCCGCAAACACAAGAAAAACTAGACACTTTAGCGTTTGCTGAAAAGTTAGAAACGCAAGTCCGTGATCCGCTCAGTACTGATAAAGTCAGTATCCATATCATTGGTTTTGCAAAAATGGCAGGTGATGTAGCTGAGGGGGCTAAAGGCGTACTGTTATTTTTTGCTATTGCGATTGCTTTCACATTCGTGATGGTTTGGTTATTTTGTCAAAGCTTAAAGCTGACGATTTTACCGATTGCGTGTTCAATCATTGCGGTTGTCTGGCAGTTAGGTTTGTTATCGACCTTAGGCTTTGGTTTAGACCCTATGTCAATTCTAGTGCCGTTTTTAGTGTTTGCGATTGGCGTAAGCCATGGTGTGCAAATGATTAATGACATCGGTAAAAAAGTGTCAACAGGTAGTTCAACTCGGGTTTGCTGTCAGGCAAGCTTCAGGGCACTTCTGATCCCAGGTGGTATCGCACTGTTATCTGACACAATTGGTTTCTTAACTTTACTAACCATTGATATTGGTATTATTCGCGAACTTGCCATCACAGCGAGTTTAGGTGTGGCGGTAATTATTTTCACTAACCTGATTCTATTACCTGTATGGGCATCTTATATGCGCTTTGAAGGCACTGTGCATATTCAAGCGGGTACTCACACAGATAAACCAAATTTCTTAGATAAGTTACGCGAGCTATTAGTAAAAGCTACTGATCGTAAAACAGCTGGTTTTATTATCGTCTTTACGGCTGTGTTATTTGCAGTGGGTTACTGGCAAGCTGACAAAATGCGTATTGGTGACTTACATGCTGGTGCGCCATCTTTGCACCAAGATGCCCGCTATAACCAAGACACCTTTTTGATTTCTGATAAATACACCATTTCATCAGATATCCTAAAAGTGATTGTAGAAGCGTATCCTGCTGCGTGTACTGAGCATGATGTTATGGAACGTATTAGCCGCTTCCAATGGCAAATGGAGAACGTTTCAGGGGTGCAATCAGCAGTGAGTTTAAGTTCTGTTGCGCAATCTGTGAATGCCGGTTTCAACGAAGGTAACTTAAAATGGCAAAGCCTGCCGCGCAATACCGCCAGTTTAGTGCAAGCAACATCGCGCGTCGAAACAAGCTCAGGTTTACTCGATGGTAACTGCTCTGTAATGCCAGTGATTATTTTCTTAAATGACCACAAAGCAGAAACTATTGACCATGTAGTGGCAAAGGTTAAAGAGTTTGCTGCCGCTGAAGGTACGGATAAATTGAAGTTTAAGCTCGCGTCAGGGCCAGTAGGTGTAATGGCTGCAACGAACGAATCGGTATCGGCTGCACAGCTACCTATGATGCTTTACGTTTACGGCGCCGTAATCCTGCTATGCTTAATTAGCTTTAGAAGTGTTAAGGCTACGGTTGCAGTCGTATTACCTCTGTACATCGTATCAACCTTAGCGCAAGCGTTGATGGTACAACTTGAAATAGGTTTAACAGTGTCGACATTACCAGTTATCGCTTTAGGTGTTGGTATTGGTGTCGATTACGGGATTTACATACTTTCATCAATGATGGGGCAGCTAAAACAAGGTGTGGCACTGGAAGTAGCTTATCGTAATGCATTAGTAGAGCGTGGTAGTGCAGTGCTGTTCACAGGTATTACCTTAGCCATTGGTGTTAGCACATGGATTTTCTCTGATCTGAAGTTCCAAGTGGATATGGGTATTCTTCTGACCTTCATGTTTTTGGTTAACATGTTGGGTGCAGTACTACTTTTACCTGCAATTGGTAGCTTCCTCTGGACTGACCAGAAAAAATAATGTGAATAATTGTGCTCCAATATGGCCAGTAATGGCCATTTATATCTATATTTTGTGAATAGATGACCAAATAGCTGAAAAGCTTAAAATGATTTCATCGAAAAGGCTGTTTATTAGCTGTAAAAGAGTTAGAATTTACCTGACTCCACGCTAATAAATGGCTGTACAAATATTCTACTAATCGATAAGTAGTATAGATTAAGGAACATACAATGACACGAAATGAAGGGCAAGCCTCGGTTATCTTAGATAATGTCTGTAAGCTGATCCAGAAAAAAGTTCACGCTGATAATGTGTTACTCGTTGAGAAATTCGCCAAAGCCTTGTACAGCAATATGTCTAAAGAGGATTTGGCTCATCGCAACGATAGTGACTTATATGGCGCTGCACTAAGCCTATGGAACTCGCTAGAAAAAAATAATTCTGATGACGCGGTTGTCCGTGTTTTCAATCCTGAAGTAGCAAAAGATGGCTGGCAGTCATCGCACACTATTGTTGAAATCATCGCGAAAGACATGCCTTTCCTAGTTGATTCTGTGCGCATGGCCATGACCCGCGCAAACATCGCTTCTCACTTATTACTTCACTCTCCGCTGAAAATCCAACGTGATAAAAACGCTAAAATCACCGGTATTTCAAGCTTAAAAGCTGAGCAAGAATCAACGTCGACAAAAACTGTGTTCTTTATCGAGATTGATCGTCAAACAGATGCAAAAGTCATTGAGTCTTTCAAAAAAGAACTTGAGAGTGTGTTAGTTGACGTATCTATTGCTGTAGAAGATTGGCAGCCAATTCGTGAAAAACTTATTGCGGTAACGAAAGACTTACCAAAACGCCATCATAATAATAACGAAAGCGAAGTTGCAGAAACGGTAGAATTTTTAGACTGGTTAGCAAAGGATAACTTTACGCTAATGGGTTACCGTGAGTATGAACTTTCGCCAGTGCAAGGTGATTACCAGTTAAAAGGTAAAAAGGGCACTAGCCTTGGTCTAATGAAAAACACAGACGAAGAGCATAGCCGTTTACTTTCAGAATTACCTGAAGTAGCTCGCCAAGAAGCACGTAGCAGCAATTTATTAATTTTAACGAAAACAAATTCAGTATCTCGTGTGCATCGCCCTGCGTATATCGACTATGTGGGTATTAAGCGTTTTGATGATGCGGGCAATGTAATTGGTGAAGACCGTTTCCTTGGTTTATTCTCATCAAGTTTTTATAACAACAGCGCCGCTGATGTACCTGTACTGAAAAGTAAGATTAACCGCATTATGGAAATGTGTGACTTTGCAAAAGGCACTCATGCATACAAAGCGGTATTAAATATTTTAGAAACGTATCCACGTGATGAACTTGTTCAAGCACGTGAAGCTGATCTTCTTGAAGTTGCCATGGGCGTATTACAAGTACAAGAGCGTGATATGTGCCGTATTTTTGTGCGTAAAGACGCATATGGCCGTTTCTTCTCTTGCATGGTATATGTACCGCGTGAGCGCTATAACACGGCTCTTCGTCGTGAAACGCAACGTATCTTAGCCAATGCATTTAATTCTGACGAAAAAGTCGAATTTACTACTTTCTTCTCTGAGTCAACATTAGCCCGTACACATTACACGGTGCGTGTGACTGACAATAATATTGAATATAACGTGAAAGACATCGAAAACAACCTAATTGAAGCTGCCCGTACTTGGGAAGATAGACTCCAATCTGCACTACTTGAAAGTGCAGGTGAAGCACGCGGCAAAGAACTAAACCGTAAATATGCACAAGCGTTTGCAAGTGCGTATAAAGATCAGGTTTTACCAAGTGCTGCGGTTGTTGATATTGAAAAACTAGAACTTCTTACTGACGAAAACAAACTAGAAATGTTGTTTTACCGTCCACAAGAAGAAGCAAATACCAACGTTGTTCGTTTAAGCTTATTCCATAAAGATGAGCCAATCCACTTATCTGACGTAATGCCAATGTTAGAAAATTTTGGTTTACGCGTAGTGGGTGAAACACCTTACTCAGTTAAAACGACTGACGGTAAAGTTAATTGGATCATGGATTTCACCATGCTAATTGACAATAAGGGCATTGCTGATTTTGATAAAGTATCAGCACGTTTCCGTGCCGCACTGACTAATGTTTGGAATAACCGATTAGAAAACGATGGTTTCAACCGTTTAGTATTAATGGGTGGCTTAACAGGTCGTGAAGCGTCTATTCTTCGTGCATACGCTAAATACATGCGTCAGATTGGTGTAACTTTCTCGCAAACATACATCGAAAGCACGTTTGCCAATTACCCACATATTGCTTCGCAAATCGTTAACTTATTCACTAAAAAGTTCTCTGTTAAGAACCCAGGTAGTGAGAAGGCTCTTGAGAAGCTAGTTGCACAAGTAAATCTTGAACTAGAAAACGTAGCAAACCTAGATGATGACCGTATCATCCGTTTATACGTTGATATGATCAATGCAACCCTAAGAACGAACTTTTTCCAAAAAGAAGCGGATGGCCAATTTAAGTCTTACGTATCATTCAAGGTGCAACCTTCTATGATCCCAGAAATGCCATTACCACTTCCTGCGTTCGAGATCTTCGTATACTCGCCGCGCGTTGAAGGTGTGCATTTACGTGGTGGTAAAGTTGCTCGTGGTGGTTTACGTTGGTCAGACCGTCGTGAAGATTTCCGTACTGAAGTACTGGGTCTTGTTAAAGCGCAACAAGTTAAAAACACGGTTATCGTACCAGTTGGTTCTAAAGGCGGTTTCGTATGTAAACAGCTACCAACAGAGCGTGAAGCATTCTTCAAAGAAGGCCAAGAGTGTTACAAGATTTTCATCCGTGGTTTATTAGATATCACAGATAACATTGAACGTGGTGAAATTGTGCCACCAGTTGATGTTGTTCGTCATGATGAAGATGACCCGTATTTAGTTGTTGCTGCCGATAAGGGTACTGCGACTTTCTCTGATATCGCTAACGGCATCGCAAATGAATATAACTTCTGGCTAGGTGATGCATTTGCATCAGGTGGCTCAGTAGGTTACGACCACAAGAAAATGGGTATCACGGCAAAAGGTGCGTGGGAATCTGTTAAACGTCATTTCCGTGAAATGGATATTGACTGTCAAACAACTGATTTCACTGTTGTGGCAATCGGCGACATGGCGGGTGACGTATTTGGTAATGGTATGTTGCTTTCTAAGCACATTCGCTTACAAGTAGCGTTTAACCACATGCACATCTTTGTTGATCCAAACCCAGATGCAGCGACATCTTACCCAGAGCGTGAACGTTTATTTAATCTACCGCGTTCTTCTTGGGAAGATTACAACAAAGACCTTATTTCACAAGGTGGTGGTGTATTCTCTCGTGCGGCTAAATCAATTAGCTTAAGCCCAGAAATGAAGAAAATGCTCGGCACTAAGAAAGCGAGCATGACACCTAATGAGTTAATCAAAGCAGCACTAATGATGGAGTTTGATTTACTTTGGAATGGTGGTATCGGTACTTACATCAAGCACTCTAAAGAGACTGATGCTGATGTTGGTGACCGCGCGAATGATGCACTTCGTATTAATGGTTCTGAGCTTGGTGCGAAGATCTTAGGCGAGGGTGGTAACTTAGGTGCAACACAATTAGGTCGAATCGAATTTGCTGCTAAAGGCGGTCGTGTTAACACTGACTTCATTGATAACGTGGGTGGTGTAGCATGTTCAGATAACGAAGTTAATATTAAGATTTTACTTAATGGTCTAGTTGCAGAAGGTGACTTAACGCGTAAACAACGTGATGAGCTACTTTATTCAATGACTGATGAAGTATCTGAGTTAGTATTAAAAGATTGTTATCGTCAAACGCATACCTTATCGATTACTCAATCAAAAGGTACGTCGACGCTAAAAGAAAAAGTACGTTTCATCCACGCACTTGAAAAAGATGGCAAGTTAAACCGTGCAATCGAGTTTATTCCAACTGATGAAGAACTTGCAGAGCGCGCAGCAGCGGGTAAAGATTTAACTCGTCCAGAGCTATCTGTATTAGTTTCTTATGCGAAGATGGTACTTAAAGAGTCTCTAGTGGTTGATGAAATCACTGAAAACCCATACTACCGTCAATTATTAGTTAAGTCGTTCCCAGTGCCACTTCGTGAGAAGTTCAACGATGCAATGGATAACCACCCACTTCGTAAAGAAATTATCGCAACTAAACTTGCGAATAATATCGTTAACGATATGGGCCTTAACTTTATGGTTCGTATGCAAGAAGAAACAGGTGCGAATGAAGCTGAAATCGCACTTTGCTACTCAATTGCAAAAGAAGTGTTCCAGATGCCAGAAACTTGGTCATCAATTGTTGCGCTTGATAATAAGATCCCAGCAGCTGTGCAAACAGAAATGCTATATCAGTTACGTCGTACGGTTCGTCGTGCAACACGTTGGTTCTTACGTCATCGCAATAAAGCACAAACGATTGAGCAAGCAATTGAATTCTTCGCACCAACATTTGCTGATTTAAGTGAAAACCTAAACAGCTATATGGTTGAAAAAGAGAGCGAGCGTCTAGTTAAAGCAGCTGACAAGTTAATTGACAGCAATGTACCAAAAGCACTAGCGACACGCATAGTTTCACTATCAAGCTTATTCTCTGTAATGGACTTAGCTGAAATTGCAAATAATTCAGAGCGTAGTATTGATATGGTTTCTAATACGTACTTCAAGTTGGGTGCACGTATGGGCCTTCATTGGTTCCTTGACCAAATCACTAACCAACCGGTTGCGAACCACTGGCAAGCACTTGCTCGTGCGTCATACCGTGAAGAGCTGGATTGGCAACAACGTACATTATCAGCTGTGGTACTTAATAGCTTTGCAGCAGATAGCAAAGACATTGATGCACAAATTGATGAGTGGATGGATAATCAAGATCTACTATTACAACGTTGGAAGCAGATGTTATCTGAGTTCAAAACATCGCAAAGCCACGATTTTGCGAAGTTCTCAGTGGCACTTCGTGAACTAATGTTGCTAAGCCACAACTGTGACACTTCCAAATAAGTGAAAAGTCGTTAAAATACATACCCCAGCTCGCTGGGGTATTTTTTTGCCCTTAATTTGCAATGGTCCGTTTTAAACGGCTACCTTGTTTATTTTACCTGAGGAACAAACCATGTTTTATGATCTAGCTCGCCGTTTTATGTTTACCCGTGATGCGGAGTGGGCTCATGAATTTGCACTTAATAATTTACGACGATTTGCTCATACGCCATTGAGTGCTGCGTGGTCTCAATCTGTCCCTAATAAACCTGTAAATTTTTTGGGGTTAGAATTTAAAAATCCGGTAGGTTTAGCAGCAGGCTTAGATAAAAATGCAGAGTGTATTGATGCATTTTCGCAAATGGGCTTTGGTTTTGTTGAAGTAGGTACTGTTACCCCACGTCCTCAAGCTGGTAACGATAAACCACGTATTTTTCGTCTACCTGAATCAAATGCGATTATTAATCGCATGGGTTTTAACAACAAGGGTGTTGATAACCTAGTTAACAATGTTAAAGCGGCGAAATATGACGGAATTTTAGGTATCAATATTGGTAAAAATAAAGATACACCAAACGAGCAGGGTAAAGATGATTACATCCACTGTATGCGTAAAGTGTTCGAACATGCATCATACATTACGGTAAATATCTCTTCACCGAATACCCCTGGTCTACGCGACTTGCAATACGGTGAAGCGCTGGATGATTTACTACAAAGCTTAAAGAACGAACAACTTGATTTAGTTGCAAAGCATAACAAACAAGTACCTATGCTGGTTAAGATCGCCCCAGATCTTGATGAAGTACAAATTGCTCAAGTAAGTGAATCATTGATCAACAATAAGATCGATGGCGTTATTGCCACGAACACCACTCTTGAGCGCGCTTTGGTGCAAGGACAACAATACGCAAATGAAGCGGGTGGTTTATCTGGGCAACCAGTTCGTCAGCGCTCAACCCACGTGGTTAGCGAGCTTAAGCGCTTAACCGAAGGTAAACTACCGATTATCGGTGTGGGTGGTATCGAAGATGCGGAGTCGGCAAAAGAAAAATTTGCAGCAGGTGCAGACCTAGTTCAAGTTTACACTGGTTTTATTTATAAAGGTCCGGAATTGGTAAAAACGATCCTAAATGGCTTATAAGGATCAGTTATCTAAGCAATTGATCATTAATAAAATGTTCTAAAAAATCATTTTATTAATGGTCTGCTTTAGTTATAATTTATGATTAAGCGCACAGTATTTATTCTTTAGGGAGGAGACATGTTACAAGCATCTAAGCAATGGAAATGGCTTGCTTGTGCGAAAAACAATCGTCTTTTGGTTGATCTTGACCAAGATATGCAACTGTGCACGCCTTATAAACTTCGCCAACTTACCGATGCTGTGCTAAAAGAACCAAATTTTAGCCTTGAAGATGCTGCTTTTTATCAGCAAGTTTATCAATACCTCGAAACTTTCTCATTATGGAATCCTGCAGAGCTTTGCCAAATTGCTCTTAATGCCACAGCGGTAAAATTTCATTTAAAGCCAGTACTTGCAAAAAGTTGGTTTTTTCATGAGTATCACGGCAGCCAACCAAGTGTTGAAGCTGTAGTGAAGTTGTGCTCACAAGCACAAGAGGGTGAGTTTTTAATTGTCGACCATTCAAGTGAAGCCTCAGTGTGTATTAACTTAAGTCAACATTTTCAATTAGACGAAAATCTATCACTTGAGCAGTTTGAAGCCATTAAGGTTTTAAATAACCGTATCCATCCTGTTTATATTCAACAAAAACAGTTTAAATCTGCCTAATATCCCTGCAAATGTTGGCGTTTTTGTTCGCCAAGCTATGCTATAATCCTGCGCAATTAGCATTTAAGGGTTTTTACTTTGCAATTTATCGCACTTACTTCTATCGGAATAGAAAATTTACTTGTTGATGAGCTTACAGCACTCGGTGCAGAAGTCTCAAAACAAACCGTGGGCTCTGTACGTTTTGAAGCTGATAGCTTATTAGCACAAAAGATTTGTTTATCGAGTCGCTTTGCCACTCGTATCATGATGCTGATAGAAGAAAAAGAAGGCGTAAAAGACAAAGACAGCCTTTATCAATTTGCACGCTTGCAGCCTTGGCAAGAATGGTTTGGTCCTAAACAAAGCTTTGCTGTTGATTTTAGCGGTACTAATAACGACTTAAAAAATACGCAATTTTCAGGTCTCGTTGTTAAAGATGCGATTGTCGATTATTTTGCGGATTTATTCGAGCAGCGCCCAGATGTTGATAAATACAACGCCAATGTTCGTGTTGTAGCTAGATTGAACCGCCAAGGGGTCGCGCTTTATATCGATTATTCTGGCCCTCGTTTGTCTGAACGTGGTTATCGTCAAGATCAAGGCAAGGCTCCAATTAAAGAGCATTTAGCTGCAGCTCTTGTAAAACGTAGTGGCTGGCTTGAAAACGTACAGCAACCTTTGTTCGACCCATGTTGTGGTTCTGGTACCATTTTAATTGAAGCAGCCAGCATGGCACGCAATGAAGCACCGGGGTTATTCCGTGAAGGTTTCGCGTTCGAGCGCTTGCCAAGTTTTCGTATTCAAAAATATAAAGAGTTAAAAGCTGAATTAACTGCTCAAATTACAGATCCAAAGTTATGGCTTATTGGCCATGATATTGATGGCGGTGTGATTGCAAAAGCTCAGGAAAACGCCGAGCGAGCAGACCTTGGTAATGTGATTAAATTTAAACAAAGCGATGCGACTAAGTTAACCTCTGTAGCGAAATTACCAGGAGTGGTGATTTCAAATTTACCTTATGGTGAGCGCTTAGGTTCAATGGCTGAGCTGGTTAACTTACACCGTAGTTTAGGTGTGGGCTTTAAAAAGCACTTTAACCATTGGAAGCTTGCTTTATTAGGCACAGACGAAAGCCTATTTAAATTATTAAAACTTGTTAAATTAAAACGCTATAAGTTCAAAAATGGCCCGTTAGATGTTGTTTTAAATCTATACCAACTAGACGATAAACAAGTAGAGCTAAGCAAAGAAGACAAACCTGCACTTAATTTTGAAGGCTCAACGGCATTTGCAAACCGCTTAAAGAAAAACAAGCAAAACTTAAAGAACTGGTTAAAACAAAATGAAGTGAGCTGTTATCGCGTTTATGATGCTGATATTCCAGAATATAACGTAGCTGTTGATGTTTATGATGACTCAGCTGTTATTTTTGAATATGCTGCACCGAAAGAAATTGATGATAATACGGCACAAAAACGCTTACAGGATGTCATAAGCCTGACTGCTGAACAGTTAGCAATTGCACCTGAAAATATCGCAGTTAAAGTGCGTAAAAAACAAAAAGGTGAAGAGCAATACACTAAAGTATCAAAACAAAATCGCACTCAAGTCGTCGAAGAGTTTGGTGCTAAATTTAAAGTTAACCTTTTTGATTATTTAGATACTGGTTTATTTTTAGATCATCGTTTGGCACGCCGATATATTCAACAAAATTCGCAAGGCAAACGTTTCTTAAACTTGTTTGCTTATACTGGCAGTGCATCTGTGCATGCGGCAGTAGGTGGTGCTAAAGCTATCACCACCGTTGATATGTCAAAAACTTACTTAAAGTGGGCGCAAGAGAACTTTGCGTTGAATGACCTAAGTAATACTCGCTATCGTTTTGAACAAGCTGACTGCTTGAAATGGCTTGAATATGCTCAAGGTCAATATGATTTAATCTTCTTAGACCCACCGACTTTCTCAAATTCAAAACGTATGAAAGATGCATTTGATGTACAACGCGATCACATTAAATTACTTACGTGGGTTAAGAAAATCTTAAGCCCGAACGGTACGCTTATTTTCTCAAATAATAAGCGTGGCTTTAGCATGGATGAAGTAGGGCTAATGGGTCTGGGTTTAAAAGCAGAAAACATTTCTGATAAGACTCTATCACCAGACTTTAAGCGTAATAAGCAAATCCATAATAGTTGGCTTATTACCCATGGCTAATTTTACCCTGTACCACACTGATGGCTGTCATCTGTGTGAAATGGCCGATGAATTATTAATTGCTGCAAACGCTTCGTTTGTAGCAAAAGACATTATGGACAGTGAACAGCTGATTGCTCTATACCAAACCAGTATTCCGGTTGTTGAAGCACATCAAGGTGAGAAATTATTCTGGCCTTTTGATGCTGAGCAGTTAGCGCAATTTATTGCTGATAATAAAGAATAAGAGTAGTAATCACGATGGATTTAATCAGAATAGCCAAAGCGCAACTCGCTTATGGTACACATCCGCTACTAGATGATGCCGATGCCGTTATTGAGTCAGGTGAGCGTGTATGTATCGTTGGCCGTAACGGTGCAGGAAAATCAACACTACTAAAAGTACTTGATGGCCAAGTGACATTGGATGATGGCGAAATCAACCAATTAGGCGGTATTCGTATTTCTCGTCTAGAGCAAGATCCCCCCAAAGGGGCAGCAGGTTCAGTATTTGATTATGTTGCTCAAGGCATGCCAGATATTGCTAACTTACTGATAGAATATCACCACGTTAGTAATCAAATGCAAACAGACTATAACGATAAATTGCTGAACAAATTAGAGCGTTTATCTAATGAATTGGAAACAGTTGATGGCTGGCGTTTTGATACCCGTATTCAATTAGTTTTATCTCGCTTAGAGCTGGAGCCAGAGGCCAAACTTGAATCATTATCGGGTGGTTGGCTACGTAAAGTTGCTCTAGCAAGGGCTTTGGTTAGTGAACCCGACTTACTGTTACTTGATGAGCCAACTAACCACTTAGATATGAGTAGTGTTATTTGGCTTGAGCAGTTTTTAAAAGAGTTTAAAGGCGGTATCGTTTTTATATCTCACGATCGTGCGTTTATACGTGCAGTTGCTACTCGTATTCTCGATTTAGACCGTGGTAAGCTTGTTTCATATCCTGGTGATTACGCAACTTATCTTGAGCAAAAAGCGCATGATTTAAAAGTAGAAGAAACACAGAATGCACTGTTTGATAAACGTTTAGCTGAAGAAGAAACGTGGATCCGTCAAGGCATTAAAGCACGTAGAACACGTAATGAAGGGCGAGTACGCGCACTAAAAGAATTACGTAAAGAGCGTAAGCAACGTGTAGATCAAGTTGGTAAAACTGATTTCAACATTGAAACTGCTGATCGTTCTGGTAAGTTGGTGTTTGAAGCTAAAAACATTTGTCATGCATTTAAAGACAAAGTGATTGCGAAAGATTTCTCGACGCTTGTTATGCGGGGCGACCGAGTTGGTCTTGTGGGACCAAACGGTATAGGTAAAACAACGCTGCTGAAAATTTTATTTGGTGACTTAGTTCCAGATAGCGGCAGTGTTAAACAAGGTGTTAATTTAGAATTTGCCTACTTTGACCAATACCGCCAAAAGCTCGATGAAGAAGCTACAGTGCAAGACAACGTTGCTGAAGGCAAGCAAGAAGTGATGATGGGCGGTCGTTCTCGTCATGTGTTAGGTTACTTACAAGACTTCCTATTTCCTCCGGCACGGGCTCGTACGCCTGTAAAAGCACTTTCTGGTGGTGAAAAGAATCGCTTATTGTTAGCAAAGCTATTTTTAAAGCCATCTAACATTATTGTACTCGATGAGCCAACCAATGACCTTGATATCGAAACGTTAGAGCTCCTTGAGGAGATTATTAACCAATACCAAGGCACCGTATTGATAGTTAGCCATGACCGTGAATTTATTGATAATACCTGTAACTCTGTATGGGCCTTTGAGGGGAACGGCAAGATCACAGACATTGTTGGCGGTTACAGCGACTATGAAGCATACGCCGCTCATTTAGCTGAGCAAGAAAAACAACAACAGCAACAAATTAAGCAAGAAAAGCCAGCCGTTGTTAGCCAAGATAATACACCAAAGAAAAGTAATAAACTCTCTTACAAATTAAAACTTGAATTAGAAGAATTACCCAGTAAAGTGGAACAACTTGAAAAAGCGTTAGACGCTCAGCAAGTTGTGGTTAATGACCCTGACTTTTTTAAGCAAGATGCTGCAATTACAACAGAAGCATTGAACCATTTAGCCGAGTTAGAGTCTGAGCTTGAAGCCGCTTTTGAGCGCTGGGAAGAACTCGAAGATTTAAAGAATCAGTAGTAAGGATTAAAATGAAATACAAATTACTCGCTGCCAGTATTTTAGCCACCCTAAGTACCTCAGCGATGAGCGCAACCTATAAATTAGAAGAATTAGGTGGAATCGAGGGCGCGAAGTTTAACTACATTACAGATGTTAGTGAAAATGGACACATTATTGGTTTAGCAAATGGTCTTTACAAGTTACCAGTAGATATCTCTTATATCGATTTTACGGATTCGTTGATCAAAGACGCCTATGATACCGCTAAAAAACAGTTTGAATTAATTGATAAAGAAATCACATTTACGTTAGATGACATTGAGAACAACGATGCAGTGAATACTAACGCTGATGCTCATGCATTCATGGTTAGTTTTTTAACTGGACGTGCAACTGACTCAGAATACCAAAAGCTATCAAGTGCAATCGCAACACGTTACACCGCAGAAGGTTCGACAGAGCAAGTTTTATTTGATGAACAGTCAGTTGATTTTGATGGTTTAACGCGCTCGACTTCTAACTTACTTAATGCTGTAACAGATGATGGTGTGATGGTAGGTTGGGGTAGTGCACCCTATGAGAAAACATCGTTTACTCAAACAGATGAAGACGAAGAAGAAACGCATTTCTTAAGAGATTTTATCAGTCGTGCCATCGTAATCTCAGCCGATGGTGTAAAAGTTGAACTTGCCCCTGAATTTGATGATTTTGGTGGTGTTAGTTCGGCGAATGATATTGTCAAGACTGCCAATGGTTACGAAGTTGTAGGTACAGTATCAACGAACATTGCTGCTGACCCTTTAAAAGATATTGAAGATAAATGCGATAACGAAGATGAACCTGTTTCTGATTGTGTGGAATCATATAATCGTCAATATAAAACAGGTATCTATAATAAACAGGCTGTGAAGTGGACGTTAGATAGCAATTTAAACATTACTAACACTGAGATGCTTGGTTTAGGCTTAACACCGAAAGATGACGAAGATTTCGCTTTTCGTAGCAACGCAATTGCGATCAATGAAAGTGGCTTAATCGTCGGTACTTCTGATGTTCGATACAAAGGCAGAGATACGCGAATTACAATGCCTGTTATCTTCGAAAATGGTGAAGTAAAAGAGTTTATTGATCAAGAAGATGATTGGATCTCAGGTCAGCCTTTAGCTGTTAACAACGATGACGTTGTAGTTGGTTATGCAAGTAAACGTATTGACGGCACAAACAGAACAAAATTCTTTTACTATGACAAGAAAAGCGACAGTGTTGTTTTCCCAACGGATTACTTCTCGAGCTCTAGCTCATTAGCAAACGATATCAATGATAATGGTATTGTAGTTGGTGAAGGCGAGACAGATATCTACAATACGTCAACTCGTCGTCGTGAAGGTTTCATGTACACCATTGGTGAAGATAAAATTGTTAACTTAAACGATTTATTACCGTGTTTCGAAGAAGATGGTGAGACTCGTTTTAAATATACGGTTGCTGAAGCAAAGGCAATTAACAACAATAACGAAATCTTCGGTGTTGCGACTAAAACAGTTGAAAAGACAGATTCATTTGGCAATGTTGTTGTAGATATTAACGGTAATACCGAATACGAAAGTGTTGCAGTTGCTGTTAAGTTAACACCAATTGATGGCAATGTTGAAGAGTGTCAAGCTGAAGAGGTTGAGCAATACGAGCGTCAATCAGCAAGCTTCCCTTGGTATGCATTACTGCTATTACCATTTGCAGCAGCACGTCGTATATTTAGAAAATAAAAACTTGGTATAAAGTAAATTACTTTAAAACCTAAATAAAAAACCCAGCTTAAAGCTGGGTTTTTTGTCTATACTGAAATCAGTTATTTTTTATGGCGATGTATCCACGCTTTACGAACAGAGCGTTTCCAAAGCATGTCGGTAGCAAAATAGCCTATGATTGCAGCAGCAGTTGCACAAATGAGTGAACCGACTAAAAAGGCTGGGCCAATTGTTGTTAGACTATCTATAAACCATTGCCAGCTTGGTTCAAATTGGAAGTGCTGCTGTGGTTGAGCAAGTGCAATAGTGCCAACAATATATGAACAATAGAAAATAGGAGGCATGGTCAGTGGGTTAGTGATCCACACTGTTGCAACAGAAATCGGTAAATTCACTCGAAATGGAATAGCCAGGGCGGCTGCAAGAACCATTTGAAAAGGAACAGGGATGAACGCAAAAAATAAACCAACCGCAAATGCACCGCGTGCTGAACGTCTATTTAAGTGCCATAAATTGGCATCATGCAATAAACGACCAAAAATTCTTAAATACTTGTGTTCTCTTACCTTGTTATGATCAGGTAAAAAGCGTTGGATCGTTTTTTTAGCCATTTAAAGCAACCATTTACATCTATTTGGTTATGCAGCGGCTTTGTCATAGGCTGTTTTTTCACCCTATATACATTTAGCACTGCGGCGTTTTATATAATGAGTTTTGCTGTATTGCTAGCAGGTGCCTATTTTAAGCCTTTTTTAACTCTATTGTCAGGGTTTATTTGCGCTATTTTAGTAGTGATTTTTCATTACTTCATTTTTTACTCAACCTCTGACTGTCAAATCGATTATCAACAAAGGCGATTAGTTCGATTTGAGGTGGTTGAAACATACAGTGATAAAAGCCCTTACTATCTAAAAGCCAATTTAAAAAGTATTGAATCTTGTCCTGTTACGATTAGACCAACTCCTTTTGCGATGCTAAGTATTTCATCAGATAAACCCGTTGTTTCAGGTGATGAAATAAGTGCATCCCTAAAACTTAAGCGTTATCGTTCTGTTAAGAATTTCTATAGTTTTGATAGAGAAAGGCAAGCGCTACTCGAGAGAATATTTTATAAAGGTCGAAGCGTAGGAGAAATAACTTATCTAGATCATCATACCAATACGAGTTTACGTGATAGATACCTAAAATACATAGATAAAATTACAGCAAATAGCCGATTACAGTGGCTCTATTATGCGCTTTTAACTGGCGATAAAAGCAAAATAAGCTACGAAGATAATAATCAATTGCGTGAATTAGGTTTAAGTCATTTGCTTGCTATTTCAGGACTTCATATCGGACTTATATATGCAGTAGGGTTTTTTAGCTCGAAGTGGTTGCTAAGAGTCAGTCATTTGCCTATTCGGCAATCATTCCAACTGAATAATATTTTTGCTTTATTTGGATTTAGTTGTTCATTTATTTATGTCTACCTCAGCGGTTTCATTGTCTCTGCCAGTCGTGCACTTGTAATGCTTGGGTGTTATTTGGTTATTTATAATTTGGGTAAAAATCCGCTGCGTTGGCGCTCAATTATTTATGCTTTATGTATCGTATTGTTGATAGATCCATTTGCAATGTTGAACCCTGGACTCTATTTTAGTTTTATAGCGGTAACAATAATATTTTTATTAACTAGAAATACACTAGATGTAAGACTTGGATTCTTAAACAGGTTTGTTCAACTCTTCCAGATTCAGTGTGCTTTGTTTATCGGGTTACTTCCCTTATCTCTTTATTATTTCAATGGCACGAGCATTATCGGCTTATTGATAAATCTTATTGCCGTGCCTTTAGTCGGTTTACTGATATTACCACTGCTGATTTTTTATAGCTTGTTTTCGAGTCTATTCGATATTACAAGTTTATTGTCTTTAGTAGACAGTGTATTGTATTTGAGTTATCAATTGTTGCTCTCTATTCCCCATGATTGGCGCTGGTTTCCATTCAGCGAGTTTGATTTTTCAATATTAGTCATTAGTTACAGCACATTGCTTATTTTGTTATTTTGTCCAAACAAGTACGTTTGTTTAATACCCATTTGTATTTATGCCGTTGATTTCAAGTTACAGCCCAAAGCTCAATTTCAGTTAGACGTGTTTGATGTTGGGCATGGTTTAATGGTGATGGTGAGTACCAATAACAAAGCCATTATCTATGATTTAGGGCCTCAGTATTTTGGCCGTTACGATTATATTCGCCGAGTATTACTTCAAAGCATTCGTAAACAACAACTCTCTGTTGTTGCAACCGTGATCAGTCATTTAGATAGCGACCATTCTGGCGGCTTAGCTAGTTGGCAATTAGCAGGCTATGCAGAGACTTTAAGCATCTTCCATCCTAAAGGGCTTGAAGAGTCGTGTAAAACAAACAGTTTCACACTTGAAGGGGTCAAAATTAATAGTTTTCATGCCGACGACAGTAGAGATAATCGAAACGATCTGTCATGTTTATTAAAAATAACGCGTTTAAACTATTCAGTGTTACTTACGGGCGATATTTCGACAGCTGCAGAAACCAAGCTTATTGAAAATGGTGTCGACCTGCAATCGACTGTTTTATTGAGCCCACACCATGGTAGTAATACCTCTTCAAGTAATAGATTTATAAATGCTGTAGAGCCTGAAGTGGTTATCCATTCATCTGCTTACCAAGGGCAATGGTTATTTCCTCACCCAGATGTTGTAAAACGATACAATGAGCACCATATACGACAGTTCTCAACTGCAGAACTTGGCCATATTCGTATAAAATTCTATGAAGATAATTATCGTATAGAGTTTGCGCGCGAGCAGGAAAGTTATTGGTTCGAACAAGATTGACGTTTTGTTTTTACCCCCTTAAGGCTACAATAGTCAAAGTCTATGAATAAGAGAGTGTTATGGATCAAACTACATCCCAAATCTACAAGCGATTAATCAGTTATGTGGGTGATTATAAGTTAATCGCGTTTTTCGCCATTGTGGGCATGATTGGTTATTCTGCCATGGATGCATTGTTTATCAATTTAATGAAACCGTTCATTGATGATGGTTTAAATGACCGTAACACGGATGTTTTAACTTACGCTCCCTTTGTTGTAATTGCATTGGTATTAGGTCGAGGCATGTTTAACTACATGTCGTCTTACTGTTTAAGCTATGTGGGCTCTCAAGTTGTGAGAACCCTGCGCCAGCAATTATTTGAACATATTTTACATCTGCCAGTTTCTTTTCATGATAAAAATTCGAACGGTGATTTAATATCTAAAATCACCTTTGATACCGAGCAAGTTCAACAAGCCATTACTAAAGCCTTATTAATTGTTGTTAGAGAAGGGGCGTTTGTTGTCTTTTTACTTTTCAATATGTTTTATACCAGTTGGAAGCTTTCACTGATATTTTTAGTCATTATTCCGCTGGTGGCTGTTATTGTCGCATTTGTATCAAAACGATTTCGTATGATTTCGAAAAAAATCCAGTCTGCAATGGGTCAAGTCACTCGCAGCTCAGAACAAATGCTATCTGGTCATAAAGTTATTCATGGTTTTGGTGGTCAGCAGCAAGAAATCTCACAGTTTTCTGCAATCAACAATCATAACCGTCAGCAGCGCATTAAAATGGACGCGACCAAAGCATTAAGTGTCTCCGTAATCCAAATATTAGCTGCAAGCGCGATGGCCGTTATTCTATGGGTCGTGTCTATGCCGTCAATGATTGATACCATCAGTTCTGGCGACTTCGTATTACTTATTTCATCAATGATGATGTTGTTACGTCCACTTAAGCAACTATCAAACGTAAATAGTGACTTACAACGTGGTATTTCAGCAGCGCAAAGTATCTTTTTAGTACTTGATGAAGAAGTAGAAAAAGATACTGGCAGTTACAGCGTTGATAAAGTAACTGGTAAAATTGAAGTAAACAATGTGACCTTTAAATACCCAACTAAAGATGAGCCTGTATTAAAGAATTTATCACTTTCGATTAATGCTGGCGAAAGTATTGCTTTAGTGGGTCGTTCAGGCTCAGGTAAATCGACCATTTCGAATTTATTACCACGTTATTATGAGCTTGAAGGTGACAGTGAAATTTTGCTTGATGGTGTCAACATCGCTGATTACAAACTGACAGACCTACGTAAGCAATTTGCACTGGTTTCACAGCAAGTGGTTTTATTTAACGACACTATTACGAATAATATTTGTTATGGACTCGAGCGCGAATTAACAAACGATGAGTTAATGGCAGTTGCTAAGCAAGCCCATGTCTGGGAGTTCGTTAAAGATTTACCTGATGGTTTAAATACCATGGTAGGTGAAAACGGCGTAATGCTATCAGGCGGTCAACGTCAGCGAATTGCAATCGCGCGTGCAATTTTAAAAGATGCTCCTATTTTAATTCTTGATGAGGCGACATCTGCTCTCGATACAGAGTCTGAAAAACTGATCCAGCAAGCACTTGATAGCTTAATGAAAGAAAAAACATCGATTGTGATAGCACACCGTTTATCAACAATAGAAAACAGTGATTGTATTTATGTAATCGACCATGGTCAGGTTATTGAAAAGGGCACGCATAGCGAGCTGCTTGAAAAAGACGGCACCTATTCAGCTTTATGTAAAATGCAGTTTGGTGAGCAGTAGTGAGTGTAATTGAAAAAAGCTGGTATAAAAAGCCAGGTTTACTCAGTGTTTTGTTGTTACCTTTGAGTGCGCTTTTTTGGCTTATCTCTACACTTCGTGCCTTGCTTTATAAGCTTAATATACTTAAGGCTTTTAAAGCGCGTGTTCCTATAATAGTCGTCGGCAACATTAGTGTCGGTGGCAATGGCAAAACGCCATTTGTTATTTGGCTTGCTGAATACTTACAACAGCAAGGTTTAAAAGTGGCAGTGATCAGCCGTGGCTATGGTGGTCAGTCTGATTCGTATCCGTTGTTAGTGACTGATGAAACAACTACAACACAAGCAGGTGACGAACCTGTGCTTATTAAACGACGCTTAGGCTGTGTTGTTATGGTAGGACCGGATCGACAAGCTAGCATTAAAAAATTAGAACAACATGATATCGATGTCATCATTTCTGATGACGGAATGCAGCATTATAAAATGGCGCGTGATATTGAGTGTTGTATTGTTGATAGTGAACGTCAATTTGGTAACGGACTGCTCATGCCAGCAGGTCCGCTTCGCGAAACAAAAGCGCGTTTAAAATCGGTTGATCTAGTAATTGAAAATGGTGGCGACGCACAGAGCCGCTATGATTTAACGTGTAGTCCGTTTAGAGCCGTTAGCAATGCAGAACCGATCGGTTCAGTACAAGATAAAGGCCATGCCGTAAGTGCTATTGGTAACCCAAAACGCTTTGAAATGAGTTTAAAGCAGCAGGGTATTAGCTTGTTATCTACCCATCATTTTCGTGATCATTATGCTTATCAAGCAAGTGACTTTAGCGATTTTGCAGATGACGCCGTGTTTATGACAGAAAAAGATGCAGTTAAATGCTTTAGTTTTGCAAAGCCTAATTGGTATTATTTACCTGTTGATGCAAAACCGACACCTGCAGTTATCGAAAAACTTAATTTATTATTAAAACAAAAAGGGATCCTCAATGGCCTTTGATACAAAATTACTTGAAATTATCGCTTGCCCTGTGTGCAAAGGTAAATTACGTCTTGATAAAGAGAATCAAGAGCTTATTAGCACTGCTGCGAAACTTGCGTATCCAATCAAAGATGATATTCCGGTGCTACTAGAAAATGAAGCTCGTGAATTAAGCCAAGAAGAGGTTGATAAGTGGAATTCGTAGTCGTCATTCCAGCACGCTACGCATCGACGCGTTTACCTGGTAAACCACTTGCTGATATATGTGGCAAGCCTATGATCCAACACGTTTATGAAAAAGCGGTTGCTTCCGGTGCATCAAAAGTCTATATCGCGACTGACCATCAAATAGTGTTTGATGCAGTTAAAGAGTTTACCAGTAATGTACTGATGACACGTGAAGATCACCAATCGGGCACTGAGCGTTTAGCTGAGGTCGTTGAGCAATTAGAGCTAGAGAGTGACACCATTGTAGTGAACGTACAAGGTGATGAGCCTTTATTAGCAAGTGAAAACGTATCTCAAGTTGCTAAGCTTCTTGCTGATTCGGATGCACCTATGGCTACATTAAGTACAAGTATCGATGAGATTGAAGATATTTTTAATCCTAATTGTGTAAAAGTCATTAGCGATGTGGATAACAACGCCCTGTATTTTTCTCGATCGCCAATTCCCTATCACCGTGATGCGATGATGAAAAATGATCACTCTCAATTAAATTTAGCTGATTTTGCTCGTCACATTGGTCTTTATGCCTATCGCGCAGGCTTCATCAAAGATTATATTGAGTTGCCGCAAACGCGTTTAGAGCTACTAGAGTCTTTAGAACAGTTACGTGTACTTTACCATGGTCACAAGATTAAAATCGCTAAGGCAAAATGCGCTCCACAAGCAGGCGTTGATACCCCTGAAGATTTGGCTCGCGTCATAGCTGTGCTTGGCAATTAAATATGCATGATGTAAGCAGCGTTCATCTTCATGCAAGTGAAGATGATTTCCATGTTTTTTATAAACCTGCAGGTGTTAGCTTTCACAGTGAAGAATGTGCCGGTTTTGTTGTACTTGCTGAGCAACTGGTAAATGAAAAGCTATATCCAATTCATAGACTCGATAAAGTTACTTCAGGTTTGATTATTTTAGCCCGTAGCAAAGAGTCAGCAGCTGAATTCACCGCGCTGTTTAGTGCTCATAAAGTTAACAAGTTTTATCTAGCACTCAGTGATGCTAAACCAAAGAAAAAACAAGGCTGGATAAAAGGTGACATGCAGAAAAGTCGTCGAGGGGCATTTAAGTTATTAAAGAGTCAAACTAACCCTGCTATAACAAGATTTTACTCAAAAAGTATTCGAGCAGGATTACGTGCTTATTTGTTAAAACCATTTTCTGGCAAGACTCATCAATTAAGGGTGGCGATGAAAAGTTTAGGTGCACCCATACTCGGCGATACACTCTACGCAGGAAGCAAGGATGAACGAACAAATTTGCATGCCTATGCACTACAGTTTAGTTATAAAGAGCAACTTAAAGAATATCGCTGCGATTACACTTTAGGCGCTCATCTCAATGAAGTTTTTAACTCAGACGAATTCAAAGAGTGGACAGCTCCTTGGACGTTGGATTGGTAAATGAAAGAAACAACACAAGACATCCGTTTTGGTGGCATTAAACGTTTATATGGTCATCAGCAATTTGATTGGTTACAACAAGCACATTTTTGTGTCATAGGTATTGGGGGCGTAGGTAGTTGGGCCGCTGAAGCGTTGGCTCGAACGGGTGTAGGGCAACTAACTCTCATTGACCTTGATGATATATGTGCTACGAATGTGAATCGTCAAATTCATGCTTTAACTGGTACGGTAGGTGAGGCAAAAGTTGAAGCCATGAAAACACGTTGTGAGCTGATAAACCCTGATATCAAAATTAACGTTATTGATGACTTCATTACGCTAGATAACATTCGTGAACATATTCAAGGTTTTGATTATGTAATTGACTGTATTGATGCTGTTAAAGAAAAAGCGGCGCTAATTGCTCATTGTAAACGTATAAAGTTACCCGTTATTACTACCGGTGGTGCAGGTGGGCAAACTGATCCAAGTCAAATCAGCTTTGGTGATGTAGCTAAAACTACTCATGACCCTTTGCTAGCAAAAGTACGTTATATTCTTCGAAAACAGTACAACTTTAGTAGCAATCCAAAGCGTAAATTTAACGTTGATTGTGTTTATTCAACAGAGCAGCTTGTATATCCAACCTCTGAAGGTGAGGTATGCCAAGCAAAACAAGGTGCAGATGGCTCAATGAATATGGATTGTAACAATGGTTTTGGCTCAGCCACGATGGTAACTGGAAGCTTTGGCTTTTTTGTTGCAGCCAAAGCAATTAGAAAGTACCTTGATAAAAAACAGCGTAATGTATAAGACTTATCGTTTTTGGTCGGCCATGGTTTGAATTCTATCAACCATGGCTTTGATGCCATTACCCCGAGAAGGGCTTAAATGGCTAATTAGACCGAGTCGTTCAAACTCATCATATGCATTAATTTGTGCTGCTTGCTCCGGTGTTAGACCATTGTATAAGGCTAAAATCAAAGCCAATAACCCCTTTACGATACGAGTATCAGAGTCACCAGCTAAAACGAGGCTGTTTTCTGAGTGATCAAAGTCAATATATAGCCAAACTTTACTTTCACACCCCTTAACGAGCGCGTCATCAACTTTTAGTACCTCAGGCATAATAGGTAATTGCTTACCTAACAGCATTATTTGGCGATATTTTTGCTGCCAGCCTGCAGCCGTTTCAATATCTTTACTAATGGCTTCAAACGTTGAATTCATATTTTATCCACAATTAATCTAATATTTCGATACTACTTTTAACGGCACTGATAAATGCATCTACGTCATCTTTATTGTTATATAACGCAAAACTGGCTCGTACTGTACCAGGAATACCTAAATGGCTCATTATAGGTTGTGTACAATGGTGACCACTGCGAACTGCAACGCCAAACCCATCAAGTAGGGTGGCTAAATCAAAAGGATGTTCATCGCGATAATTAAAGCTGATGTTACCAATGTTATCTCTTTGGTTTGAATAGATTTTAATACCATCAATAGCAGCCAATTTATTTATTGCATAATCGAAAACTGTATGCTCATGTTGACGCATCTGCTGAAAATCTAAAGATGTTAAATAATTAATGGCTTCAGCAAAGGCGATTACACCAGCAATATTTGGAGTGCCGGCTTCAAATTTACCTGGCGCCTCTCGAAAAGTGCTATGAGTAAGGCTCACTGCTTCAATCATTTCACCACCGGTCTGGTAAACGTCAAGCGAATTTAGTAGCTCAAAACGTCCATATAGACCACCTAATCCTGTTGGTCCGAGCATTTTATGGGCAGAAAATACATAAAAATCACAGGAAATTTCTTGTAAGTTAGGACGTAAATGCATAGCAGCCTGTGCACCATCAACTACAGAAATCGCATTTGAGGCTTTACATGCTGCAAGGATAGGTCCTAAATCAGTAATATTTCCTAATGTATTTGATGCATGGGTAACAGCGACAATTTTTGGCTGATGCAGTTTTATAAAGTCACTGCAATGAGCACTATCAATGACCAAATCATCTTCAATAGGCATAATAATAAGCTCTGCGCCGGTACGCTGTGCTAGTTGTTGCCAAGGGACTATATTGGCGTGATGTTCAATAGCAGATAGGGCAATTTTATCGCCAGGATTAAGCCTCGAAGCCAGACCATTTGCGATTAAATTAATCGATTCGGTTGCCCCTTTGGTCCACACTATCTCATTATTTTTTACTGAAAAATAATCTGCAAGTAGCGTTCTTGTATGCTCATATTGGCGTGTCGCGTTTTCACTGAGTGTATGACGGCCGCGGTGCACATTGGAGTTCTCGTGGCTATAAAAACGGCTAAGTGCATTAATAACTGCCTGTGGCTTTTGTGAGGTAGCCGCTGAGTCTAAATACACCAAAGGCTGCTCATTGACTGTTTCATTCAGTATTGGAAAGTCAGCACGTATTTTTGTGATATCGAACATGAAAGGCCTTAAGCTACAAGAATGCGACGATTTTAATTACTTTGTACAAATAGACAAGTGCAGGGCAACAAAAAAGGCCGCAAAGCGGCCTTTTTTAAACGCAAATTCGTATTAACGCTTGTCTGTTGGTACGTAATCGCGTGAAGTTTCACCAGTATATAACTGACGAGGACGGCTGATCTTGTGACCAGGTTGAGAAAGCATCTCATCCCAGTGAGAGATCCAACCAACAGTACGTGACATTGCAAAGATTACAGTGAACATGCTTGTTGGAATACCGATTGCTTTTAAGATGATACCTGAGTAGAAATCTACGTTAGGGTATAATTTCTTCTCAACGAAGTATGGGTCTTCAAGTGCGATTTGCTCAAGCTTCATAGCGATATCAAGAAGTGGATCTTGAATGTTTAGCTCAGCAAGTACTTCGTGACACGTTTGACGCATTACAGTCGCACGTGGGTCGAAGTTTTTGTATACACGGTGACCAAAGCCCATAAGACGGAAAGGATCAGATTTGTCTTTCGCTTTAGCAACGTACTCGTCGATACGGTCAACAGAACCGATTTCTTCTAACATGTTAAGACATGCTTCGTTAGCACCACCGTGCGCAGGACCCCATAAAGATGCGATACCAGCAGCGATACACGCGTAAGGGTTAGCACCTGAAGAACCTGCTAAACGAACAGTTGACGTAGACGCGTTTTGCTCATGGTCAGCGTGAAGCATGAAGATTTTGTCCATTGCTTTAGCAAGAACAGGGCTTACTTTGTATTCTTCAGCTGGTACTGAGAACATCATGTGTAAGAAGTTTTCAGCGAAGCTTAAGTCGTTACGTGGGTAAACAAACGGTTGGCCTACGTTGTATTTGTAAGCCATAGCAGCGATAGTTGGTAATTTAGCAACTAGCTTGATTGCGCTTGTTTTACGTTGTGTTGCATCTGTGATGTCTAAATCTTCGTGGTAGAAAGAAGAAAGAGCACCTACAACACCACAAAGCATTGCCATTGGGTGAGCGTCAAAGCGGAAACCTTGGAAGAAGTTTGCAATTTTAGTATCAAGCATTGTGTTGTGCGTGATTTCTTGAGCAAACGCTTCGTATTGTTCTTTAGTAGGTAACTCGCCGTTTAATAGTAAGTAGCAAAGCTCGATGTAGTTTGATTCATCAGCTAATTGCTCGATTGGGTAACCACGGTGTAATAAAACACCTTTGCCGCCATCGATGTAAGTGATTGAAGATTCACAAGAACCGGTCGACATGAAACCTGGGTCGTAAGTGAAGTGGCCGTGAGAACCTAACGTACGTACGTCGATTACGTCTTGGCCAGCAGTGCCTTGGTAAATTGGAAGTTCGATTGGATCAAGACCATCAATATGGACCGTGGCTTTCTTATCCGCCATCTATTTATCTCCTATTAAGATAACAACTCTGATTGTTATGTTCTGAATCTGTTTAAGCACATTCTTTTCATTTTAACGTGAAAGAGGGGTGTAAAGTCAATTTTTATAAACATTATGCACAAATGGATAATAAATATTCTACCAGGATTAAATATTATACTATTGGCTAATTCGCAAACGTCTCTTACTAAACAAGAATTGTAAAAAGACCATTGGCTATATATACTATCCAAGGTTTTATACCGTATTGTCTGTAGGTAAACTTTATTTTTACATTTGAGTTTTGCATCAGTGTGAACTTTTTGTGTATCAACACGGTTTACTTAGATAGTTCCATCGAAATTCATTTTGATGGGTTTTAGAAAAACAAGTAGATGAGCTCCTAAGTGGGCAAGATGGGCAAGTAACTGTGAAAAAGCAAAGACCTGTAAATCTAGATCTAACAACTATATCTATGCCGGCAACGGCTAAAGCATCAATTTTTCACCGCGTCACCGGTGTTGCATTATTTTTTGCTTTAACGTTTGTCATTTGGGCTTGGTCTGAGTCTCTTTCTTCTGCAGAAGGTTTTGAATTCGTCAAGGGTCTGTTCAGCGGATTCATTGCCAAATTCATAGCATGGGGCACCATTTCTGTATTGGCGTATCACTTAATCGGTGGTATCCGCCATATCATTATGGACATGGGTCACTGGGAAGAACTTGAATCAGGTAACTTCAGCGCTAAAGTTGCATTAGCTTTAGGTGTTGTAGCTGCAATTCTAGCAGGAGTGTGGATATGGTTTTAAATCAAGCAACTCTTAAACGTGATGGTGTACAAGATTTCGTATCACTACGTGCAACTGCATTAATAATCAGCGCTTACGCGATTTTTATTATCGGTTATTTTTTATGTACGCCAGAAGTCACTTTCGAAGCCTGGCAGGGCCTATTCTCTAACCTAGCAATGAAAGGGTTTACCTTAATTACCCTAGTTTGCATCATGGTTCACACCCGTATCGGCCTTTGGCAAGTTCTTACGGACTATGTCAAAAACGCTAAATTACGTGCTGTTTTAGGCTTTGTATTAAACCTTATGGCTGTTGCTTACGTAGCAATTGGTCTAATCGTTTTATGGGGTGTTTAAGTGAATTATTCTGTTCGTGAATTTGACGCTGTAGTGATTGGTGCCGGTGGTGCGGGTATGCGCGCAGCACTAGCTATCACTGAATCAGGCAAAACCTGTGCACTTATCTCAAAAGTTTTCCCTACACGTTCTCACACTGTGTCTGCACAGGGTGGTATTACGGTTGCTCTGGGTAACTCACATGAAGATAACTGGGAATGGCACATGTACGATACTGTTAAAGGTTCCGATTTTATCGGTGACCAAGACGCTATCGAATATATGTGTAAAACAGGTCCTGAAGCTATTACTGAATTAGAAAACATGGGTTTACCATTTTCTCGTTTTGAAAATGGCCGTGTTTATCAACGTCCTTTCGGCGGTCAGTCGAAAAACTTTGGTGGTGAACAGGCTGCACGTACTGCAGCAGCAGCTGACCGTACTGGTCACGCGCTATTACACTGTTTATACCAACAGAACGTTAAAAACAAAACAAACGTATTCTCTGAGTGGTACGCACTTGATTTAGTTAAAAACAGCGACGGTCACGTTGTTGGTTGTACAGCAATCGACATCGAATCTGGCGAAGTTGTTTACTTCAAATCGAAAGCTGTTGTTTTAGCAACAGGCGGTGCAGGCCGTATCTACGCATCTACAACGAATGCACACATCAATACTGGTGACGGTGTTGGTATGGCTACACGTGCTGGTGTTGCAATGCAAGATATGGAAATGTGGCAGTTCCACCCAACAGGTATTGCTGGCGCTGGTGTACTTGTAACTGAAGGTTGTCGTGGTGAAGGTGGTTACCTTCTAAACAAAGACGGCGAACGCTTCATGGAACGTTACGCTCCAAATGCTAAAGACTTAGCGTCTCGTGACGTTGTTGCTCGTTCAATGATGACTGAGATCCGTGAAGGTCGTGGTTGCGATGGTCCTTACGGTCCACATATCAAGCTTAAGCTTGACCACTTAGGTGAAGAGACACTTAACCTACGTCTTCCTGGCGTATGTGACCTTGCGAAAACATTCGCACACGTTGATCCAGCTAAAGAGCCAATCCCAGTTATCCCAACATGTCACTACATGATGGGTGGTGTTCCAACTAACGTTAATGGTCAAGCATTACAAATCGATGCAAATGGCCAAGAAAAAGTAGTTGAAGGTTTATTCGCTGTTGGTGAAATTGCTTGTGTATCTGTACACGGTGCTAACCGTCTAGGTGGTAACTCACTACTTGACTTAGTTGTATTCGGCCGTGCAGCCGGTAACTTCTTAGGTAAGTACCTTAACGGTGTTGAAGCTGGTAAAGATGCGTCTGAGTCTGACCTTGAAGCATCTCTTGCACGCTTTAATCGTTGGGAAAACTCTAAAGTTGGCCAAGGTGAAGACCCAGTTCAAATCAAGAAAGATCTACAAATGTGTATGCAACTTAACTTCTCGGTATTCCGTGAAGGTGATGCAATGGCAACAGGTCTTAAAGAGCTTAAAGAAATTCGTGAACGTCTTCAGTACGCTCGTCTTGACGACAAGTCAACTGAATTCAACACAGCACGTATCGAATGTCTAGAGCTAGATAACTTGATGGAAACAGCTTACTCAACAGCAGTAGCTGCGAACTTCCGCACAGAAAGCCGTGGTGCACACTCTCGTTTTGACTTCCCAGATCGCGATGACGACAACTGGTTATGTCACTCTATCTATAACCCAGTTACAGATGAAATGACAAAACGTGAAGTAAACTACGCGCCGAAACTGCGTGAAGCTTTCCCACCTAAAGCACGTACATACTAGGAGCGAGACGATGGCACAAGTACAATTTTCGGTTTATCGTTACAATCCAGATGTTGATAATGCACCACGTATGCAAGACTTCTCGCTAGAAACGCAAGAAGGCCAAGATATGATGGTATTGGATGCTCTTATGCAATTAAAAGAGCAAGATCCAACATTATCATTCCGTCGTTCATGCCGTGAAGGTGTGTGTGGTTCTGACGGTATCAACATGAATGGTAAAAACGGTTTAGCGTGTATTACACCTTTATCAACGCTACTAAAAGGTGGCAAAGGTAAAATCGTAATTCGTCCTTTACCAGGTTTACCAGTGGTACGTGACCTTGTTATTGACATGAGTCAGTTCTACACTCAATACGAAAAAGTTAAGCCTTATCTAATCAACGACACGCCTGCGGCGGGTGAGCGTCTTCAGTCAATCGAAGAACGTGATAAGTTAGATGGCTTATATGAGTGTATCTTATGTGCATGTTGTTCAACATCGTGTCCTTCGTTCTGGTGGAATCCAGACAAGTTCATCGGTCCTGCGGGTCTTCTTCATGCTTATCGTTTCTTGGCTGATAGCCGCGATACAGCAACTGAAGAGCGTCTTGCAGACCTAGACGATGCGTTCAGCGTGTTCCGTTGTCACAGTATCATGAACTGTGTTAGCGTGTGTCCAAAAGGTCTTAACCCGACCAAAGCAATTGGACAAATCAAATCAATGCTATTGAACCGCGCTGTTTAAAGCTTGAATATGTAAGGTGGTTAAGTGATTAACCACCTTGTTTTTACAACAATTAATTTCTGCGCTAAAGAAAAGGGCTTATAAATGCACGAAGGTGTGATGAAGGCATGGCTAGAATCTTCTCACTTAAACGGCGGTAACGTTGCTTACGTAGAAGAGCTTTATGAAGCGTACTTAGATGATGCGACTTCTGTGCCAGAAGAATGGCGAGAAGTGTTCGAACAATTACCAAAAGTTGATGGTGTGGATGTTGACGTAAAACATTCAGATGTTCGTGCACAATTTGCACAGCTTGCTAAAAACAAGCATAGAGAAGTAGTGGTAGCAGAGGGTGGCTCTGGCGATCCTAAACAGGTCAAAGTGCTACAACTTATTAATGCTTTCCGTTTCCGTGGTCACCAAAATGCCAACCTAGATCCGTTAGGTATCTGGGAACGCGAGCGAGTTCGAGATCTTGAACTTGAATACCACGATTTATCTGAAGCTGATTTTGACCGTGAATTCAATGTGGGTTCGTTTGCTGTCGGTCGCGAAACCATGCCATTAGGTGAGCTATATCAAGCACTCAAAACTACTTATTGTGGGTCGGTTGGTGCTGAGTATATGCACATCACTTCAACTGAAGAAAAGCGTTGGTTACAACAACGTTTAGAATCAGTGCAATCACGTCCAAAGTTCTCTAAAGGAGAAAAGCTACGTATCCTTAAAGGATTAACAGCTGCAGATGGCCTTGAAAAATATTTAGGGGCTAAGTTCCCTGGTGCAAAACGTTTCTCACTTGAAGGTGGTGACGCATTAGTACCAATGCTTAAAGAACTAATTCATCGTGCAGGTGAAAGCGGACAAAAAGAAGCTGTTATTGGTATGGCTCACCGCGGTCGCTTGAACGTACTAGTGAACGTATTAGGTAAAAACCCATCAGAATTATTCGATGAGTTCGCTGGTAAACACAAAGACACATTAAGCTCAGGTGATGTTAAATATCACATGGGTTATTCATCTGACTTTGCAACTAAGGGTGGCAACGTGCACATGGCACTTGCATTTAACCCGTCTCACTTAGAAATCGTTAATCCAGTGGTTATGGGTTCGGTACGTGCTCGTTTAGACCGTCTAGGTGATAAGTCAGGTATTAAAGCATTACCGATTACTATTCACGGTGACTCTGCAATCGCAGGTCAGGGTGTTGTTCAAGAAACATTTAACTTATCGCAAACTAATGCATTTAGTTGTGGTGGTAGTATTCGCATCGTTGTAAATAACCAAGTAGGTTTCACAACGTCTAAACAGTCTGATGTACGTTCTACACCTTACTGTACTGATATTGCGAAAATGGTTCAGGCACCAATTTTCCACGTTAACTCTGACGATCCTGAAGCGGTAGCATTTGTCACTCAAATCGCGCTAGATTTCAGAAACCAGTTTAAACGTGATGTAGTGATTGATTTAGTATGTTATCGCCGTCATGGTCATAACGAAGCGGATGAGCCGAATGCGACTCAACCACTTATGTACCAAAAAATCAAAAAGCATCCAGTACCTCGTCTAATTTACGCAGATCAATTAGTTGCTGAAGGTTCATTCTCAGAAAATGAAGTAAAAGCACTTGCTGATGATTACCGTAACGGTCTAGATAAAGGCAACTGTGTTGTTGAAGAAATTCAACTAGAAACATCGCACTCTTCTGATTGGGCTAAGTTTGTTGGTCACGATTGGGATGTTGAGTACGATGCAACTGTATCTGTTGAAAAATTAAAAGAACTTGGTAAAAAAGTAGCAAGCTTCCCAGAAAGCCATAAAGCTCAGTCGCGTGTTAATAAAATCTACGATGACCGTAAGTTGATGGCTACAGGTGAAAAACCACTTGATTGGGGTATGGCTGAAACACTTGCTTATGCAACGCTTGTTGATGCGGGTACAGATATCCGTTTAACTGGTCAAGACTCTGGCCGTGGTACATTCTTCCACCGTCATGCGGTTATCCATAATCAAAAAGATGCATCAACATACTTACCGCTGCAAAATATCAGTGAAAATCAAGGTGCATTTGAAGTTTACGATTCAGTTCTTTCTGAAGAAGCTGTTCTTGCGTTTGAATATGGTTATGCTACAGCTGAACCTACTTCACTTGTAATGTGGGAAGCACAATTTGGTGATTTCGCGAATGGCGCACAAGTTGTATTTGACCAATTCTTAAGTTCAGGTGAGCAGAAGTGGGGTCGTTTATGTGGTCTTACATGTTTACTTCCACATGGTTATGAAGGTCAAGGTCCAGAGCATAGCTCGGCACGTCTAGAACGTTTCTTACAGTTGTGTGCTGATCACAATATGCAAGTATGTGTTCCTTCAACACCTGCACAAGTCTATGCAATGCTTCGTCGTCAATCTGTTCGTCCTTTACGCCGTCCATTGATTGTTATGACGCCTAAGTCGCTACTTCGTCACCCGCTGGCAACATCTTCACTTGAAGAGTTATCAGAAGGTGTGTTCCACAATATGATTGACGAAATCGATGATATTGCAGCAGATAAAGTAGAACGCGTTGTATTTTGTAGTGGTAAAGTTTACTACGAGCTACTACAAGAGCGTCGTAAGCAAGAATTAAATAACATTGCTATTGTTCGTGTAGAACAACTATATCCATTCCCACATGCTGAGATGGATACAATCATGCAGCGTTACCAACACGTTAAAGATTTTGTTTGGTGTCAAGAAGAACCGCAAAACCAAGGTGCATGGTATTGTTCTCAACACCACTTCGTTGATGCAATTCCAGCCGGTGCTAAATTAACTTACGCAGGTCGTAAAGCATCAGCATCACCAGCGTGTGGTTACATGTCAGTGCATAATAAAGAACAACAAGCGCTCGTTGCAGATGCGCTTACTATTGAAAAGAAAGGATAAGCAATGAGCACAGAAATTAAAGTTCCTGTACTTCCTGAGTCGGTTGCTGATGCTACTGTTGCAACATGGCACGTAAGTGTTGGCGACAAAGTAAGCCGCGACCAAAACTTAGTAGATATCGAAACAGATAAAGTTGTTTTAGAAGTTGTTGCACCAAATGACGGTGTAATCACTGAAATTTCACAAGAAGAAGGTGCAACAGTACTTGGCGAACAAGTAATTGCATTACTTGGTGATGCAGATGCTGCACCAGCAAGTGACGAATCTGCACCAGCTAAATCAGAAGACGCGCCAGCGGCGCAATCAGCACCAGCATCAGAAGGTAAAGAAGTGGACATTAAAGTACCTGTACTTCCAGAATCAGTCGCAGACGCGACAATTGCTACTTGGCACGTTCAACCAGGTGAAGCGGTAACTCGCGATCAAAACCTTGTTGACATCGAAACTGATAAAGTTGTTCTTGAAGTTGTTGCTCAAGAAGACGGCATCATGGGTGAGCACATTCACGCTGAAGGCGAAACAGTACTTGGTGAGCAAGTAATTGGTAAAGTTAAAGCGGGTGCAGCACCTGCAGCGCCAGCAGCTAAAGCTGAAGAAGCGCCAGCAAGCGATTCAAATGATAGCTCTGACGTATTAACGCCGTCAGTACGTCGTTTAATTGCTGAGAAAGGCCTTGATGCATCAAAAATCAAAGGTTCTGGTAAAAATGGTCGTGTAACAAAAGAAGATGTTGATAAGTTCTTAAAAGCACCTGCAGCAGCACCTAAAGCTGAAGCAGCAGCACCAGCAGCACCTATGGGTGACCGTACACAAAAACGTGTTCCTATGACTCGTTTACGTAAAACAATCGCTAATCGTCTTCTTGAAGCGAAAAACTCAACTGCAATGTTAACGACATTCAACGAAGTTAACATGAAGCCAATCATGGATCTTCGTAAGCAGTACCAAGAAGTTTTTGAAAAACGTCACGGTATTCGTTTAGGTTTCATGTCTTTCTATGTGAAAGCCGTAACTGAAGCACTTAAGCGTTTCCCTGAAGTAAATGCGTCTATTGATGGTGATGATATTGTTTATCACAACTACTTCGACATCAGCATCGCGGTTTCTACACCACGTGGTCTTGTTACACCAGTACTTAAAGACTGTGACAAGCTTTCTGTTGCTGAAATCGAAAAAGGTATCCGTGAGCTAGCGCTTAAAGGTCGTGACGGTAAATTATCAATTGATGACATGACTGGTGGTAACTTCACCATCACTAACGGTGGTGTATTCGGTTCATTACTATCTACTCCAATCATCAACTTACCACAGTCTTCAATCTTAGGTATGCACAAAATCCAAGAGCGTCCTATGGCTGTAAATGGTAAAGTTGAAATCTTACCAATGATGTACTTAGCGTTATCTTATGATCACCGCCAAATCGATGGTAAAGAATCTGTAGGTTTCTTAGTAACAATTAAAGAGTTACTTGAAGATCCGACTCGTTTACTACTAGATGTTTAATCTGGTTGTATGAAAACTAAGCTGTGAACCTTGTTCACAGCTTTTTTTTTGCGCCTTTGGTCTAACTGGGGTTTTCATGTGGAGCCTTGGGATTTATACTAAGTGCGCAATTTGGGATAGCTGTTTATTTTGCATAAATATTCAGCTCTTTTAGTATAAAAAATTGGATAAAGCATCATGAATTTGCATGAGTATCAGGCAAAACAACTTTTTGCCGAATATGGTTTACCAGTTTCTCAAGGTTTCGCTTGCGATACACCTGAAGAAGCTGCAGCAGCTGCTGAGAAAATCGGCGGTGATATGTGGGTTGTTAAAACACAGGTTCACGCAGGTGGCCGTGGTAAAGCTGGCGGTGTTAAGCTAGTTAAAACAATCGACGAAGTTAAAGAGTTCGCTGCGAACTGGTTAGGTAAAAACTTAGTTACTTACCAAACAGACGAAAATGGTCAGCCAGTAGCTAAAATCCTTGTAGAAAGCTGCACTGACATCGCTAACGAATTATACCTTGGCGCTGTAGTAGATCGTGCTTCTCGTAAAGTTGTTTTCATGGCATCTACTGAAGGTGGTGTTGAAATCGAGCAAGTTGCAGAAGAAACTCCAGAACTAATTCACAAAGCTGAGATCGATCCACTAGTTGGTCCTCAAGCTTACCAAGCTCGTGAGTTAGGCTTCAAACTAGGTTTAAACCCTACTCAAATGAAACAGTTCGTTAAGATCTTCATGGGTCTTGCTAACATGTTCAACGATTTCGATTTCGCACTATTAGAAATCAACCCGCTAGTAATCACAGACGAAGGTAACCTTCACTGTCTAGACGGTAAAATCGGTGTAGATGGTAACGCGCTTTACCGTCAACCTAAAATCCGTGAAATGCACGATCCTTCACAAGAAGACGCGCGTGAAGCTCACGCTGCAAGCTTCGAGCTTAACTACGTTGCACTAGACGGTAACGTAGGCTGTATGGTTAACGGTGCAGGCCTAGCGATGGGTACTATGGATATCGTAAACCTACACGGTGGCAAGCCAGCTAACTTCCTAGATGTTGGTGGCGGTGCAACTAAAGAGCGTGTTTCTGAAGCATTCAAGATCATCTTATCTGACGACAACGTTAAAGCTGTTTTAGTTAACATCTTTGGTGGTATCGTACGTTGTGACATGATCGCAGAAGGTATCATCGGCGCAGTTAAAGAAGTGGGTGTAAACGTTCCTGTAGTAGTTCGTTTAGAAGGTACTAACGCTGAACTAGGTCGTGAAGTACTAGCTAGTTCTGACCTTAACATCATCGCTGCTGAATCACTAACAGACGCAGCTGAAAAAGTTGTTGCTGCTGCGGAGGGCAAATAATGTCTGTATTAATCAATAAAGATACAAAAGTTATCTGTCAAGGTTTCACTGGTGGCCAAGGTACTTTCCACTCAGAGCAAGCGCTTGAGTACGGTACACAAATGGTTGGTGGTGTAAGCCCAGGTAAAGGCGGTCAAACGCATCTTGGTCTTCCAGTATTCAACACAGTACGTGACGCTGTTGAAGCAACTGGCGCAACTGCATCAGTTATCTACGTACCAGCACCTTTCTGTAAAGATGCAATCTTAGAAGCAATCGATGCTGGCATCGAGCTTATCGTTTGTATCACTGAAGGTATCCCTACACTAGACATGGTTGACGTTAAAGTTAAGCTTGATGAAACTGGTGTTCGTATGATCGGTCCTAACTGCCCAGGTGTTATCACTCCTGGTGAAACTAAGATTGGTATCATGCCTGGTCACATCCACAAGCCTGGTAAAGTAGGTATCGTATCACGTTCTGGTACGCTTACTTACGAAGCGGTTAAACAAACTACTGATGCTGGTTTCGGCCAATCAACATGTGTTGGTATCGGTGGTGACCCTATCCCTGGCACTAACTTCATCGACGTTTTAGAAATGTTCGAAAAAGACGAGCAAACTGAAGCTATCGTTATGATCGGTGAAATCGGTGGTACTGCAGAAGAAGAAGCTGCAGAATACATCAAGCACAACGTGACTAAACCTGTTGTTTCTTACATTGCTGGTGTTACTGCACCTGCAGGTAAGCGTATGGGTCACGCTGGTGCAATCATCGCAGGCGGTAAAGGTACTGCTGATGAAAAATTTGCTGCATTAGAAGCTGCTGGCGTAAAAACTGTACGTTCACTAGCTGATATCGGTGCTGCACTTAAAGAGAAAACAGGCTGGTAATCAGTTTATAATCTCTTAAGAAAGGCTCGCTTATGCGGGCCTTTTTTGTATTTGCTTCTTTTTAATTTATGGTATGAAAAATTCTATAGCAAATTAAGAATAATAATGCTTTATTTGTGAATATAAATTCTCTACACTTGTGGCTTGTATATCTGTTTTTATTAAAACACTCGACTTTAATAAGGTAAATATTACGTGCGTACCACAGAATTGGTAGATGGATTTCGCCAGTCAACCCCATACGTTAATGCTCACCGCGGTAAAACTTTCGTTGTTATGCTTGGCGGAGAGGCGATTGACCAGTCTGGTTGTCGTAGCATCATTAATGATGTTGCGCTTCTAACCAGTCTTGGTATTAAGATTGTATTAGTATTTGGGGCTCGTCCACAGTTTAATGCGGCACTTGAACAAGTTGGCATAACTAGTCAGTTTCATAATGAGATACGAGTGACTGATAATGCAACTTTTGAAGTCATTAAAAAGGTCGCGGGTGCTATGCAATTCGATATTACTGCGCGCTTATCAACCTCTTTAAGTAGTACTCCTATGTCAGGTTCATTTCTAAATGTAGTGAGTGGTAATTTTGTTATTGCTCAACCTTTAGGGGTTGATGAAGGTGTAGACTATCATCATTCAGGTAGAGTAAGACGTGTTGATGTCGCGGGGATTCGCCATCAATTAGATAACAACGGTATTGTATTACTTGGACCAATCGCGGCATCGGTTACCGGTGAAAGCTTTAACTTAACTGCAGAAGAAATTGCAACACAAGTAGCGCTAAAGCTTCGTGCAGATAAAATGCTCGGGTTTTGCCAAGAAGCTGGTATTTTAGATGAAAATGGTGAAGCGATTGCTGAGTTAATGCCAAATGAAGCTGAGCAACTATTAGCAAGTTATCGTAATCAACCAGATGCATGTTTAAGTGCAACGGTTTTCTTACAAGCGGCGATTGATGCTTGTCGTGGTGGCGTGCATCGTTGTCACTTAGTTAGTTATAAAGAAGACGGCGCGTTACTACAAGAGTTGTTCTCATTAGATGGTATTGGTACACAAATCGCGCCGCAAAGCTCTGAACAATTACGAAGTGCTAGCATCTCTGATATTACCGGTATTATTAATCTTATCAGGCCACTTGAACAGCAGGGGTATTTAGTACGCCGCTCTCGTGAGCAGCTTGAAATTGAAATTGAACAATTTACTGTGATAGAGCGTGATGGGCTTATCATTGCCTGTGCGGCTTTATATCCGTTTGCAGATGAACAAGTGGGGGAGTTTGCAAGTCTTGCTGTTCATCCTCAGTACCGAGATGCAGACCGTGGCAGTTTTCTGCTGCGGTTTATTATTAATAAAGCCAAACGTGCAGGTTATTCGCATTTATTTGCGTTGACTACCCGTAGTATTCATTGGTTTTTAGAGCAAAGCTTTGAACTGGTCACGGTTGATGAATTACCTGAAAAGAAAAAAGCACTTTATAACTATGAGCGTCGTTCTAAGGTGCTACGACTAGACTTAACTAAGCTAAGCAATAATCGATAATTAAAAGGTGACGTGAATACGTCACCTCGATTAATTAAACTAAACTTAGTTAGTATTGATAGTTTATGTGCTGATAAAAACGAACACGTAAATCTTGACGAGTTGGATTAAATGCCAGTTCATCTGTCACTTCATTAATCGCACTCTGTACATGATTCATAAACTTGCCATAACCAATGTCATGTTTGTCTTTGTCTGCTGCTGCTATTACGAAATGCAGTGAATCAACAAGTTGATTTGCATTCCAATATTGTTGTAATTGTACTTGCTCAGAGCTGCAATCAAAGGTTAACTTTTGTAGTTCACTGTTACTTTGTGCGTTATCAATATTACTATTTCGGACAATAGGTCGTGTTCCATTAGCGATAAATGCACCCAGTGTTAATCCGCGTTTATCACAAGCACGTTTAAACGCATCAAAAATGTATTGATAAAACTCGGTGTAATTCTCTTCATTCAACATATGTTGAAATTGAGTTTTGATAGCACGAGTCACAGGAATCGAAAAACCTGCATAAGCTATCTCACTGTGTTCAGTTGGTAAATGACATTGGCGAGATTGAAAGCGAGGATACAAGCTTCGTAATTTATAACCATAGCTTTCTTTGTGACCTTTTGCTTTGGCAAATAAATCATAAGTAAGGTGTTGGTGATCACGAACTTTTAAAGTTGGCTGATTGCTTAATATCTTTTCTTGTAAAGAGTTTATTACTCGCTGCACATTATGATGAAAACTTGCCGCATTAGCGCGAATATCTTCACCAGTCGCCAGGAACAATAAACGAATTTTTTTGCATTTTTGTTCACCATCAGCAAACACATTGTGTGCTTCATGGTATTGAGGGTTATAGAAAAATAAAATTTGTTTCGCGGTTTCTAAACTATACGCCTCATCATGGTAACGAACTACCGGCAGTTTATCGTTAGCGATTAAGTGAACATTGTGTAATTCATACTCATCACAGAGTGCAAATAACTCCCTTGCAAGACGCTTATAAGCACAGCTAACATTTGTGAACTGGGCAAAAAACTCATCAGTAGGTTTAAATTCAACTAACACATACTGATTTGCACGTGCTGAGCTTGGAATATAGACTCGGTGTTGATTGAGCGAAGCCATCTTTTTTCCTTATTGGTAGTGAAACTAGTGGCACTATATCGTTAGTCAATGATCATTTTATTGCGTTAGAACAATTTTTTTAGCGTTTTTGTTGAGTCTGTGAACTATGTATTCAACAATCGACTTAATATCTTCAATAAACATGATTCTACTACTGTATGTTAGGGTTTGTTTTTGTAATAATGCATTAGTTTTGTCACCATGCAATATTCAGAGGATTATGCTCCTATGGCGGAAATTGAGAATCGCCCAAGTAACTTTATTAGAACGCGTATCGATGAAGATCTCGCAAGCGGTAAGCATGCGACTACACACACGCGTTTTCCACCAGAACCAAATGGTTTTTTACACATTGGTCACGCGAAGTCTATTTGTTTGAATTTTGGTATCGCCCAAGATTATCAAGGTCTTTGTAATTTACGTTTTGATGATACGAATCCAGAAAAAGAAGACATCAACTACGTAAACTCAATTAAAGAAGATGTGCAGTGGTTAGGTTTTAAATGGGATGGTGAAATTAAGTATTCATCTAACTATTTCGATGCTTTATATGGTTATGCTGTTGAGCTTATCGAAAAAGGCCTAGCATATGTATGTTTCTTATCTCCTGATCAAGCAAGAGAATACCGTGGTACTTTGAAAGAACCAGGTAAAAACAGTCCTTACCGCGACACGCCAGTTGAAGAAAACCTAGCGCTTTTTGAAAAAATGCGAAATGGCGAATTCAAAGAAGGCGAGTGTGTACTGCGTGCAAAAATCGACATGGCAAGCTCATTTATGGTATTGCGTGATCCGATTTTATACCGTGTACGTTTTGCTCATCACCACCAAACGGGCGACAAATGGTGCATTTATCCAATGTACGACTTCACGCATTGTATTTCCGACGCGCTAGAAGGCATCACACATTCATTATGTACGCTTGAATTCCAAGATAACCGTCGTTTATACGATTGGGTATTAGATAACATCAGCCTTGAGTGTCATCCACAACAAATCGAGTTTTCACGATTAAATCTTGAATACACCATTATGTCTAAGCGTAAATTAAACGACTTAGTAGTTAATGGCCATGTTGAAGGATGGGACGACCCACGTATGCCGACGATTGCTGGTCTACGTCGTCGTGGTTATACACCTGCCTCAGTACGTGAATTTTGTTCACGCATCGGTGTCACTAAACAAGAGAACATGGTTGAAATGGGCATGTTAGAAGCATGTATCCGTGAAGACCTAAACGAAAATGCACCACGTGCAATGGCTGTTCTTGATCCGGTCAAGGTTGTTATCGAAAACTATGATGCAGATAAAGTAGAAACCTTGTCTGTTGCAAACCATCCGAATAAAGAAGAGATGGGTCGCCGTGATGTGCCTTTCACTCGTGAGCTTTATATCGAGCGTGAAGACTTCCGTGAAGAAGCAAACAATAAGTTCAAGCGTTTAGTGCTTGATAAAGAAGTACGTTTACGTGGTGCATATGTAATTAAAGCCGAGCGTGTTGAAAAAGACGAAAATGGTGAAATTACCACTATATTCTGCTCTTACGATCCTGAAACACTGGGTAAAAACCCAAGTGATGGCCGTAAGGTTAAAGGTGTAATTCATTGGGTATCAGCAAGTGAATCTATCACAGCTGAAGTTCGTTTATACGACCGTTTATTTAACGTACCAAACCCAGCGGCTGCCGAAGACTTTAACGCAACACTTAACCCTGAATCTCTAGTGGTTCTTGCAAATGCTAAAGTAGAGCCTTCACTTGCTAATGCACAAGCGGAGCAGGGCTTCCAGTTTGAGCGTACAGGCTATTTCTGTCGTGATAGCAAAGCAGATTCATTAGTATTCAATCAAACTGTGGGTCTTCGAGATTCATGGGCGAAGATTGAACAGAAAGGCTAAACCCCTTTACTAATTGTTTAAGTTTCTAAGCTTAATAAAAAACCCTTTCACTTTTAAAGTGAAAGGGTTTTTTTATAACTATTAAAAGTTAAATCAAATTAAAAATAGCCACGAATACCTAGGCTGAAGTTACGACCTGGTAGTGGAGCCTTTTCTTTAATAAATGAACTGTGTACGAAGCCTAATTCATCGGTTAAGTTGTCAACATTGATATAAAGTTGTGTATCCACAGGACCTAGGTCAAGTTGATAGTTTGCTGATGCATCAAACAGGGTATAACCCTCTGTTTTTGTCTCGTAAGCAGTAATGTCAGACTGCTCAAAATAATGAGTCCCTGTTAGGCTAAATTTCCAATCAGCAATTGTGTACTGTAATTCAGAGCCTAGTTTATTAGCTGGGATACGAGGTAAATAACCTTCATCATCTTTTAGTTTAGCGGTTGTTGAATCACCAAACACTTTAACCAAGGCACTTGGCGTTACTTGATAGTGTACGTCAAATTCAATGCCGTATAGTTTTGCATCTTTACTACTGAACTGATAAACCGCCATTGCATCTTCGTCTGCTTCAGCTGCAGATTCTAAGCCATGCTCTTCATCAAATACCAAACCTGTATTTTGCTGGTAGTAGTAGTTTTCAATGTCGTTATAGAAGAAGTTAACTGTATAACCAAAATCACCAATAAAACGGCGGAAACTTAAATCAAAGTTGGTTGCAGTTTCTTGCTCGATATCCTCTGGCTCAAAATGAATTTCGCTGTCTTCAATATGATAACCTAAGCCAAGCTCGTAGGTACCTGTTGCGATATGAACACCGTTTGACAGTAATTCAGCACTTAGTGGCGCACGTTCAGAACGAGACACACTTAAAGCTACACTTTGGCCTTCTTGATATTGCCAAATTGCACCTGCAGATAAGCTCAGGTTTGTGAAATCTTCACTGTAGTTGATGATTTCAGCTTCTTCGTCATGGTGCTCTTCTTCCTCTTCATGATCGTGATCATGATGATGCTCAGCCATGCTTACAGCAGAGTCGATTTGGTAATCTTCAAGGCGTGCACCTAGCTCAACGGTCACATCACCAAACTGGCGCTCTTCAAGCATAAAAATTGCGTTTGTTTTAGTCACACTTGCAGGTGTAAAAGCTTCTTCACCATCTGCATCGTAGTCAGACTCAGTGTAGTGATAACCTGCCATACCGTGCCAAAGGCCTAACTTGTGCTCAACGGTTGCACGTGCTTCAGTTGTTTTGTTTGTAAACACTGTTCCCACGGCACCATCTTCAATTTCTGCATGTTTATAGTCGGTGTAGCCAACGCGTAGTGAGATATTTTCAATCCAGTTATCATGAAGTGCATAGCTCATGTAACCTTGCCAGCGATCTTGCTCTAGCTGAGCGAAAACAGGTTCTTCATGTTGATCATGCTCGTCTTCATGTTCATCTTGCTCGTCATGCGCATGATGATGGTGTGAATGAGCAGGAATACCATAATCAGTTTCGATACGACCATAAGAAACACCCAGTGTTAGGTGGTCGCCAACATAACTTGTACCAAAGTTAACAGTTTGGCTATCGATAAAGGTGTTTTCAACACTGTTAGCTGTTTCGTGTTCTTCATGATCTTCACCTTCATGTTCGTCATGCTCTTCAGGAAGCTCGAACGTTGGTGTTTTGTAGTCATGACCTTTACGCTTAGTACCATCAAAATGGAAGTTAAAACCATCGTTACCGGTTTCAAGTTTTGCAGCATAAGTGTTGGTATTTGATACCGTATCGTGAGTGTATTGTGCAGCACCTGTTAAAGTATCAATGTTATCCGTTGGAATACGGTTATCAACTACGTTGACCACACCACCAATTGCGCCAGAGCCATAAAGTAGGGTAGCAGGGCCACGAAGTACTTCGATTTGCTCAGCTGCTAAGCTGTCGTTCGATGTTGCGTGATCTGGACCAATTCGTGATGCATCGCTGCTATCAAGACCATTTTGGGTGATTTTTACACGCGGACCATCTAAACCACGAATAATTGGGCTAGAAGATACAGGGCCAAAATAGCTTGCATTAACACCGGGTAAACCTTTTAGTGTTTCGCCTAGTGTAGGTTTAGCCTTGTCTTTTAGTTCATCGCCCGCTAATACATTAACTGGCGAAATCATCTCAAGACTATTCTTATGAAGTGCTGATGCATAAACAACAACCGTTTCAACGGAAGTAGGTGTAAGTGTAACGACTAGGTTTTGATCGTCACCATTAATAGCAATGCGTTTATCGATGAAATTATTTTTACTGATGTGTAGTTGACCTTGGTTGTCTACATCAATTTTAAACTGACCTTGTTTGTCAGTAACAACGCTTTGAGATTTACCGTGTACGTGTATTTCAGCATTGCTGATAGGTTGTTGGTTTTTATCTAATACTTGACCTGTGATCACAGCAGCCATTGTGGATTGAGAAAACAGCGCAGCGGCAACAGCACTAGAAAGAATTGAAACTTGTTTCATCATTACTACTTCTAAGTTTGTTGTTAAGTGTTGCGTTATAATATAACACTGCAATTTTTCAATCGCAATAACGTTATACTATAACTTTCCATTAAGTCGCGATTTTAACACCATACACTATACTTAGGCTGTTACTTTTGGATGGCTAAATCTTATGTCTGATAAAAATAGAGTCTTTAAAGCAAATTTCACCATTGCTGATTTAAGAGAGCACCGCAATCACAAAGAGGTGTTTACTACTGCTTGTGACCGTCGTGAAAGCTATCAACACTTTGTTCTTAAGCTTTTAAGTTATTGCTTATTTTCACACAACGAAACAGCGATGCTGAATGCAAAGTTCAGTCATGGCGAACCGGATGTGTCAATAAAAGCATTAGATGAGCATTATCAAACATGGCTTGCTGTTGACCAACCGGATATTTTACAACTCAATAAAATAGCTAAAAGAGTTGACGAGCTTTGGGTTGTAACAACATTAAACAACAATTGGTTACAAGAAAATGAACATCAGTTGGAACTGATCAGTAATGGTCATTTAATTGCGTTTGATGATAACTTCATTGAGCAGTTGGCGAGTCATTTAACTAAAAATCTACAGTGGGATGTTACAATTGATCAGCAAATGGTGAGTGTCTCTGATAAAGAAAATTTCTACCAAACTAGCGAGCTTGTATGGCATTAAAGCTCAAGTTTTACTTTTCCATTGGGTTTACTACAACAGAGTAATACTTCACCTGCCCGCACAAACGCGAGTGGCTCTTGATTATAACTCACATCACCTTCGACTAATTTAGCACGGCATGCGCCACAATAGCCTTCACGGCATTGGTAGGGGACATCTATTTTGTGTTGTTCTAGGCATTCAAGGAGAGATGAACAGCCAGAATCAAATTCAAGATTCTGGCTGTCTGTTCCTGCAAGGATAACCTCTGCAGTTGTGTTTGAGCTCATTACAGGTCGAAGTCACCAAAGTCAGATGCATCAACTTGAGAGTCAATTTGACCTACAAGGTAAGAGCTAATTTCAGCTTCTTGTGGGGCAACTTGAACATTGTCAGATACTAACCAAGAGTTGATCCACGGAATAGGGTTACTCTTACTTTCGAACTGTGCTGGTAGGCCTACTGCAGTCATACGGGCATTAGTGATGTATTCAACGTATTGACATAAGATATCTTTGTTCAGACCAATCATTGAACCATCTTTGAAAAGATACTCTGCCCAATCTTTTTCTTGCTCAGCTGCTTCAACAAACATCTGAATCGCTTCTTCGCGACATTGTGCGGCAACGATGGCCATTTCTGGATCGTCTTTACCTTCTTGCATAATGTTTAAGATGTGTTGTGTACCAGAAAGGTGTAGAGCTTCATCACGTGCAATTAGCTTGATAATTTTCGCATTACCTTCCATTAATTCACGCTCTGCGAATGCAAATGAACAGGCAAAGCTAACATAGAAACGGATAGCTTCTAGGATGTTAACCGACATCATCGCAAGGTAAAGTTGCTTTTTAAGGTCAAATAAACTGACTTTAACCTCTTCACCGTTGATCACATGTTTTCCTTCACCGTAAAGGTTGTAAACAGAAATCATGTTGATTAAATCGTCGTAATATTTAGTAACGGCATCAGCACGCTCGCTGATTTTCTCGTTGCTTACGATATCATCAAAGATAAGCTCAGGAGATTGCGTCACGTTACGAATAATGTGTGTGTATGAACGGCTGTGAATCGTTTCACTAAACGCCCATGTTTCAATCCACGTTTCTAACTCAGGAATAGACACAATTGGTAGTAACGCAACGTTAGGTGAACGACCTTGCACACTATCAAGTAAAGTTTGATATTTTAAGTTACTTAAAAAGATGTGCTTTTCGTGATCTGGTAATGCTTGGAAGTCAAGACGGTCTTTACTTACATCAACCTCTTCAGGACGCCAAAAGAACGAAAGTTGCTTTTCGATTAGCTTTTCGAAGATAGGGTACTTTTGTTGGTCGTAACGTGACACGTTTACCGTTTGGCCGAAAAACATCGGTTCTTGTAATTGGTTATTATGATTTCGGCTAAAAGTTGTATAAGACATAGTGATTTCTCAAAAAACAGTCAGGACAAAGCGGGCTAATGAGCCCGCTTTTGTTATGTTATTAATTTAATTAGATTTTACAAGCGCCGCCTGCACAACCGTCATCTTCTACCTCTGGTGTTAACTCATCTTGAGAGTCTGATGCACCATCACGTGTATTGTGATAATACAGAGTTTTAACACCGAGTTTGTACGCAGTCAGTAGGTCTTTTAATAGCACCTTCATAGGTACTTTACCGCCTTCATACTTAGATGGATCATAGTTGGTGTTTGCAGAGATCGTTTGGTCAACGAATTTTTGCATAATACCAACAAGCTGTAGGTAACCATCGTTTGAAGGAATATCCCACAGTAGCTCGTAGTTATCTTTCAGATTTTCATAATCTGGAACTACTTGCTTTAAGATACCATCTTTACTTGCTTTAACGCTGATATGACCTCGTGGTGGCTCAATACCATTTGTTGCGTTAGAGATTTGCGATGATGTCTCTGAAGGCATAAGTGCAGATAACGTAGAGTTACGCATACCATGCTCTTTAATGCTTTCGCGTAATGAATCCCAATCTAAGTGAAGAGGTTCATCACAGAACTGATCTAGGTCACGCTTATAAGTATCTGTTGGCATAATGCCTTGAGAATACGTTGTCTCGTTAAACTTAGGACACGCACCACGTTCTTTCGCTAACTCATTTGATGCTTTCATTAGATAATATTGAATAGCTTCAAATGTTTTGTGAGTTAGGGCATTTGCGCTGCCATCTGAGTAACGCTTACCGTTCTTCGCTAAGTAGTATGCGTAGTTAATAACACCAATACCTAGCGTACGACGACCCATAGTTGCGTTTTTAGCCGCAGGAACAGGGTAGTCTTGGAAATCAAGTAAGTTATCAAGAGCACGTACGGCAAGCTCTGCAAGCTCTTCTAATTCATCAAGTGACTCAATTGCACCTAAGTTAAACGCTGAAAGCGTACAAAGGGCAATTTCACCTTCTTCGTCCATTACATTGCTAAGAGGCTTAGTTGGTAATGCAATTTCTAAACATAGGTTAGATTGACGAATTGGCGCAACAGTCGAGATAAACGGGCTGTGCGTATTACAGTGGTCAACGTTTTGTAAGTAAATTCGACCTGTGCTCGCACGCTCTTGTGCAAACATTGAGAATAACTCAATCGCTTTAATACGTTTTTTACGAATTGACTCGTCTTGCTCGTACTTGATGTATAGCTCATCAAACTTCGCTTGATCTTCAAAGAACGCATCGTATAGACCCGGAACATCTGATGGGCTAAATAATGTGATGTAATCATCTTTGATTAAACGGCTATACATTAATTTGTTGAACTGCACACCGTAGTCAAGATGACGTACACGGTTATCATCAACACCACGGTTGTTCTTTAGAACTAATAAATTTTCAACTTCTAAATGCCAAAGTGGATAGAACAGCGTAGCTGCGCCGCCACGAACACCACCTTGTGAACAGCTCTTAACAGCAGTTTGGAAGTGCTTATAAAATGGAATACAACCTGTGTGGTACGCTTCGCCATTACGAATAGGGCTACCAAGCGCACGAATGCGACCCGCATTAATACCAATACCAGCACGTTGCGAAACATATTTAACGATCGCAGATGATGTCGCATTAATAGAGTCTAGGCTATCACCACATTCAATTAGTACACATGAGCTGAACTGACGTGTAGGCGTACGAACACCTGCCATAATTGGCGTAGGTAACGAAATTTTGAAGGTAGACACTGCATCATAAAAACGCTTGATGTAATCAATACGCGTCTCTTTTGGATAATCAGAGAATAAGCTTGCAGCAACTAAGATATATAAAAACTGTGCACTTTCGTAAATTTCACCAGTAACACGGTTTTGAACTAAATACTTACCTTCAAGTTGCTTTACAGCAGCGTAGCTGAAGTTTAAGTCACGGTTGTGATCGATGTAAGCATCTAACTCGTCAATTTCTTGCTCGGTATAATCAACCAAAAGGTGTTGATCATAACGTTTGTCTTCAACTAATTTCGTGATGTGATCATATAAGCGTGGCGGCTCAAATTGACCGTACGCTTTTTTACGTAAATGGAATACAGCTAAGCGAGCAGCTAGGTATTGGTAATCAGGCGTATCTTTAGAGATCTGATCAGCTGCAGCTTTGATGATTGTTTCATGAATGTCATCGGTACGAATGCCGTCATAAAATTGAATATGAGATTTTAATTCAACTTGTGAGACAGACACATTCTCTAGACCTTCTGCGGCCCAAGCGATCACGCGATGGATCTTATCTAGATCAAGTGACTCTTTACGGCCGTCACGTTTGCTTACAGATAGCTGTTGGTTCATAGTTTTGCCTGTATTCCTTGGGAAATTATCGTTGTAAAGACAAAGGTATTCTTTATGTAATTATTATTATTCAATACCAGGGTGAACTAATTGAATAACATTTAGCCACAATATCTGGTGTTGTTTAAATTGCAGATCACAAGATAGTGTGGTCTGCGTTGTTTTGCAAGGGATAGAATTGCCCCATTTTGTGGATAACTATTGGATAAACGTATTGTGTTAGTAACCATTAACCTTTGAACATTCATAGAAGACGAAATTTGTAGAAATCAACAAAAGATCCAGAAAATTTATCGTTTTTAAAAATAAATTTTGACTGATTTTTTTATCATCAAAGAATGCTCAAAAGTGAATCAAATCACAATATATGGTGTTTCATCTATCAAATAACACTATATATGGTTAAATCCATCAATGGGTGTTTGCCAATTGAAATCCGCTTGCCAGTCAAGAGCAGCATCAACACTGGGTATGTAACCCCATAACGCCGTTGCACTATACATATTGGCAGCTTTTGCAGCTTGTATATCACGTTCAGCATCACCGATATATAAACAGCGACACGGATCAACGTCTAAGATCTCAGCTGTGTGTAAAAGTGGATCGGGAGATGGTTTTGAAACAGCTAATGTATCGCCACTTACTACCGCCATCGCTTTACTCAAAGAGGGTATAGCTTGTACTAAGGGCTCAGTTAAAAAGCCGGGCTTATTAGTCATAATGCCCCACTTAATATTGTTTTGCTCAAGTGCAATTAAAAGCTGCTCGATGCCATTAAAGCATTTACTGTGTACAGCGATATCTTCGGCGTAGTAATCAAGAAGCTGTTGGCGCAAAGCGAGTTGTTCAAGTTCTGGCCATTTATCACCAAAGCCTACTTCTAATAATGCATTTGCACCATTAGAAGCAGCAGGGCGATAAACATGTTCAGCAACAGGGGCCACATTGGCATCTGCTAACACGCGGTTTAATGCACCACCTAAGTCATCCGCAGTATCGAGTAGAGTGCCATCTAAATCAAAGATAAAGGCATCAAAATCGATAGAGGGTGTTTGCACACCACTCATCACGCTAGTTTCTCAAAGTGCAGGATGTAATTAACACTTACATCATCGTTTAAGCTGTACTGCTTAGAAAACGGATTATAGTTAAGACCTGTACTGGCGCGTACTTTTAATCCAGCTTCTTCAGCCCATGCAATAAGCTGTGCAGGTTTAATGAATTTTTTATGGTCATGGGTACCTTCAGGTACCATTTTCAATAGCTTTTCAGCACCAACAATGGCAAACAAATAAGCTTTTGGTGTTTTATTTAATGTTGAAAAGAATACATCGGCACCAGGTTTAGCAAGTTCTGCTACAGCGCGAATAATAGAAGCAGGATCTGGAACATGCTCAAGCATTTCCATACACGTCACAACATCAAAGCGAGCAGGGTGCTCAGCAGCAAATTGCTCTGCAGGTACTTTTATATAATCAACAGGCACGCCTGTTTCTAAACTATGTAACTTAGCAACGGTTAATGGCTCTTGGCCCATATCAATGCCAGTTACTTTAGCGCCCATACGGGCCATGCTTTCACTTAAGATGCCGCCACCACAGCCAACATCTAAGGTTTCCTTATCAAATAAGCCGCCCACTTTATCTGCGACAAAATCCAAGCGAAGAGGATTTATTTCATGAAGGGGTTTGAACTCTCCGTCGCGGTCCCACCAACGTTCTGCGATGGCTTCAAACTTTGCAATTTCTGCATTATCTACATTTTGATGCTCGGTCATAAAAAACTTCCTCGTTAATCTGAGGCCATTATATAGGGGTAAATTAATAAATCGCAAAGATTTAGCGCCTGTAAATCTAAATAAATTGTGATAGCATGGTCAGGAAATAATAACTAAAGCTCTTAAGACGGCGATTTGCCTCTTAATGAGTCAATACTGAAGGAATGTGAAATCAAATGACTGATCTCGCCAATGAAATTCTGCCAGTCAATATTGAAGATGAATTAAAAAATTCTTACCTTGATTATGCCATGAGTGTAATCGTAGGTCGTGCATTGCCAGACGTACGTGACGGCTTAAAGCCTGTTCACCGCCGCGTTTTGTTCGCAATGAACGAACTCAATAATGATTGGAATAAACCTTACAAGAAATCAGCACGTGTTGTTGGTGATGTAATCGGTAAGTACCACCCACATGGCGACAGCGCGGTATATGACACCATCGTTCGTATGGCGCAGCCTTTCTCATTACGCTACATGCTTGTTGACGGCCAAGGTAACTTTGGTTCTGTTGACGGTGACTCTGCGGCAGCAATGCGTTATACGGAAGTCCGTATGGCGAAAATGTCACATGAATTATTAGCTGATTTAGAAAAAGAAACGGTTGATTACGTACCTAACTACGACGGTACTGAGCAAATTCCTGACGTATTACCTACTAAAGTACCTAACTTATTAGTAAACGGTTCTTCGGGTATCGCTGTTGGTATGGCGACAAACATCCCACCTCATAACTTAACAGAAGTTATCAATGGTTGTTTAGCGCTGATCCAAAACCCAGACATGTCAATTGCTGACCTTATTGAATATATCCCGGGTCCGGATTTCCCGACTGCGGCGATTATCAATGGTAAAAAAGGCATTGAGCAGGCGTATTTAACGGGTCGTGGTAAAGTATACATCCGTGCTCGCGCTGAAATCGAAGTTGACGAAAAAACTGGTCGTGAAACCATTATTGTTCACGAAATTCCTTATCAAGTTAACAAAGCGCGCCTTATCGAAAAAATCGCTGAGCTAGTTAAAGATAAGAAGATTGAAGGTATTAGCGCACTACGTGACGAATCAGATAAAGACGGTATGCGTATCGTTATCGAAATCAAACGTGGTGATGTTGGTGAAGTAATCTTAAACAACCTATATGCACAAACTCAGTTACAAACTGTGTTTGGTATGAACATGGTTGCACTTGATAACAACCAACCTAAGTGTTTCAACTTAAAAGAAATGCTTGAAGCGTTTATCGTTCACCGCCGTGAAGTTGTTACACGTCGTACTGTATTCGATTTACGTAAAGCCCGTGACCGTGCTCACACGCTTGAAGGCTTAGCGATTGCTCTTGCGAATATCGACCCGATTATCGAACTTATTCGTAAGTCACCAACCCCAGCAGAAGCAAAAGCAGCATTAACAGCTCGTCCTTGGGAACTTGGTACAGTTAAAGCTATGCTTGAAAAGGCAGGTGAAGATAACGTAGCACGTCCTGACTGGTTAGCCGCTGATTTAGGTATCCGTGACGGTCAGTACTATTTATCTGAGCAACAAGCACAAGCAATTTTAGACCTACGTTTACACAAACTAACAGGTCTTGAACATGAGAAAATCTTAGACGAGTACCAAAACTTACTTGATCTAATTGCTGAGCTTTTACACATTCTTTCAAGCCCAGATCGTTTAATGGAAGTTATCCGCGACGAGCTAGTAGAAATTAAAGAGCAATATGGTGACGAACGTCGTACTGAAATCAGTGCAGCTGCTCACGATATTAGCCTTGAAGACCTAATCAATGAAGAAGACGTTGTAGTAACGCTTTCTCACGAAGGTTACGTTAAATATCAACCACTCTCTGATTACGAAGCACAGCGCCGTGGTGGTAAAGGTAAGTCAGCAACTAAGATGAAAGATGAAGACTTCATCGAGCGTCTATTGGTTGCTAACACACACGATACAATTCTGTGTTTCTCAACGGCAGGTCGCTTATATTGGTTGAAAGTTTATCAGTTACCATTAGCAAGCCGTGCAGCGCGTGGTAAGCCAATTGTAAACTTATTACCACTTGAAGCTGATGAGCGTATTACCGCTATCTTACCAGTACGTGAGTACGAAGAAGATAAATACATCTTCATGGCCACTGCGTTTGGTACAGTTAAGAAAACACCACTTACAGCATACAGCCGTCAACGTGCGAGCGGTATTATCGCTGTTAACCTGAATGAAGGTGATAGCTTAATTGGTGTTGATATCACTGATGGCACGAATGAAATCATGCTATTCACTGATGCCGGTAAAGTTGTCCGCTTTAAAGAAGCAGAAGAGTCAGAAGTTGTTGATGAAAACGGCAACCCTGTGCTAGACGAAAACGGTAACCCGGAAATCCGCTTCAAAGGTGTTCGTCCAATGGGCCGTACAGCAACGGGTGTTCGTGGTATTAAGATGGCTGACGACCAACGCGTTGTGTCGTTAATCGTACCTAAGTCAGATGGTGCGATCCTAACTGTGACAGAAAACGGTTACGGTAAGCGTACAGCACTTGAAGATTACCCATCGAAGAGCCGTGCAACACAAGGTGTTGTATCAATCAAAGTAAGCGAGCGTAATGGCGCTGTGGTTGGTGCAGTACAAGTTGACGAAAACGACGAAATCATGATCATCTCTAATCGCGGTACATTAGTACGTACCCGTGTTAATGAGGTTTCTACGGTTGGTCGTAATACTCAAGGCGTTATTTTGATACGAACTATTGACGAAGAGCAAGTAGTTGGTTTACAACGTATCGAAGAAATCGAAGTTGATGAGCTTGAAGCCATCGAAGGCGAGGCCGTTGAAGTAGTCGATACCAATACTGAAGAAACGGGTGATAACCCACCTTCAGAATAACATTGATTTAAAAAGCGGCTTCGGCCGCTTTTTTTATCCGCACTATAATTACTGGAATGAGGCAAAGTAATGACTAAATATAATTTTTGTGCAGGACCGGCAATGCTACCGCCGGCAGTTATGCAAAAAGCACAAAAAGAATTTATAGATTGGCAAGGTTTAGGTGTCTCTGTGATGGAAATTAGCCATCGCAGCAGCGACTTTTTAGCACTTACTGCTAAATGTGAAGCAAGCCTGCGTCGCTTAATGAATATTAGTGATGAGTTTGAAGTGTTATTTATGCACGGCGGTGGCCGTGGTCAATTCAGTGCTGTGCCATTGAATCTTCACCTTGATGATAAACCAGCTGTGTACTGTGAAAACGGTGTATGGTCTAAAGGTGCTACTTCAGAAGCTGCTAAATTCACTGCTGTTGAAAGTATTAATGTACGTGATGATGAACAGCAAAATGGTCAGTTCTCTATCAAACCAGCAAGCAGCTGGGAATTACCTGCTGATGCGTCGTACATCCACTATTGCCCGAATGAAACCGTAGATGGCATTGAGATTTTCGAAGTACCATCACATCCATCTGCACCGATTGTTGCTGATATGTCATCGACTATTTTATCGCGCGAATTTGATGTAAATCAGTTTGATCTTATTTACGCTGGCGCACAAAAAAATATCGGCCCGTCTGGTTTATCGATTGTTATTATTCGTAAAACGCTACTTGAACGTGAAGGCCTTGCAAAGCCAGGAATTCTTGATTACGCGTTAGAAGCTAAACAAGGCAGCATGTATAACACACCACCTACATTTGCATGGTACTTAGCTGCTGAAGTATTTGAATGGCTTGAAGCAAACGGTGGCGTTAAAGCGATGGAAGAGCAAAACATCGCAAAAGCAGAATTACTTTACAACTTTATTGATAGCTCAGATTTTTATAGTAATAAAGTTGCCAAGCATTGCCGTTCACGCATGAACGTACCGTTTTGGTTAAACGATGAATCATTGAATGAAAAATTCATTAATGAGTCAAAAGAAGCAGGCTTATTAGCCCTTGAAGGCCATCGTATTGTTGGTGGTATGCGCGCAAGCATTTATAACGCGATGCCACTTGAAGGTGTTCAAGCTTTGGTTAATTTTATGGAAAAATTCGCCAAGGAGCACAGCTAATTATGGAACAGCTTCGTCTTGAACCAATCTCAAAAGTAAATGGTAGTGTGACACTGCCAGGCTCAAAAAGTTTATCAAACCGTATCTTACTGTTAGCAGCACTGGCAGAGGGCACAACGGTTGTTGAAAACCTTCTCGACAGTGATGATATTCGTCATATGCTAGGTGCGTTAAATCTTTTGGGCGTAAATGTATCGCTTAATGAAGATAAAACAGTGGCTACCGTAGAGGGGGTTTCAGGTAAATTTAAAACCCCAAGTGAGCCATTATTTTTAGGCAATGCTGGTACTGCTTATCGTCCACTGACAGCTGTATTAGCTGCTGTAGAAGGCGAATATCAGCTGGTGGGTGAGCCACGTATGGAAGAGCGCCCAATCGGCCATTTGGTTGATGCACTGCAAGCTCTGGGTGGTGATGTTGAATATCTTAAGCATAAAGACTATCCACCACTGGCCATTAAAGGCGGCAAAATCAACGGCGGTAAAGTTGAAATTGATGGCAGTATTTCGAGCCAGTTCTTAACTGCGTTGCTAATGGCGGCACCATTATTTAATGGCGACACAAAAATCACCATTAAAGGCACGCTGGTATCAAAGCCTTACATTGATATTACCCTAGATGTGATGAAGCGTTTTGGTGTTATTGTGAGTCATGACAACTATGAAACGTTTTACGTTAAAGGCTGTCAGCAGTATCAAGCACTTGAGCGTATTATGGTCGAAGGTGATGCTTCAAGCGCCTCTTATTTTGTTGCGGCGGCTGCAATAGCAGGCGGCGAAATTGAAATTAATGGGGTAGGTGCTGCATCTGTTCAGGGTGATATTGGTTTTGCCAAAGTTATGGAACAAGTCGGCGCTAAAATCGATTGGTACGATGAAAAGCTGGTGGTTCGTAAAGGCGAGCTGAACGCGGTTGATATTGATGCTAATGCAATCCCTGATGCAGCGATGACTCTCGCAACCGTTGCGCTTTTCGCAAAAGGTACAACGGCGATTCGTAATATCTATAACTGGCGTGTAAAAGAAACAGACCGTTTATATGCAATGGCTACTGAGCTTCGAAAAGTTGGTGCAGAAGTTGTTGAGGGTGAAGATTTCATCGAAATAACACCACCAGAAACATTCAATGATGTAGCGATTGATACGTACAACGATCACCGTATTGCCATGTGTTTTGCGATGGTTGCTGTTGGCGGGAAGCCGATAACCATTAACGATCCTAAATGTACATACAAAACTTTTCCAACGTTTTTCAAAGTACTAGAGTCTGTCTCAAGTCAATAAAACAGAAGAAAATATAAAAAGTTACACTCTAGATGCGGATCTATTTTAAGAACTGACGTATAATATCGCGGATTTATTTTGGTGTGCATTGCAGGAGGTTATAAATGCAGGCGTTATCAATGCCCGTAATCACCATCGATGGCCCAAGTGGTTCAGGTAAAGGAACTGTTTGTCGCTTGTTAGCCGAGAAATTAGGTTGGGATGTATTAGACAGTGGAGCGATTTATCGTGTGCTGTCACTTGCAGCGCTTCATCATCAAATTGAACTAGATAATGAAGATGCGCTAGTGCCGTTAGCTGCAAACTTAGATGTACAGTTTTTGGTCGACAGCCAAACACATACTTCTAAAATTGTCTTGGAAGGCGAAGACGTCACAACCACAATCCGCAACGAAGAAGTGGGTGCTGCGGCATCAAAAATTGCTGCATTACCACGGGTGAGAGAAGCATTATTACGTCGTCAACGTGCGTTTCGTACTGAGAGCGGCCTAATTGCCGATGGTCGTGATATGGGCACAGTTGTGTTTCCAGATGCACCATTGAAAATTTATTTAACCGCATCAGCTGAAGAGCGCGCTCGTCGTCGCTTTGCTGAGTTGAATGAACGCGGTCTTGATGTTACACTAAGTGGTCTACTTGAGGACATAAAAGCTCGTGATCACCGCGATATGACGCGTGAAGTTGCGCCGCTTGTTCCTGCAGAAGACGCTATTGAGCTTGATACTAGTGAGCTCAATGCAATGCAAGTGTTTGATAAAGTTGTAACTTTACTCGACGAAGCAGTACTTGCAGGAAAGCTTCCAAAAGCTAAAAAGTAATTTATTAAGGTGCCGGCAGGAAGCCAGCGCTATTTTAACAACCCCATGCAGCATGGTTGCTAATTGGTTATTTAATTATTTAGAGACGTATAATGTCAGAAAATTTTGCGCAGTTATTTGAAGAAAGCCTTAAGGGTTTTGAAGCAGAGCAAGGCTCTATCGTTAAAGGTACTGTTATCTCAATCGAGAACAACATCGTACTTGTTGATGCTGGTCTTAAATCTGAAAGTGCAATCCCTGCTGAGCAATTCAAAAATGCTGCTGGTGAACTAGAAGTTGCTGTTGGCGACGAAGTAGATGTTGCTTTAGACGCAATCGAAGACGGTTTCGGTGAAACTATCCTTTCTCGTGAGAAAGCGAAGCGTCACGAAGCGTGGATCCGCTTAGAAAAAGCATGTGAAGAGCAAGAGACTGTTACTGGTGTTATCAACGGTAAAGTTAAAGGCGGTTTCACTGTTGAAGTTGATTCAATCCGTGCCTTCCTACCTGGTTCACTTGTTGATGTTCGTCCAGTACGTGACACAACTCACCTTGAAGGTAAAGAGCTTGAGTTCAAAGTAATCAAGCTTGACCAAAAACGTAACAACGTTGTTGTTTCTCGCCGTGCAGTTATCGAATCAGAAAACTCACAAGAGCGTGAAGAGCTTCTTGCTAACCTTGTTGAAGGTCAAGAAGTTAAAGGTATCGTTAAGAACCTTACTGACTACGGTGCGTTCGTTGACCTTGGTGGTGTTGACGGTCTACTACACATCACAGACATGGCGTGGAAGCGTGTTAAGCACCCTTCAGAAATCGTTAATGTTGGCGACGAAATCGCAGTTAAAGTTCTTAAATTCGACAAAGAAAAGACTCGTGTATCTCTAGGCCTTAAACAGCTTGGCGAAGATCCATGGGCAGCTATCGCTGGTCGTTACCCAGAAGGTTCTAAGCTTTCTGGTCGTGTAACTAACCTTACTGACTACGGTTGTTTCGTTGAAATCGAAGAAGGCGTAGAAGGTCTAGTACACGTTTCTGAAATGGATTGGACTAACAAGAACATCCACCCTTCAAAAGTTGTTTCACTAGGTGACACTGTTGAAGTTATGGTTCTTGAAATCGACGAAGAGCGTCGTCGTATTTCTCTTGGTCTTAAGCAATGTATTGCTAACCCATGGCAAGAATTTGCTCGTCTACAAAACAAAGGCGACCAAGTTACTGGTAAGATCAAATCAATCACTGACTTCGGTATCTTCATCGGTCTTGAAGGCGGTATTGACGGTCTTGTTCACCTTTCAGACATTTCTTGGAACACGCCTGGCGAAGAAGCTGTACGTGAATTCAAGAAAGGCGACGAAATCACTGCTATCGTATTACAAGTTGACCCAGAGCGTGAGCGTATCTCTCTAGGCGTTAAACAAATCGAAGCTGACCCATTCAATAACTACCTGGACGCAAACAAAAAAGGTGCTATTGTTAAAGGTAAAGTGACTGAAGTTGATGCGAAAGGCGCAACTGTTGAGCTTATCGAAGGCGTTGAAGGTTACATCCGTGTAGCTGATATCGCTCAAGAGCGTGTTGAAGATGCTACTACTGTAGTTTCTGCAGGCGACGAAATCGAAGCGAAATACGTTGGTGTTGATCGTAAGAACCGCACTTTAAGCTTATCTGTTAAAGCTCTTTTCGAAGCAGAAGAGAAAGAAGTACTAGAGAAGCTTAAGAAAGAAGAGCCAGCGTTCGAAAACGCTATGGCTGCAGCATTCAAAAATGCTCAAAAAGACTAATATCTAGTCTTTTAAAATTGGAAGGGCAGTTTTGCCCTTCCTTTACCACTCTTTAAGGAAACGCTATGACTAAGTCAGAATTGATAGAACAACTTGCCGAGCAACATGCACACATCCCTGTGAAAGATGTTGAAAATGCCGTTAAAGAAATTCTTGAACAAATGGCCGGTTCATTATCTAGCTCAGATCGCATCGAGATCCGTGGCTTTGGAAGTTTCTCATTGCATTATCGTTCTCCTCGCACAGGTCGTAATCCTAAGACTGGCGAAACAGTTGAGTTAGACGGTAAGCATGTACCACATTTTAAACCAGGTAAAGAGTTACGTGACCGCGTAAATGCGAGTATTGCCTAGTTTTATACAGGAGTAGTTACTTGTTTAGGGTATTAAAAATTGTATTAATTGCGCTGTGTTTATTTATTGCGTTTGTACTTGGTTCACAGAATCCACAATTGGTGCAAATCAATTATTTAATCGCTAGTAATACTTTACCCCTAGCTGTTGTAATAAGTATCTGCTTTATTTTAGGTGTCGCAATTGGTTGTTTTATAAGCTTTACACTATTTTCTCAGTTAAAGTGGCAAAATTATCGTTTAAAGAAAAAATTAGCGCCTGAAAAAAACAATAAAAAGCTTGTTGCTAATAAAGACACCTAATCATGATTGAGCTTCTGTTTTTACTTTTACCCGTTGCAGCCGGTTACGGTTGGATAATGGGTAAAAACAGCGCTAAAAACCAAGCTCATCAGCTTAATCGCCAAATCACCTCTGAATATTCTAAAGGCCTTAAATTTCTCTTAGACAGAGAAGAAGACCAAGGCTTAGAGCACCTTATCAATCTACTTGAAGTTGCTGCCGACTCAGTTGAACACTATTCAACACTGGCAACTATGTTTCGCCGCCGTGGCGAGCTTGACCGCGCAATTAAAATTCATGAGCTGTTATTAAAACACCCAAGCCTTGATGAACAACAAGCTGCAACCAGTCGTTTAGAGCTGGCTGAAGATTACATCATGGCAGGCTTATTAGATAGCGCAGAAGAGCATTTAGTTTGGCTCGTAAAAGCAGGATATAAAGAAGCGCTCGAACCAATTATTAATCTTTATTCACAAACTCGTGAATGGGAAAAGGGCATTAACATGTACGAGGCCCACAGTGAGTTGTTCACTAAACCTCAGCATGTAAAAGCCATTGCCAATTTTTACTGTGAAGCGGCCTTACAAGATAATGATACGCAAATTATGCGTAAAGCCATTAGCTTAAACCATAAAGCCATTCGTCCATTATATGAGCTTGGTCACAGTGCCTTTACCAATGAAGATTATGTAAAAGCAATTTACTATTGGCGCGAGCTAATCAGTCAGTTCACGTTTTTTGCGCCGGTATTTATTGAAGAGCTTGCACTGAGCTATCAAAAGCTAAATTTAACGCATCAGTTTTACGAATTACTTAATGAACTGCTCGATAAAGGTGGCGTATTAATAAAAATAAAACACTGCCAAGCCTTACTTGAGCAAGGTCACATAGAGCAAGCGATAAAATTTTTAACGGATAGTTTAAAGCGTCATCCAACTATTCGTGGCTTTAGCTTTTTATTACAGCTACTTGCCAAACAAAACAACGATATTAAAGATGTACTCGATCAAATTGATAAGCTAGTAACGTCTTATATCGCAACCAAACCTGATTTTCAGTGCCAACACTGTGGCTTTACCAGTCATACCATTTATTGGGTATGTCCATCTTGTAAGCACTGGGAAACAATTGTTCCAAGCCGTGGCATAGACGGTTTTTAATTCATATTAGTCCATTAGTTTTTAGGAAAGTTATGTCTGTCGAAGATTCAAAAAAAGTATTAATTGCCCTTGATTACGATGATCAACAAACAGCTCTTGCGTTTGTAAAGCAATTATCGCCTGATACGTGTCGTCTTAAAGTAGGCAAAGAAATGTTCACGTATTTTGGTCCTAGCTTTGTTAAGGAACTAATCGACTTAGGGTTTGATGTATTCTTAGACCTAAAATTTCACGATATTCCAAACACAGTGGCTAAAGCTGTAACAGCAGCTGCAAAAATGGGTGTATGGATGGTTAACGTGCATGCCTCTGGTGGCGTTGAAATGATGACTAAAGCAAAACAAGCTTTAGAGCAGTTTGGTGATGACGCGCCATTACTGATTGCAGTAACTGTATTAACTAGTATGGATGCCGCAGAGCTTACTCGTTTAGGTGTAGATAAAACACCTGAAGAGCAAGTAATTTACCTAGCAAACCTTGCTAAAGAATCAGGCCTTGATGGGGTAGTGTGCTCAGCACAAGAAGCGAAAAAGCTAAAAGCAGAACTTGGCGCAGACTTTAAACTGGTTACTCCTGGTATTCGCCCTGCAGGCAGTGATGCAGGTGACCAAAAGCGCATCATGACACCAAAACAAGCCGTTGAAGATGGCAGCGACTATTTAGTTGTAGGCCGCCCAATCACCCAATCGGCAGACCCAGTTGCAACACTAAAAGAAATTAACGACTCACTTAAATAACCTCGTTATTTTAAAGTAGTCTTTGAAGAGCATTGTAAGCGCCATTTATATCGCGCTATATACAATGCTCTTTTTGTTTATGTATCTACATCTGAAAATCAGGATCTCGAGCAAACTCGTATTTGGACATTTCCTAGTTAGGATTTTCGCGCTAAATGTGAGTTTAAGGTTGGCTAACGCCAAACTTTTTACATCCGCCCTTGAGCGCGTTGTTATGCCTGATTTAATCAATTTTATTAAAGTAATCATAACCTTGCATAGTATGAATTTGTTTAAGCCAATTTGTAACTGGAGAATTACCAAATTCTTTAACAGACCTAGATACACCCGTAGTGTTTACAATAAATAAGCAGTTACCGTAAGGGAAATATCGACTCGTTATTATCCAAAAACACCAATAATCTTTGTCAAATGGAGCTACGATAGGTATTACTCCTGTTTTTTGTTTTGTTAAAAATTCCATTTGGAGATCTGCAATTTTATTAAACGCAAAATCGTTATTACCTACATGTCTTTGTAGTGTATGGCATATGTCGGACACTATATTACCCAAATGCATTAGCGAATCAATTTCGGAACTTTGAGCGATACTGACTAAGCCAAATCTTGGAGAGTTACGTTCCAGCCCATACTTTTGAGTTTTTTTACTAAAAGTACTCCAAACTGCATCTTTTAAAGCTTGTTCATCGCCATAAAAATTCTTCTTTGGAGCTTTATCAACTACCTCATACGGAGCGTTAGATTTCCAAATATTTCTTGGAGCACTACCATTTTCGAAATACGGGTTAGATTTAGACGTAATATCCCACGGACCTCCAGTGATACACTGAACGTCAACATAAAAATCTTTTGGGCGGTTTTCTCCAAAGCTTCGGGAACCAACAATAAAGTCTGGCTTTAACAAGCCGTCTTCTAGATATTTATATTTATCTTGCCCATCTATTTTTGTAACTATTGGACACTTTAAAGCGGTTAGTAATTTGTATGCATATTCTTCTGCTTCTGCTGCATCTTTTTTCTTGGAACTCTGGTTTAGCTTAATTTGACAAAGTTCTTCAAGTGTAAATGCATGCTTTAAAAGTTCGTCACGTTCCATAAATAGGCCCGACAGCGTATTACCGAGAATTCCCGTTAACACTCAATGTGTCAATTTCCAGAATTATCAAAATACGGTTATTAATAATCTAATTATTAATAACTTACACATAACCTAAAGGAATTACAATTGTTTAGACTACCCTATAACCGAGAATTTACTTATTCGAGAATGGGGAAAATACATTACGGGAACACGCATAAAAAAGGCTTTTAAAATTAGTAGCTTAAATATTTATGAAAAATTTTAACGAGAAGCCAATTATATTACATAACGAGAATTGATTATTTATTCATTCATTAACACTTTGAATGCCTGCTTCGCTCAAAGCAACCATTAGAGGATTTACCCTAACTTGTTTTGGGGCAAAATGTATGGTACGCCCCGTTTTGCAAGTTAATAATTTAAAATAACGGAGATGGTTTGCGCTAATGTATTCAGAGTCTATTAGAGACTTTCATTAGTCCCAGCTCTACGATGAGATCCGCGCCAGATTG